>NZ_JARTVT010000027.1:0-116313 GCF_029625685.1 Mesorhizobium sp. WSM4976
CACGGTGGCGCGGGACCAACGCCCAATCAGCTCTTAAACTGATTCAACGCAATCGTGAGGTTGCCTGATGAGCGACGGAACCGCCACCCCTGCCCCCGTCAATCCCTATCTCGTGCTCGGCGCGGCGGTCGTTTTGCCGGCAAGCGGCCATGTCACGCTCGGCGTGCCGGTACGCGGCCTGCAGTTCCTGTTCTTCATGGTGATCCTTGGCTGGATAACGACCAAGCTGGCGCCGGCCGACGCCAGCTTCATCGGTCGCCATGCCGGCGCTTTCCTGATCTATGCGTTCTCGATCCTCGACGCCTACAAAATCGCGCGTATCCGCCATGCGATCTGGGTTCACAAGTCGCGCCCCCACGACGATAGTGCCGAGGATGATACGCTGTCCGACATATAACCACAGGAAAATTTCTTTCATACCAATTGAATTCGGCTCGCTCATTGAGTACATCATCTGAGAGCCAAAAAACGCCGGAGGCTGGCATGTGCGGAATCGTCGGACTTTTCTTGAAGGACAAGGCGCTGGAGCCGAAGCTCGGCGCCATGCTGTCGGAGATGCTGGTGTCGCTGAGCGACCGCGGACCGGACAGCGCCGGCATCGCCATCTATGGCGCGGCCACCGGCAATGAAGCCAAGATCACCGTGCAGTCGCCGAAGCCCGATCGCGATTTCCGCGGCCTCGACGCCGAGCTTGCCAAGGCGATCGGCGCGCCGGTCAGCGTCGCGGTCAAGTCCACGCATGCGGTGATCAGGACCACGCCGGACAAGGTCGACGCCGCGCGCGAGGTATTGCAGACGCTCCGGCCCGACATCCGCATCATGGGTGCCGGCGAGGCAGTGGAGATCTACAAGGAAGTTGGCCTGCCCGAAGCTGTCGTCGAACGCTTCGGCCTGCGCGCGATGACCGGCACGCATGGGATCGGCCATACCCGCATGGCGACGGAATCGGCGGTCACCACGATGGGTGCGCATCCGTTCTCGACTGGCGCCGACCAGTGCCTGGTGCACAACGGCTCGCTCTCCAACCACAACAATGTCCGCCGCGAACTGATCCGCGACGGCATGAAGTTCGAGACCGAGAACGACACCGAAGTGGCAGCGGCCTATCTCTCCAACCGGATGGCTCATGGCAAGAATCTGGGCGAGGCGCTGGAAGGCACCCTCTCCGACCTCGATGGCTTCTTCACCTTCGTTGTCGGCACCAAGAACGGGTTCGGCGTGGTGCGCGACCCGATCGCCTGCAAGCCGGCCGTGATGGCCGAGACCGACCAGTATGTCGCTTTCGGCTCCGAATATCGCGCGCTGACCAAGCTTCCCGGTATAGACAATGCGCGGGTCTGGGAGCCCGAGCCCGCAACCGTTTACTTCTGGGAGCATTGAGCTGATGCCGGCAACCCCAATGTCGAAGGCCGAGCGCGAGCAAGGCGATGCGAGGGTCTTCGACCTCTCGCAACATTCGCTGCGCGAATTGAACGAGGCGCTGCATAAGCTCACGCCCGGTTCGAATGAGACCGCATGGGAGGTGCTCAACCCGAAGGGCAGCCATTCGGTCGCCGTCGGTGTGGATCAACCGATCTCCATCGATGTGCGCGGCAGCGTCGGTTATTACTGCGCTGGCATGAATGACGGCGCCGCGATCACCGTGCATGGCTCGGCGGGTCCCGGCGTGGGCGAGAACATGATGTCGGGCTTGATCGTCATCAAGGGCGACGCCAGCCAGTATGCGGGCGCCACCGGCCGCGGCGGTCTGCTGGTCATCGAGGGCAATGCCTCGTCGCGCTGCGGCATCTCTATGAAGGGCATCGACATCGTCGTGCACGGCAATATCGGCCACATGTCGGCCTTCATGGCGCAATCCGGCAACCTCGTGGTGCTGGGCGACGCCGGCGACGCGCTGGGTGATTCCATCTACGAGGCGCGGCTCTTCGTGCGCGGCAAGGTCGAAAGCCTCGGCGCCGACTGCATCGCCAAGGAGATGCGGCCCGAGCATATCGAATTGCTGCAGGGCCTGCTCGACAAGGCCGGCGTGACCGGCGTCAAGGCATCGGAGTTCAAGCGCTACGGCTCGGCCCGCAAACTCTACAATTTCAACATCGACAACGCCGACGCGTATTGAGGACAGAAATGGCCTATCACAATCCTCCCACGACGCCGCGCAAATCCGCGACCTTCGACGACTACACGCTCTCCGAAATCCGCCGCGCCGCGGCGACCGGCATCTATGACATCCGCGGCGCCGGCGCCAAGCGCAAGCTGCCGCATTTCGACGATCTATTGTTCCTCGGCGCCTCGATCTCGCGCTATCCGCTCGAAGGCTACCGCGAGCGCTGCGACACCTCGGTGGTGCTCGGCTCGCGCCATGCCAAGAAGCCGATCGAGCTCAAGATCCCGATCACCATCGCCGGCATGAGTTTTGGATCGCTTTCCGGTCCCGCGAAGGAAGCCCTTGGCCGCGGCGCGACGATCGCCGGAACATCGACCACCACAGGCGACGGCGGCATGACCGAGGAGGAGCGCGGCCACTCCAAGACGCTGGTCTATCAATACCTCCCCTCGCGCTACGGCATGAACCCGCGCGACCTGCGCCGTGCCGATGCAATTGAAGTGGTCGTCGGTCAGGGCGCCAAGCCTGGCGGCGGCGGCATGCTGCTCGGCCAGAAGATCTCCGACCGCGTGGCCGAAATGCGTACGCTGCCCAAGGGCATCGACCAGCGCTCAGCCTCGCGCCATCCCGACTGGACCGGGCCGGACGATCTCGAGATCAAGATCCTCGAGCTGCGCGAGATCACCGACTGGGAAAAGCCGATCTACGTCAAGGTAGGCGGCGCCCGTCCCTACTATGACACCGCGCTCGCCGTGAAGGCTGGCGCCGACGTCGTCGTGGTCGACGGCATGCAGGGCGGCACGGCGGCGACCCAGGAAGTGTTCATCGAGAATGTCGGCCAGCCGACGCTTGCCTGCATCAGGCCGGCGGTGCAGGCGCTGCAGGACCTCGGCATGCACCGCAAGGTGCAGCTCATTGTCTCCGGAGGCATCCGCAATGGCGCCGACGTCGCCAAGGCGCTAGCACTTGGTGTCGATGCGGTGTCGATCGGCACGGCGGCGCTCGTCGCGCTCGGCGACAACGATCCGCGCTGGGAGGCGGAGTACAATGCGCTGGGCACCACGGCCGGCGCCTATGACGACTGGCATGAGGGCCGCGACCCGGCCGGCATCACCACGCAGGACCCCGAATTGATGAAGCGGGTCGACCCGATCGCTGCCGGACGACGCCTGGCGAATTACCTCAAGGTGATGACGCTGGAGGCGCAGACGATTGCCCGCGCCTGCGGCAAGAACAGCCTGCACAATCTGGAGCCCGAGGATCTCGTCGCGCTCACCATCGAAGCCGCCGCCATGGCCGGCGTGCCTTTGGCCGGCACCAACTGGATACCGGGGAAGAACGGCTTCTAGGACAACTTCCAAGATCACATAAGCGAGGAACTATAATGGGGAACGATCTCGCCGCATTCGCCAAGGAGAACGGCGTCAAATATTTCATGATCTCCTACACCGACCTGTTCAGCGGGCAGCGTGCCAAGCTGGTGCCGGCGCAGGCGATTACCGACATGCAGAAGGACGGCGCAGGATTTGCCGGCTTCGCCACATGGCTCGATCTGACGCCGGCGCATCCCGACATGCTGGCGGTGCCGGATCCGGATTCGGTCATCCAATTGCCATGGAAGAAAGACGTCGCCTGGGTGGCGGCCACCTGCGTGATGGATGACAAGCTCGTCGACCAGGCGCCGCGCAACACGCTGAAGCGGGTGATCGACGAAGCCGCCCGCGACGGCATGCATGTCAAGACCGGCGTCGAGGCCGAGTTCTTCCTGATCTCGCCCGATGGCAAGGCGATCTCCGACGAATACGATACAGCCTCGAAGCCCTGCTACGACCAGCAGGCGGTGATGCGCCGCTACGACGTCATCGCCGAGATTTGCGACCACATGCTGGCGCTGGGCTGGGGCCCGTACCAGAACGACCACGAGGACGCCAACGGGCAGTTCGAGATGAACTGGACCTTCGATCACGCGCTGGCGACCGCCGACAAGCACTCCTTCTTCAAGTTCATGGTCAAGTCGATTGCCGAGAAGCACGGCCTGCGCGCGACGTTCATGCCCAAGCCCTTCCAGGGCCTGACAGGCAATGGCTGCCACGCGCATATCTCGGTGTGGGACGAGACCGGCAAGACCAATGTCTTCGCCGACAATTCCGAAGAACTCGGCCTCTCCGCCAAGGGCAGGAACTTCCTCGGCGGCATCATGAAGCATGCCTCGGCGCTTGCGGCTATCACCAATCCGACGGTCAATTCCTACAAGCGCATCAACGCGCCCCGCACGATTTCGGGCGCGACCTGGGCGCCGAACACGGTGACCTGGACCGGCAATAACCGCACCCACATGGTGCGCGTGCCGGGCCCTGGACGCTTCGAGCTGCGTCTGCCGGACGGCGCCGCCAACCCTTATCTTCTGCAGGCTGTGATCATCGCCGCCGGCCTCGACGGCATCCGCTCGAAAGCCGACCCCGGCAAGCGCTACGACATCGACATGTACCAGTTCGGCCATACCGTCACGGATGCGCCGAAACTGCCGCTCAACCTGCTTGACGCGTTGCGCGAGTTCGACAACGACAAATCGCTCAAGGCGGCGCTGGGTGAGGAATTTTCGTCGGCATATCTAAAGCTGAAGCAGCAGGAATGGAATTCCTATGCTTCGCACTTCACGCAGTGGGAGCGCGACCACACGCTGGATATCTAGAATCCAGCGTTGCGGGTGAGCGGCCTCGGAATGACGCAATGAAATATTCGATCTTCTCGCTCGCCCGCGCCGCCCTCTCCGGCCACAAGAACTGGAAGCCTACTTGGCGCGATGCGGCGCCAAAGGATCGCTATGACGTGGTGATCATCGGCGGCGGAGGACACGGGCTCGCCACAGCCTGGTTCCTCGCCAGCGAGTTCGGCATCCGCAACGTCGCGGTGCTCGAAAAAGGCTGGATCGGCTCCGGCAACGCCGGCCGCAACACCACCATCATCCGCTCCAATTACGGCCTGCCCGGCAATACCGGCTTCTACGAATTGTCGATGAAGCTGTGGGAGCGGATGGAGCAGGACCTCAACTACAACGCAATGGTCAGCCAGCGCGGTGTGCTCAACCTCTACCATTCCGACGCGCAGCGCGATGCCTTCGCCCGGCGCGGCAACACGATGCGCATCAATGGCATCGATGCCGAGCTGCTCGATCAGGCGGCGCTGCGCAAGATGCTGCCGTTCCTGAATTTCGAGAATGCGCGCTTTCCAATCCAGGGTGGGCTGCTGCAGCGCCGCGGCGGCACGGCCCGCCACGACGCCGTGGTCTGGGGCTACGCGCATGCGGCGAGCGCGCTCGGCGTCGACATCATCCAGAATTGCGAGGTCACCGGCTTCACGCGCGACGCCAACGGCAAGGTGACCGGCGTCGAGACCTCGCGCGGCAATATCGGCGCCGGCAAGGTCGGCATGGCGGTGGCGGGCTCCTCCTCACGCGTCGCGGCGATGGCGGGCCTGCGCCTGCCGATCGAAAGCCATGTGCTGCAGGCCTTCGTCTCCGAAGCGATCAAGCCGCTCTTGCCCAATGTCATGACCTTCGGCGCCGGACATTTCTATGTCAGCCAGTCGGACAAGGGCGGCCTGGTCTTCGGCGGCGACATAGACGGCTATAATTCCTACGCCCAGCGCGGCAACCTGCCGGTGGTCGAGGATGTCTGCGAAGGCGGCATGGCGCTGATCCCGATGATCGGCCGCGTGCGGCTCTTACGGCAATGGGGCGGCATCATGGACATGTCGATGGACGGCACGCCGATCATCGACAAGAGCCCGGTCGACGGCCTCTACATCAATGCCGGCTGGTGCTATGGCGGCTTCAAGGCGACGCCGGGCTCGGGATTCGTCTTCGCTCATCTTCTAGCACGCGATCAATCGCACAAGGAGGCTGCCCGCTTCCGCCTCGACCGCTTCCAGCGCGGCGCCATGATCGACGAGAAGGGCCAGGGCGCCCAACCGAACCTGCACTGAGGCCGCCAGAAGATCATGCGTATTACCTGTCCCTTATGCGGCGAACGCGAACTCGGCGAGTTCACCTATCTTGGCGACGCCAAGCCGCAGCGCCCCGCGGCCGATGCCGGCGAGGACGCAGTCTACGACTACGTCTATCTGCGCGACAACATCGCCGGCGTGATGAGCGAGCACTGGTATCACGGCGGCGGCTGCCGGGCCTGGCTGAAGGTCACGCGCAACACGCTGACGCATGAGATTTCGGCGGTTGAGGCGGCTGCAGGCGCAGGCGCAGCCAAGGTTGGTGCGTGATGGCCGGCGATCAGGCAAACCGTCTCACATCCGGCGGCCTCATCGACCGCTCGACCGCGCTCAGCTTCCGTTTCGACGGCAAGGCGTTTTTGGGCTTCAAGGGCGACACGCTGGCTTCCGCGCTGGTCGCGAACGGCGTCAAGCTCGTCGGCCGCTCGTTCAAATATCACCGCCCGCGCGGCATCCTGACAGCAGGCTCGGAAGAGCCCAACGCGCTGGTCGAATTGCGCAGCGGCGCGAGGCGCGAGGCGAACACAAAGGCGACGACCGCCGAGCTCTATGAAGGCCTCGAAGCCGCCAGCCAGAATCGCTGGCCGTCGCTCAATTTCGACGTGATGTCGGTCAACCAGTTGTTCGCGCCGATCTTCGTCGCCGGCTTCTACTACAAAACCTTCATGTGGCCGGCGAAGTTCTGGGAGGCGATCTACGAGCCGGCGATTCGCCGCGCCGCCGGCCTCGGTCGCGCCTCTGGCGTTTCCGACCCCGACCACTACGACAAGGCCTGGGCGCATTGCGACGTGGTGATCGCGGGTTCCGGGCCGGCCGGTCTGGCCGCGGCCCTTGCGGCGGGACGCAGCGGTGCGCGCGTCATCCTGTGCGAAGAGGATTTCGTCCTTGGCGGGCGGCTGCTCGCCGATGGCGGCACGATCGACGGATTGCCCGCCGCCGAATGGATCGCGCGCGCGGTTGCCGAACTGACTGCGATGCCGGATGTGCGCCTCATGACGCGCACGACTTTGTTCGGCGTCTATGACGGCGGCACCTATGGCGCGATCGAGCGCGTCAACGACCATCTGCCGGTGCCCCCGGAGCATCAGGTGCGGCAGCGTCTGTGGCGCGTCGTGGCTAAGCGCTGCGTGGTCGCGGCCGGCGCGATCGAACGTCCCATCGTCTTTACAGGCAACGACACGCCCGGCGTGATGATGGCATCCGCCATGCGCAGCTACATCAGCCGCTACGCCGCCACACCGGCGAGACGCTTCGCGCTCTTCACCAACAACGAGGATGGCTGGCGCACGGCCGAAACGGCGATCGCGGCAGGGCTGCAGGTGGCGGCGGTCATCGATGCGCGGCAAGACGTTTCGCCGGCGCATCGCTCGCTGGCCAGCAAGGGCGGTTTCCCTGTGCTGCACGGCTCGGTCTCCGCTGTCGACGGCGGCAAAACCGGCGTGCGCAAGATTTCCGTGTCGCTGACCGGCGGCGCCCGCGCCGAGGTCGAGGCCGACGGGCTTGCCGTCTCGGGCGGCTGGAACCCGGCGGTCGGCCTCACCTCCTACCATCGCGGGCGGCCGAAATGGCGCGACGACATCGCCGCCTTCGTTCCGGACGGCGCACCGCCCGGCATGGTCGCGGCGGGCGCTGCCAACGGCGCGTTTGGGCTCGGTGCCTGCCTGCGCGAAGGGTTTGAAGCCGGCGCCGCCGCCGCACGCGATGCCGGACGTAGCGGCAATATCGGATCGATGCCAGTCGCCGACGACGGGGCCTTTTCGATCTCCCCGCTCTGGCATATCGCCGGCGAGGGCAAGGCCTTCGTCGACCAGCAGCATGACGTCACCGCTTCCGATGTCGAGCTGGCGCAGCGCGAGGGTTTTCAATCGGTCGAACACCTGAAGCGCTATACGACGCTCGGCATGGCGACCGATCAGGGCAAGACCTCGAATGTCGCCGGCCTCGCCATAATGGCTGCGGTCAGCGGCAAGTCGATCCCGGAGACGGGCACGACGATCTACCGGCCGCCCTATGTGCCGGTCGCCATCGGCGCCTTCGCCGGCCATCACCGCGACGAGAATTTCCATGCGACGCGGCTGACGCCCTCGCATCACTGGGCGGCCGAACAGGGCGCCGTCTTTGTCGACACCGGCCTTTGGAAACGCGCGCAGTGGTATCCGCGCGCCGGCGAGAAAGACTGGCTGGAATCGGTAACCCGCGAGGTCAAGGCCGTCCGCAACGGCGTCGGCTTCTGCGATGTCTCGACGCTCGGCAAGATCGACGTGCATGGCGCCGATGCCGGCGCCTTCCTCGACCGCGTCTACATCAACGCCTTCTCCAGCCTCGCCGTCGGCAAGGCCCGCTACGGGCTGATGCTGCGCGAGGACGGCATCGTCTATGACGACGGCACGACCTCCCGCCTCGCCGAGGACCATTATTTCCTCACCACCACGACGGCCAAGGCCGGACTGGTGATGCAGCATCTGGAATTCTGCCGCCAAGTGCTGTTCCCTGAGCTCGACGTCCAGCTGACTTCCGTTTCGGATCAGTGGGCGCAGTTCTCGATCGCCGGACCGAAGACCCGCGATCTCTTGAAGGAGATCGTCGATCCGGCCGAGGACCTGTCGAACGAAGGCTTCCCGTTCATGGGCGCGCGCGAGGTCAAATTGCGTGGCGACCTGAAGGCAAGGCTGTTCCGCATCTCCTTCTCCGGCGAGATGGCCTTCGAGATTTCGGTGCCGGCGCGCTACGGCGAGGCAATGGCGCGCAACCTGATGATCGCAGGAAAACCGTTCGGCGTGACGCCCTACGGCACCGAGGCGCTCGGCGTGATGCGCATCGAAAAGGGCCACGTCGCCGGGCCGGAGCTCAACGGCACCACCACGGCCGGCGATCTCGGCCTTGGCAAGATGATGTCGACCAAAAAGGACTTCATCGGCCGCGTCATGGCCGGCCGCGAGGCGCTCACCGCGCCGAACCGGCAGGTTGTCGTCGGCATCAAGCCGACCGACAAGGCGCGCCGCCTGCGCTCCGGCGCGCATGTCATCCCGAAGGGCGAGACGCCCGGCCCCGACAACGACCAGGGCTATGTCACCTCGGTCTGCTTCTCGCCGGTGCTCGACCAGTGGATCGGGCTCGGCCTCGTCGAGCGCGGGCGCGAGCGCATCGGCGAGATCGTGCTGGCGCATGATCCGCTGCGCGGCGAGGACTACGATGTCGAGCTCTGCAATCCCGTATTCTACGATCCGGATGGAGGGCGCCAGCGTGGCTGAGTTTTCCTGGGACGTCCGCAGCCCGCTCGACCGCGCGCTGATCGTTGGCCCGTATGGCGCGCAAGGCGAAGCCGGCGTGTCGCTGACCGAGATCCGCAATTTCGACCTCGTGCAGGTAATGGCGCGACGCGGTAACGCCGGCGAGATGATGGCGGCTGCGAAGGCACGCTTCGGCGTTGCCGCGCCGGAGACGCCCAGGGCTGTCGCTACGGCCGATGCGACGCTGATCTGGTCGGGGCCGGATCAGTTCCTGGTACTGTCCAAGGACGGCAAGCATTTGATTGAGGCGCTTGCCCCTGGATTTGCCGGATCGGCTTCGCTGTCCGACCAATCGCATGCTCGCGCGCTGATCAGCATCTCCGGCGAGAAAGCGCGCGCGATGCTCGCCAAGCTCTCGTCGATCGACTTGCATCCTAGTGTGTTTGCAGTCGGCGCGGCGGCCGCGACGTCGATGGATCACACGAGTGTCACGCTGTGGCGCGGAAAGGATCGTGACGGGCAGGCAGTGTTCAATCTCCTGGTGTTTGCGACTTTTGCCGAGAGCCTGTGGCACACGATTCTGGACTCGGCTGCAGAGTACGGCGTGACGATCGGCCATTCCGGGGACCTTTAGCGGCCTACCGGCAAAACTCGCCCCTCATCTGCCTGCCGGCATCTTTTCCCGTATAGTGACGGGGAGAAGGGGCTGGCCGCAACGACGGCACTCCGATCTGCTGCGTTGGTGATTGGCGAAATCGACAGCGACGTGTCCTCGCCTCGTTTGCGGGGAGAAGGTGCCCAAAGGGCGGATGAGGGGCAGCGCCGGAGTTCGAAAGACAAGCATGTCGGCAAACCGACCGCAACGATCTACCGAGAACACCGCCACCTTCTTGCCAAATCCATCTCCGCTGCTATTCTCTCAGCGAAAATAATTTTACACACAGGCAAACTTGTTTCTCGCTCGGAGGAGGGTTTGAGATGAGCCAATCGCCCTACCCCATCGTCCTGTCCGGGCCGCCCAAGTCCAGTCTGATCCTAAGGCCCGGCGAGATTCGCCTGCCGCCGGGCGTGGAGCGCTATACTGTGCAGGGCAATGGCGCCGTGCTCATCGACATCGAGGCGGGCGACAGCGTCAGCGTCGCCAATGCCGAGGGCGGCCAGCCTTGCGAATTACTCGCCTGGGACAAATCCGGCGCGACCGATCCCGGCATTTTCGGCGAGCGCTCGAACAGCAATGCCGCCGGCATCAAGGCGCTGCTCGCCGAAGGCGACGACAGCCTTGCGGCGCTGCGCCTGAGCCTTGAGGGCCGCAACGTTCAGCTCGAGCAGCCGAAGGCCGTGCGCGTGTTCGGCGGTGCCACGCCGGCCGGCACCGAGCAGAGCTTTTCCGTGCAGCGCGACGGCGCCCTGCTGATCGCAGCGCCCGGCGGGCCGATGCTGGTCGACGGCCACAACACGGCGACGCCGCTGACCGTGCTGGTGCGCCGCGCCACGATCCGGCTGAAGACAAGAGGCCAGCTTGCCGATCCGCTTGCCGATCCGGTGCTCGATCTTCGCGTCAAGTCGGCGACCGCCGAATCCTATTTCGTCAAGGCGGGCGACTATCTGCAGATCATCGATGTCGACGGCCGGCAGTGCACGGACTTCCAGTGCTTTTCGGCGCGCAAGCTGGACAAGGGCCGCGACCTGCCACTCGACGTGACGACGACCCGTACGCTGATGGGCTCGGCCTATCCGATGCCCGGCCTGCATTCGAAATATTATGACCAGGACATGGAGCCGCTGGTCGAGGTGGTGCAGGACACATGCGGCCGGCACGACGCCTTCGCGCTCGCCTGCGCCGCGAAATATTACGACGACATCGGCTATCCCGGCCACACCAACTGCTCGGAGAATTTCAACAAGGCGCTTGCCGACAACGGTATCACGCCCCGCGCCGGCTGGATGGCGATCAACTTCTTCTTCAACACGGCGATCGACGCGCAGGGCGTGATGGTGTCGGACGAACCCTGGTCGCGACCGGGCGACTATGTTTTGCTGCGCGCCCTGACCGACATCGTCTGCGTGTCCTCGGCCTGCCCGGACGACACCACGCCCGCCAATGGCTGGGACCTCACCGACATCCATGTGCGGACCTATTCCGGCCAGCACAAATTCTCGCGAGCGATCGCCAGACGCATGAAGCCCGACTCGGAACCGAAAATGACCCGCGAGACAGCCTTTCATTCGAGCTTTGCCAAGCACACGCGCGACTTCGTCGAATACAGGGGCTATTGGCTGGCCAATTCCTTCGCCAAGGAAGGCGCCATTGCCGAGTACTGGGCCTGCCGGCAGGACGCGGTGATCATGGACCTGTCGCCGCTGCGCAAGTTCGAGGTCACGGGACCGGACGCCGAGGCGCTGCTGCAATACACGCTGACCCGCGACGTCAAGAAGCTCGGCGTCGGCCAGGTCGTCTACACGGCGATGTGCTACGAGCATGGCGGCATGATCGATGACGGAACGCTGCTTAGACTCGGCAAGGACAATTTCCGCTGGGTCGGCGGCGACGATCTTTCCGGCGAGTGGCTGCGCGAGACGGCCAAGAAACTCGGCCTCAACGTGCTGGTGCGCTCCTCCACCGACCAGATGCACAACATCGCCGTGCAGGGGCCGAAGAGCCGCGACATCCTGAAAGAGGTCGTCTGGACCTCGCCGGTGCAGCCCTCGATCGGCGAGCTCGAATGGTTCCGCTTCGCGGTCGCCCGCATCGGCGGCGGCAACGGCGTGCCGATCGTGGTCTCGCGCACCGGCTATACGGGCGAGCTCGGCTATGAGATCTGGTGCCATCCGCGCGACGCCGAAAAAGTGTTCGACGCGATCTGGAACGCCGGCCAGCCGCATGGGCTGAAACCGATGGGCCTGCAGGCGCTCGATATGGTGCGCATCGAGGCCGGCCTGATCTTCGCCGGCTACGAATTCTCCGACCAGACCGATCCGTTCGAGGCCGGCATCGGTTTCACCGTGCCGCTGAAGACCAAGGCCGACGATTTCATCGGCCGCGACGCGCTGATCCGGCGCAAGGAGCATCCGCAGCACAAGCTCGTCGGCCTCGACATCGACGCCAACGTCGCCGTCGGCCATGGTGACTGCGTGCATGTCGGCCGCGCCCAGATCGGCGTCGTCACCTCCGGCATGCGCTCGCCGGTGCTCGGCAAGACCATCGCGCTGGCGCGCCTCGATGTCACCCACGCCGAGATCGGCACGGCGGTCGAGATCGGCAAGCTCGACGGCCATGCCAAGCGGCTGCCGGCCCGTGTCGTCGCCTTCGCGCATTACGATCCTCAGAAGGCCAAGCCGCGCTCCTGAGAGCGGCAACCCTTGCCTTCTTCCCTCGGGGGGAGAAGGCAAGAGCATGTTTCGGAAGCGTGATGTGCATGACATCCACAAAACGCTTGACGCGAAAGCGCGTCGGATCAATCTTCACTCTTAAGAAAAAAATACGACTGAGTGGAAACACGACGGTTGGACCATAGTGGCCGGGGAGCAAGCTTCGCGAGAGCCGAAGCGTCGCCGGCGGGGAACAGAAAAAAGGGGAAGACACAAGACATGAGCACGATAAGCACGGCCCTGGAGCAGCCTGCCGAAAGCAAGCTGCTCAGGCATATCGACTGGCGTGGCGCCTTCTGGGTGGCGAGCGGCGTTCCGGCGCTGGTCCTGTTCTCGATCGGCGGCATTGCCGGCACGACCGGAACGCTGGCCTTCCTGATCTGGACGGTGTCCATGATCATGGGCTTCCTGCAATCCTTCACCTATGCGGAGATTGCCGGCCTGTTCCCCAACAAGTCCGGCGGCGCGTCGATCTACGGCGCTACCGCCTGGCTGCGTTATTCGAAATTCATCGCGCCGCTGTCGGTCTGGTGCAACTGGTTCGCATGGTCGCCGGTGCTGTCGCTCGGCTGTTCCATTGCCGCCGCCTATATCCTCAACGCGCTGGCGCCGATCCCGGTCTTCTCCGAGGCTTCGCCGGAGGTGGTCGCCTATATCGCAGCGCATGCCGGGACGGCGCCCGCCGACGCCGTCGCCGCGGTCACCGCTGCCGCGACGCCGGCGATCCGCACATGGACGCTGTGGGGACATACGCTCGGCCCGGTCTCCTTCACGCTCAACGCCACCTTCTTCATCGGCGCGGTGCTGATGCTGATCATCTTCGCAATCCAGCATCGCGGCATCCTCGGCACGGCCAATGTGCAGAAATATATCGGCCTGCTGGTCATCATCCCGATGCTGATCGTCGGCGTGGTGCCGATCATCACCGGCCAGATCAACTACGCCAACTTCTCGCCGCTGGTACCGCTGGCTGCGGCTTACGCGCCTGATCCCGGGTCGTGGAACATCGCCGGCTGGACCCTGGTGCTGGGCGGCATGTTCATCGCGGCATGGTCGACCTACGGCTTCGAGACCGCCGTCTGCTACACGTCGGAGTTCAAGAACCCCGGCAGCGACACCTTCAAGGCGATCTTCTACTCCGGGCTGCTCTGCATGCTGCTCTTCATCCTGGTGCCTTTCACCTTCCAGGGCGTGCTGGGCCTGAACGGCATGCTGGCGACACCGATCGTCGACGGCTCTGGCGTCGCCGACGCGCTGGCCGGCATGGTCGGCGGCGGCAAGCTGATTCACAGCCTGCTGGTGATGCTGATGATCCTGGCGCTGGTCCTTTGCATCATGACGGCGATGGCCGGCTCCTCGCGCACGCTCTACCAGGGCTCGGTCGACGGCTGGCTGCCGCGCTATCTCAGCCATGTCAACGAGCACGGCGCGCCAACGCGTGCGATGTGGACCGACCTCTGCTTCAACCTGATCGTGCTGGCGATCGCCTCGGCGGATGCGACGAGCTTCTTCTTCATCCTCGCCGTGTCGAACTGCGGCTACATCATCTTCAACTTCCTCAACCTCAACGCCGGCTGGATCCACCGCATCGACAACGGCCACATCACGCGGCCGTGGCGGGCGCCGACCTGGCTGCTCGGCATCGGGGCGATCTTCGCCTATGTCAACGCCATCTTCATGGGCGCCGGCGCCAAGGTGTGGAATCCGATGGCGCTGTGGGCCGGCCTGATCACGGCTGCCTTGATCATCCCGGTGTTCTGCTTCCGCCATTACATCCAGGATGGCGGCAAGTTCCCCGACCATATGATGGCAGACCTCGGCATGGCGGGAGCCGACCTTTCGGTCAAGAAGGCTGGCATGCTGCCCTACCTGACGCTGATCGCCGGCGTGGTGGTAATGCTGATCGCCAACTGGATATTCGTCATCTGAAACAAGACAACCGACGGAATCGGGCGCGCTTCGGCGCGCCCGATTTTTTTTGCGCCAGCAAACGAGGACCGGCCGGCGCGTGACGTCGTCGAGACGTGGAGCCCGTAAATGTGGATCATCCGCCACCGTCCGATGACGATGGCGGATGTTTCCAGGTTGCCACCTTATTCCGCAGCCAGTGCCAGCTGCGGTTCTTCAATACCTTCGGCCTTCTCCGGTTCGGGCGCCTGCTCGTCGGTCTTGGCCTTCTTCGGCGCGCGGCCGAAGAACAGCGCGTAACCGGCCGGCAGCACCAGGATGGTGAGCACGGTGGCGACGAGGATGCCGCCCATCATGGCGTAGGCCAACGGTCCCCAGAACACCGCGCGCGAGATCGGGATCAGCGCCAGCACGGCGGTGAGCGCCGTCAGCATGATCGGCCGGAAGCGGCGCACGGCAGCACCCACGATCGCCTCCGATCGGTCCATGCCTGCCGCGATGTCCTGATCGATCTGGTCGACCAGGATGATCGAGTTGCGCATGATGATGCCGAGCAGCGCGATGACGCCAAGGATGGCGACGAAGCCGAAGGGTGCGCCGCTGATCAAAAGCGCCGCCGCAGCGCCGATGATACCCAGCGGACCGGTCGCCAGCACCAGCATCGACTTGCCGAAATGCTGCAGCTGAACCATCAGCAGCACAACGATGATCGCAAGCATGATCGGCGCCTTGGCGGCGATCGAAGCCTGGCTCTCGGCCGAATCCTCGGCTCCGCCCTGGATCTCGATCTTGTAGCCGGGCGCCAAGCCGGCGCGTAGGTCCTTCATGTCGTTGTACATCTTGGTGACGACATCGTTCGACTGCACGCCGTCCGGCAGCGTGGCGCGCACGCTGATCGTCGGCAGGCGGTCGCGCCGCCACTCGATGCCCTGCTCCATGACGGGCACGACCTTGGCCACTTGCGACAGCGGCACCGAGCCGCCGAAGTCGGTCGGGATGTAGACCGAGTCTACCGAGGAAAGCAGGTGGCGGGTCGCATCCGGCTCGCGGGCGACGATCGAGACCGTCTCCTCGCCGTCGCGGAAGTCGTCGAGCGGCGCGCCGGACATGGTTGCCTGCAACATCTGGCGGATGCGTTGCGAGGTGACGCCGAGGGCACGGGCACGATCCTGGTCGATCACCAGCTTCATCGCCGGCACCGGCTCCAGCCAATCGTCATGGATCGCGCCAAGCAGCGGATTGGCCTGGAACTTCGCCTTCACCTCATCGGCGATGCGGCGCACCTCTCTGCGGTCGGGACCCATGATGCGCATCTGCACCGGCCAGCCGGTCGGCGGGCCGAGGAACAGGCGGTCGACCTTGCCGCGGATCGAGGGAAAGTCCCTGGCCAGGATGCCGCGCATCTTGACGATCAGCCGCTCGCGCGCCGGCTCGTCCTTGGCCATCACCAGGAGCTGGGCGAAATTGGGATTCCTGAGCTGCTGGTCGAGCGGCAGGAAGAAGCGCGGCGCGCCTTCGCCGATATAGGTGGCAATGAAGCGCTTGTCGGGATCGTCCATCATCCTGGCTTCCAGCGCCTTGGCCTGGTTCTCGACCTCCTTGATCGAGGTGCCTTCCGGCAGCCAGAGATCGACGAGGATTTCCGGGCGCGAGGATTGCGGGAAAAAATTCTGCGGGATGAACTGGAAGGCCCACAGGCTGGTCGCGAAGGTGACCAGCGTCATCACCAGCACGATGATGCGGTGGCGCACCGCCCATGTAACGGTCGCGCGCAGCCGGCGGTAGAAGCCGGTGTCGAAGACATCGTGGTGCGTACCGGCATGCTTTCGCTGCTTGAGGATCATGTAGCCCAGCCACGGCGTGAAATAGACCGCGACGAACCACGACACGACGAGCGCGATGCCGACGACATAGAAGAGCGTGCGTACATATTCGCCGGCTGTCGAGGCGGCGAAGCCGACCGGGATGAAGCCTGCCGTGGTGATCAGCGTGCCGGTGAGCATCGGGAATGCGGTCGATGTATAGGCGAAGCTCGCCGCCTCGATCTTGACCAGCCCCTCCTCGAGCTTTCGCTCCATCATCTCGACGACGATCATGGCGTCGTCGACCAACAGGCCGAGCGCGATGATCAGCGCGCCGAGCGAGATGCGCTGCAGGTCGATCCCGATCTCGTACATGATGGCGAAAGTGGCGGCCAAGACCAGCGGGATGGCGATGGCGATCACCAGGCCCGAGCGCCAGCCGATCGACAGCAGCGAGACGGCGAGCACGATGAGCAGCGCCTCGCCGAGCGCTTCCATGAACTCGCTTACCGCGTCCTTCACCACCTCCGGCTGGTCGGAGATCTGGTCGACCGAAACGCCGTAGGGGAGCCCTGCCTCGAAGCGCTGGTAGGTTGCCTCGACATCCTTGCCGACGTCCCTGACGTTGAAACCCTTGGCCATGACGACGCCGACCTGGACGCTCTCATGGCCATTGAAACGGTATTTGCGCTCGTAAGGGTCTTCGAGGCCGGACGAGACGGTGGCGATGTCGCCGAGGCGCGTCACCTGGCTGCCGGAGCGCAGCCTCAGCTCGCGGATGTCCGCGGCCTTGGTGACGTCGCCCTCGACCGAGATGCGCACCGACCGCAGGCCAGTGTCAACCGAGCCGGCCGGATCGACGGCGTTCTGCCCTTTAACGGCGTTCTGCAGGTCGAGGATGGTCAGGCCGCGCTCGGCCAGCGCCTTGGAGGAGACGTCGATATAGATCTTCTCCGGCTGGTCGCCGATGATGACGGCTTTTTCGACGCCGGGCGTCGTCAGCAGCATGTCGCGCGCCTGGATGGCGAATTTCTTCAGCTCCGGATAGGTGAAGCCGTCGCCGCTGATCGAATGCAGCGTGATGAAGGTGTCGCCGAACTCGTCGTTGAAATAGGGACCGAGCAGGCCTTGCGGCAATTCGCTGGAAATGTCGCCGACCTTCTTGCGCACTTGGTAGAAGGCGTCCTTCACCTCCTCCGCATTGGTGTCGCCCTTCACCTGCAGCGTGATGATGGCGCTGCCGGCGCGGGTGTAAGAGCGTACGAAATCGAGATGCGGGGTTTCCTGCAGCTTGCGCTCGATCTTGTTGACGACCTGGTCCTCCATGTCCTGGATCGAGGCGCCGGGCCAGATCGCCTGCACCACCATGACGCGGAAGGTGAAGTCAGGGTCTTCCTTCTGGCCCATGCGCATAAGGCCGAGCGCGCCGGCCAGGATGATCAACCCGAACAGGAAGCGCGCGATGCTCGGATGTCCGATCGCCCAGCGCGAAAGGTTGAAGGGCCGCTTTTCAGTGCTGCTGTCGGTCGTGGTCATGGCGCAGTCCAGTCCAATTGGCCGGCAATGCACAGCTGGCATTGCCCGTGAATTCTCGGTCGGGTTTCCGGGCGGCAAGACCCTCAAGCGGAGAGACTCGCAAATCGCGCTGGACGCGGCACTGCCGCGGGGGAAGCCAACATGCCGGCGTCCCGCGATCGGGCGTCCGCCGCCCGGAACCCATGCCCTCCCCCGGCTCGCGGCTCGACGCAGCGAGAGCGGGAAAGGCGTCTGTCGCGCCTGGTTAGCGCAGGCTGCTGGTGCTCGCGACGTCCTCCGCCGAGGCGGATTGCTGGGCGTCGCTGGAAAGCTTGACCTTCAGATTGTCGGTCATGAACTGGGTGCCGGCCGCGACCACGACATCGCCCTGTTTCAGGCCGTCGGCCACAGCGACGCAGTCGGCCGTGAAGTTGGCGACCTTGATCGGGCGCGGATGCACCGTGTCGGAGGCGCGATCGACCGTCCAGACGATCTGCTTTCCGTCCTTCTCGGTCATGGCGGTTAGCGGGATAGAGACGAGCTCAGCCTTGCTGCCGACGGTCGCCCGAACATTGGCGGTCATGCCGAGCAGCACGCGCGGATCGTTGGGCAGCGACACTCGAACGGCGAAGGTGCGCGACTGCGGATCGGCGCTGCCGGCGACCTCGCGGACCTTGCCTTCAAGCGTGAGCCCTTCGTCCGACCAGAAGGTCGCCTTGACCTCCTTGCCGGGCCTGAAACCGGCGATGTCCATCTCCGGCACCGCGATCGACACTTCCTTCTCGCCATCGACCGCGACGGTCATGACGGGCGTGCCGGCGGCGACCACCTGGCCGACATCGGCGGAAATGGCGGTCACGATGCCGTTCTTGCTGGCTTTCAGATCGGCGTATTGAACCTGGTTCTGCGCCTGGGCCAACGTCGAACGAGCGGCATCGCGCGTCGCCACGGCCTGGTCGTAGGTCAGCCGCGCCTGGTCGAGCTGCGACTTCGGCGCGAAATTCTTCGCATAGAGCTGCTCGGCGCGCTTCCTGGCGAGATCGACGGTTTCCACCTGGCGCTCGGCCGCGTCGAGGCTGGCCGCGGCACTCTTCACCGACAATTCGTAGTCGGCAGGATCGATGCGGGCGAGCACGTCGCCCTCGTTCACATGCTGGCCGATATCGACCAGACGCTCGGTGACCTTGCCGGCGATGCGGAAGCCGAGATTCATCTCGGTGCGGGCGCGCACCGAACCGGAATAATCGAGCTGACGCGTGGTCTGCGCCTCGCCGATCTCGACCACTTTCACGGGCCGGACGACTTGCTGGACGACCTCGGCCTTCTCCTGGCTGCACCCAGCAAGGCCAAGTGCTGCCGCTATAACGGCGGCGGCTGGGAGGCCGGCGGCCGGCAGTCGTCGGAGAATGGAACTGGGGAGGATGGAACTGGACAAAGACACCTTAGCACTCCCGAACTGGAGATGATCTGTCGAAACCGCGCCCGGCGGGCGGCGGCTATTTCAAGGCTCTGATGGCGTAGTCAATAAGTTCGTCGGGCATTGCCCGATTGGTCTTGGCAAGGCACTGCGCCACCATCTGCGGGTGGCAGAGAATGACGGTCGCGGCGCCGAAGCAGCGCGAGGCGGTTTCCGGATCCTGCTTCCTGAACTCGCCGGCCTCGATGCCCTCGCGGATTACTTCGGCATAGAGGTCGTGGATGCTGTTCACATGCGCATCGATGACGCCCCAGTCGCGCTCCAGCGCGACGATGACCATCTCATGCACCTTCTCCTGATCGAGCATGACCTCCAGCGTCATCTTGTACTGGGCATGGATGTAGCGGCGCAGCCGTTCCTCGGCGCTGACCGGCATATGCATGATCTCATAGGCCATCTTGTAGCTGGCGCCGAGCATGCGGCCGCAGACGGCCTGGTGGATTTCGACCTTGGAGGCAAAGAAGCGGTAGATGTTGGCCGGCGACATGCCGAGCTCGCGGGCAATGTCGGCGACGTTGGTCTTGCCGTAGCCATAGTGGCGGAACAGCCGCTCGGCGCAGTCGAGAATGCGGGTCACATTCTCCTGCCGGGCGGGGTCTGTCACGATGTTGGCGGCTTCTGACATGGCTCTTTCGTTGACAAGTGACGAATTTCAATTTTCGTCAGTCGTAAAACGAAAGGAGGGAGGAGTCAACGCCGAATCGACGTACGCGTATAATTTGGTGACAGATGGTGACAGTTTGCAGGGTGCTAATTTGCGCCGGCGCCATTCCGGCAACGCCGGCAATTGGCGAAAGCGGGCGCGCGAATCTCCCCCTTGTGGGGGGATGTCCGGCAGGACAGAGAAGGGCGCTGTCCCGCCGGCGTGGGCTTTTTCGCCTCGCTGAACTACGCTTCCTTTGCCATTTCCCGCAGCCGGAACTTCTGAATCTTGCCGGTCGAGGTCTTCGGGATTTCCGCGAACACCACCGCTTTCGGCACCTTGAAGCGGGCCAGCAATCCCCGGCAATGTTCTATGATCTCGGCTTCTGTCGCGGCCCTGCCGGGCTTCAGCTCGACATAGGCGACCGGCACCTCGCCCCACTTCTCATCGGCGCGGGCGACCACGCCGCAGGAGGCGACCGACGGATGCTTGTAGAGCGCGTCCTCGACCTCGATCGAGGAGATGTTCTCGCCGCCCGAGATGATGATGTCCTTCGAGCGGTCCTTGAGCTGGATGTAGCCGTCGGGGTGCATGACGCCGAGATCGCCGGAATGGAACCAGCCGCCGGCGAAGGCCTCGTCGGTCGCCTTCCTGTTCTTCAGATAGCCCTTCATGACGATGTTGCCGCGGAACATCACCTCGCCAATGGTCTCGCCATCGGCCGGCGTCTCGACCATCGTCTCCGGGTCCATGATCGTCAGCCCTTCCAGGGCGGCATAGCGTACGCCCTGGCGCGCCTTCTTCGCCGTCCTCGGCCCCTTCTCCAGCGCGTCCCACTCATTGTGCCATTCGTTGACGACGGCCGGGCCGTAGGTCTCGGTCAGGCCGTAGAGATGGGTGACGGCGAAACCGGCGTCTGCCATGCCGGACAGCACCGCTTCCGGTGGCGGCGCGGCGGCCGTGTTGAAGGTGACGGTCTGCGGGAACTGGCGCTTGTCCTCGTCCTTCGCGTTGATCAGAACCGACATGACGATCGGCGCGCCGCAGAGATGGGTGACGCCGTGATCGGCAATCGCGTCATATATCGGTTTCGCCCGCACCCAGCGCAGGCAGACATGCGTGCCGGCCTGGACGGCAAGCGTCCAGGGGAAACACCAGCCGTTGCAATGGAACATCGGCAGCGTCCACAGATAGACCGCGTGCCTCGCCATGCCGGCGTGGATGGTATTGGTGTAGGCCATCAGGGCGGCGCCACGATGATGATAGACGACGCCCTTCGGGTTGCCGGTGGTGCCGGACGTGTAGTTGAGCGAGATGGCGTCCCATTCGTCGTCCGGCATCGACCACGCGAACGCCTCGTCGCCCGCGGCGACGAAATCCTCATAGTCGAGCACGCCGATCCGGTCACCCTTCGGATAGGGAGCGTCGGCGGCATAATCGGGATCATCATAGTCGATGATCAATGGCTTGGCCTTGGCCAACGCCAGGGCCTCCTTGACCACGCCCGAGAATTCGCGGTCGACGATCAGCACCTTCGTGTCGGCATGATCGAGCTGAAAGGCGATGATGGCGGCGTCAAGACGGGTGTTCAGGGAATGCAGCACCGCCTTGGTCATCGGCACGCCAAAATGCGCTTCCAGCATCGGCGGCGTGTTGGAGAGCATCACCGTCACCGTGTCGCCCTTGCCGATGCCGTGCCTCGCAAGTGCCGAGGCGAGCTTCAGCGAGCGGCGCCAGAACTCGCGATAGGTCACGCGCTGGCGGCCATGGATGATGGCGACATGGTCGGGATAGGTCTTGGCCGTGCGTTCAAGGTAGGTGAGCGGCGTCAGCGGCTGGTAGTTGGCGGCGTTCCTGTCGAGATCCTGTTCGTAGGGATTGGCCATCCCGTTCTCCCCAAAGTTCTTTTCGAACCTTCTAACCTCAGGCCCGCTGTGACGCTATCCCTCCGAGTGGCTGAAAATGCTATGATCCGGCTGCTTAACGGAACGGCGATCTCCGCCGAGCCGTGCCGACAGGTAAACGCGTCCGCTCACCCAAGTTTGACTTTTGTCGAGAGCCGTGACTAATGTCAACCGAGGAGGCGGCATGGCGATCAGACCGGCAGAACAGCTCATCCACAAGGCCGCCTGGCTTTACTATGCGCATGGCCTTCGCCAGGACGAAGTGGCGAGCCAGCTCAACATTTCACGCGCCTCTGTCGCCATGTATCTGCGCAAGGCGCGCGAGACCGGCATCGTCAACATCTCGACCTCGACGCAGCTCTTCACCGACGATGTCATTGCGCGCAAGGTTGAAGACGCCTTCGGGCTCGACGCCGTCTGGATCGCGCCGGAAAACGCCTATCTCGCCGATCCTTCGACCGACATAGCGGTGCTCGCCGCCAGCGTCTTTCTCGAGTTGGTGAAGAAGGGCGACCGCATCGGCGTCGCCTGGGGCCGCACCGTCTACACGATCGCCGACGTCATGTCCTTTGCCGACCTGCAGGACGTCACCGTGGTGCAGCTCTGCGGCAACCTCGGCGCGCCCTATTCCTACCGGCCCGACCAGTGCACGATGGAGATCGCGCGACGGCTCAACGCCAAGGGCCTGAATTTCTATGCTCCGCTGGTGCTGTCGACGGAAGAGCTGGCAAAGAGCCTGCGCGCCGAGCCGGTGATCCGCGATCAGCTCGCCGGCATTGCCGACTGCGATCTGGCGCTCTATTCCGTCGGCGCGGTCGACGCCGACAGCCATCTGGTGAAATGCGGCGCGCTGACGCCGGCCGAGATGGAGGCGCTGCGCAGCCAGGGTGCAGCCGGCGTCATTGCCGGGCAGATCATCGACGCCAGGGGCGAGGTGCTCGACTGCAGCTACAACCGGCGCGTCATCTCCGCTGCGCTCGCCTCGCTGCGCGCCATCGAGAAGCGGCTGATGGTGGTGCAGGAAGATACGAAGTTCGAGCCGCTGCTTGCGGCCATCGCCGGCGGGCTCTGCACGCATCTGGTGATCGGCGCGCATATGGCCGAGCGACTTCTAGCGCACGCCGGCCCGGCAACCAAGAAGGCCTCTTAGAAAACCACCCTCGCCGCTTCTGTCACACAGGCGTCGCGGCTTTCTGTTCATGAGCAAAAAGACGAGTATCGGACGCAACGACATGAAGAACCTTTGGAACGACGCCGACGCGGAAAAGATGGTTGCCGACTACGCCAGGAAGGGTGTCGGCGGCGACCTCGCGCTGCGCGTCTACACGACCCGCCTGCTCGGCGGTGAGCCGCGGCTGGTGCTGCATGGCGGCGGCAACACGTCTTGCAAGACCAAGGCCACCGACCTGCTTGGCGACGAATGGGACGTGCTGTGCGTCAAGGGCAGCGGCTGGGACATGGCCGTCATCGAGCCGCAAGGCCTGCCGGCGGTGAAGATGGGCGCGCTGCTCAAGGCGCGCGGATTGGACAAGCTCTCCGACGAGGACATGGTGGCGCTGCAGCGCTCCAACCTCATCGACCCCGCCTCCCCCAATCCGTCGGTCGAAACGCTGCTGCACGCTTTCCTGCCGCACAAATTCGTCGACCACACGCATTCGACCGCAATTCTCGCCATCGTCGACCAGGAGGACAGCAAGCCGCTGATCAAGACCGTGTTCGGCGACAAGATGGGTTATGTGCCCTACATTAAGCCAGGCTTCGACCTCGCCAAGGTGGCGGCCGACGTCTATGACGCCGACCCGAGCGTTGAGGGCTTGATCCTCGACAAGCACGGCATCTTCACCTTCGGCGACGATGCCAGGCAGGCCTATGATCGCATGATCCACTATGTGAATGTCGCCGAGGAGTATGTCGCCAGGAACGGCAAGCCGCAGGCGGCCAAGGCGGCGCTGCCCGCAAAGCTCGCCAAGCCGGGCGACATCGCGCCGACATTGCGCGGCGCGGTTGCCGTGGCGCGCGGCGAAGGCCATTTCGACCGCATGATCAGCGACTTCCGCACCTCGGCCGCTATCGTCGATTTCATCAATTCTGCCAAGATTTCCGAGTTGGCTGCCCGCGGCGTGTCGACGCCTGACCTGTCGATCCGCATCAAGACCGGGCCGATGGCGGTGCCAGCGCCGGACGCCGACAAGCTCGGCGACTACAAGGCCGTGGTGCGCAGCCATGTCGAGGCGTTCGTCAAGGACTACACCGCCTATTTCGAGACCAATGACGCGCTGGACGACGTCAAGCGCACCATGCTCGACCCGATGCCGCGCCTGACGCTGGTTCCGGGGCTGGGCATGTTCGGACACGGCCGCACGCTGAAGGATGCCAAGATCGCCTCCGATGTCGGCGAGATGTGGATCGAGGCGGTGCGCGCCGCCGAAGCCGTCGGCAATTTCCATCCGCTCTCCAAGGCCGATCTGTTTCCGCTCGAATACTGGTCGCTGGAGCAGGCCAAGCTTGCCTCCAACAAGCCGAAACCGCTGACCGGCCAGGTCATGCTTGTCACCGGCGGCGCCGGCGCCATAGGCGCCGCGACAGCCAAGCTGTTCGCGGCCAATGGCGCGCATGCGGTGATCGTCGACCTCGACCCCGCCAAGGCCGCGGAAGCGGCCAAGGCGGCCGGCAACAATTCGATCGGCGTCGGCGCCGACATCACCAAGCCGGCCGAGATGCGTGCCGCCTTTGACAAGGCGGTCGCGGTCTATGGCGGCGTCGACATTCTGGTTTCGAACGCAGGAGCTGCCTGGGAAGGCCGTATCGGCGAGCTCGACGACGGCACCTTGCGCAAGAGCTTCGAGCTCAACTTCTTCGCCCACCAGTCGGCGGCGCAGAATGCGGTGCGCATCATGCTGGAGCAGGGCACGGGCGGCGTGCTGCTCTTCAACACCTCCAAGCAGGCGATCAATCCGGGGCCGAAATTCGGCGCCTACGGAATTCCCAAGGCGGCGACCTTGTTCCTGTCGCGGCAATATGCCCTGGACTATGGCGCTTATGGCATCCGCTCCAATGCGGTCAACGCCGACCGGATCCGCTCCGGACTCCTGACCGACGCCATGATCGCCAGCCGTTCCGGCGCGCGCGGCGTGTCGGAGAAGGAATACATGTCCGGCAATCTGCTTGGGCAGGAAGTGACGGCCGACGACGTGGCGCAGGCCTTCCTGCACCAGGCGCTGGCCGAGCGTACCACCGCCGATGTGACCACCGTCGACGGCGGCAATATCGCGGCCGCGCTGCGCTGACGAATATCGTTGCAGCGGTTCGTCGTTTCACGAATACGACGAACCGCTCGATCGCCTCGCGTTGACGCCTCCCAGGACGGAGCGTCCTGCCGCGCTTCTGCTGAAAAACTGCTGCAACCGGTCAAAGTCCCACTCCAATCCTCCGCTTACTATGATTGAAGGGATGTCTGGTGTTTCGTATGCGAGCTCCAACCCTGATCATTGGTGGAGTTGTCGATGCCCGCAGAAAGACTTCGTATCGGTGTGCTGTTCGGCGGACGCTCCGCTGAGCATGACGTGTCGCTGTTTTCGGCGGCCAACGTCATGGCCGCGCTGGACCCTGTGAAATACGATCCCGTTCCGATCTTCGTCACGCGCGAAGGGCAATGGCTGCTGAGCAGCTTCGAGAATGGCGCGCTGGCGACGCCATCCTCCGGCACACAGCTTTGCCTGGTGCCGGGCGGACATGGACGGATGCTGGCGATACCCGACAGCGGCGCAACCCACGACATGCCTCAAATCAATATCCTGTTTCCGGTGCTGCACGGTCTGCATGGCGAGGACGGAGCGGTACAGGGACTTGCCGAAGTGGCGCGCGTGCCCCTCGCCGGCTGCGGCATACTTGGGTCAGCCGCGGCCCTCGACAAGGACATCGCCAAGCGCCTGCTGAAGGCCGCAGGACTGCCTGTCGCGCGCTCGGTGACGATCGATGAAGGTGCGGCGCCTTCGCTTGCCGAACTGGAAGGCCAGCTCGGCCTGCCGCTGTTCATCAAGCCGGCGCGGCAGGGCTCGTCGGTCGGCGTCGCCAAGGTCAATGCCAGCCAGGAATTCGAGCGCGCGCTGACAGATGCCTTCCAGCACGACCGCAAGCTGCTGGCGGAGGAATTCGTCCGTGGCCGCGAGCTCGAATTCAGCGTGCTGGAGAGCCCCACGGGCGAACTTTTCGTGTCGCGGCCCGGCGAGATCGTGCCGGCGGAGAGCCACGGCTTCTACAACTACAACGCCAAATATATCGACGAGAACGGCGCGGCGCTCATAGTGCCGGCGAAATTGCCGCCGCAAGTCGAAGAGGCCATGCGAGGCGCAGCCGCAAAGGCATTCAGGGCGCTCGGCTGCGACGGCATGGCGCGCGTCGACTTCTTCCTGATGCCGGACATGAATTTCCTGATCAACGAAGTCAACACCATTCCGGGCTTCACCAACATCAGCATGTACGCCAAGGCGATGGCGGCAAGCGGCGTCAGCTACCCGGAGGTCATCGACCGCCTGGTGGCGCATGGCCTGGCGCGAGCCGGCAAGTGAGAACGCTCTGAGGATTTTAAGTCTCGTGCAACCAGTTGGCCGCCTCGCTCCTCACTCGGGCAGGCCGGCCTTGCGGAAACCGTCGACGAAATGCTCAAGCGTCGCATCGTCTCGAAACGGCTCCGTTTCGATCCAGCGCTGCGTGGAGAAATGCGGATTGCCGACGAGGAACAGCGCGACCTCGGTGCGCGCCTCCTCAAGGCGGCCGAGCTGAGCAAGGGCTGCCGCCAGGAACCGGCGCGAGCTGGTGCGGTAGGTCTCGTCGCGGCGCAGCGTCTCGACGGCGGCTTCGTAGTCGCCGGCCGCATACTGCGCCTGGCCGAGCGTCAGATTATACCAGCTCGGCGGAAACGGGTTGAGCCGGAACGCCTTGCGGATGTGCTCGAGACTCAAGTCCACCTGCCCGGCCAGCACCTCGATGTCGGACAGGGTCGCCCAGATATCCGCCTCGTTCGGGTCGAGCTCGATCGCCTTTGCGAATTCCACCTCGGCTTGCTCGAAATCGCGTTCATAGGCAAGCAGGTTCGCTAGCACCCAGCGGCAACCGGCGTCGTTGGGGTCGATCGCCACGGCCTTGCGCGCCAATTCGAGGGACGTGCTGCGGGCAGGCTCGAACGGCTCGCCCCAATGCACCCAGCCCATCCAGTGGTTCATGGCGAGCCACCGATAAGCCTCGGCGTAATCGGGATCGAGCGAGGCCGCGCGCGTCAGCATCAGATGCGCCTCGCGCGCCATCTGCGGCGACTCGTCGAACATTTTGCGCGCTCGCACGACGAGATCATAGGCTTCGAGGTTCTTCGGCCGGTTGCGCTCCGGCGACGCGCGCAGCCGGCCGAGCAGCGCTTCGACGATCTTGGCCGTCGCCTCGTCCTGGACCGCGAAGATATCTTCAAGGCTGCGATCAAAACGCTCCGCCCAGAGATGCTCGCCGCTCAGCGCATCGATCAGCTGTGCGTTGATGCGCACGCGTCCGGCGGCGCGCCTGGCGCTGCCCTCCAGCAGATAGCGCACGCCGAGTTCGCCTGCGATGGCGCGCACATCCATCGCTTTGCCTTTGTAGGCGAACACCGAGTTGCGGGCGATCACGAACAGGCCAGATATCCGGGAAAGATCGGTGATCAGGTCTTCGGTCAGGCCGTCGGCGAAAGAATCCTGGTCCGGATCGTTGCTCAGATTGATGAAGGGCAGCACGGCGATCGACGGTTTATCGGGCAGCGGCAAGGTCTTGCGCGTGGCGTCGGTCTGTTCGACGGTGCCTGTGAACCGGTAGCCGACGCGCGGCACCGTTGCGATCCACTCCCCGCCGCCGATCGCCGGACCAAGCAGCTTGCGCAACTGCGCGATCTGGACGGTGAGATTGCCTTCCTCGACGGCGGTGCCCGGCCAGGCCGCGTCCATAAGCTCTGCCTTGGCCAGGATTTCGCCGGGACGCGCGACGAGCGCCTCCAGCAGCTTCAGTCCGCGATGGCCGGCGGCAACGGGAACATCGCCCCGAAGCAGCGTTCCCGCGCCCGGATCAAGCACGAACGGTCCGAAAGCGAAGCGCGATCCCTGCATGCGGCGATCTATAGAGCAATTCCAGGAAAAGTGTGAACGGTTAAGTTCGGCGCCTTCGCCGTAATCTTCCGTACCGGAATTGCTTAAAAACAAAGGGATAGAGCGTTTCGCCGTTTCCGTGAAACGGTGAAACGCTCTGACCGATTTGGAAGTTTTGAGAACTATTTGGGAGGGCTTAATTACGCCGCCGGCCGCCTGCGGCACACTGCAATCTCGGTCAGGTCGAGGGCCTTTGGAACCCTCATTCGATGGAGGTTGCCATGAACGACAGCTTTGCGCCTTCCACATGTCTCGAGGCGGTATCGGGAATGCACATGGGCCGGCGGCGCTACAGCCTCGCAGCTCTACGCAGCCTCATCGCCGCGCGCCGCAAGCAGGCCTATTTCCGTTTCGAGCTCAAACGCCTAGCGACGGACAATCCGCATCTGATCGACGATATCGGACTGACGAAAGCAGAGGTCGAGGCGGAGATCACCAAACTGCCATTCTGGCAGAGATGAGGCCGCAACCGTCTTCATAAAAGACAGACAGAGAGCGGCCCATTGGATCGCTCTCTTCATTTCGCGACTGGCCGGACCTTACTTGGCGTTCGGGTTCGGCATCCAGGCCGGCATGGCGACATCGGCATGGGCGAATTGCGGCAGCTTGGCCGACAAGTCTTCCATGTTCTTGATGTCCTTGTCGATCAGCTCCTTCTGAGTAATCAGCGTCGGCGGCACGATGACGTTGTGGCCGGGATCCTCGCCGGCGAGCAGCTGCGCCAGGGCGCGTACCGAGACCTGGCCGACAACGGCGGGGTTGGTGGCGGCGGTGGCAGCCCAGGCACTATCCGGCTCGCGCATCGCGGCGATGTCGGAGGTCGAGATGTCGGCCGAGTAGATTTTGATCTTCTTGTTCAGACCGGCTTCGTCGACGGCGATCTTCACGCCCTTGGCGAACTCGTCATAGGGCGCAAACATCACGTTGATGTCGGGATGCGCCTGCAGCACTGAGCGCGCTTGGTTGGCGACGGAGTTGGCGATCGGGTTGTCGAGCGTGCCGAACTGGGCGACCTCGCTGATGCCCGAATATTTCTTCTTCACATCCACCCAGGTTTCGTTGCGGCGGTCGAGCGGGGCGATGCCGGCGACATAGACGTAACCGGCCTTCCAGCTCTCGCCATTGTCCTTGACCGCCTGCTCGAGCGCGAGCTTGGCCAGATCCTTGTCCGACTGCTCGATCTGCGGGATCTTCGGGTTCTCGACATTGACGTCGAAGGCGACGACCTTGATGCCGGCGTCGACCGCGCGCTGGGCGGCGTCCTTCATCGATTCCGTCAGGCCGTGCTGGATGATGATGCCCTGCACGCCGAGCGCGATCGCCTGGTCGACCATGTCGGCCTGGAGCGCGGCGTCCTGGCGGCTGTCGAGCACGCGGAGGTCGACGCCGAGCGCCTTGGCCTGCGCCTCGACGCCGGAGAGATAGGCCTGGAAGAAGTCACCGGTCGAAAGATAGCGCACCAGCGCGATCTTGACGCCCGGCTTGTCGAACGGCGCCGGGCGGTCCGCCGCCAAAGCGGTCCCCTGCATCAGCAGCGCCGCGCCGGCGAGGCCGAGCGCCGCCTTCCCCAAAAGTCTTCTCGTGATGCTCACTTTTTCCTCCGTTTGTGTTCTCATCAATCCCGGTCGAAACTATCTCTTGCCCCTGCCGGAAAGGGCGAAGGTGAAGACAAGGGCGACGACAAGCACCGCGCCCTTGACGAAATCCTGCGTGTAGTAGGGGGCGTTCATCATCGTCAGGCCTTGCAGCAGGACGCCGACGAACACCGCGCCGACGGCCGTGCCAAAGGCGTTGGGCTTGGCCGCGCCGAGCACCGCGTAGCCGATGAGCGCCGCCGCGACAGCGTCGAGCAAGAGATTATTACCCGAGGCGATGTCGCCGCGTCCAAGCCGGGCGGCGAGCAAAATCCCGCCGATCGAGGCAAAAACTCCCGAAATGACGTAGGCCCAGATCTTGTATGCCTTGACAGGCGCGCCAGCGAGTTCGGCCGCCCGCTCATTGCTGCCGACGGCATACATCATGCGGCCGAAGCGGGTGTATTCGAGGAAGAACCAGATCAGCACCGCGAGCACGACGAGCACCACCACGGAGACGGGGATCAGGTTCGGGATGAAGAAGTCGATGCGGTGGCGGCCGAGCGCCAGGAAGGTTTCGGAAAACTTGCCGTTGGCGACCGAGCCGTCGGGCATGGTCATGCCGGTGGCGAGCGAGCGTCCTTCGGTCGGAATGCGCTGCAGGCCGAGCAGCAGGAACATCATGCCGAGCGTGGCGAGCAGATCGGGCACGCGCATATAGACGATCAGCCAGCCATTGATCATGCCGACGATGACGCCGATGACCAGGCAGGCGATGACGGCGACAATGGCGTTCTGCTCCAGCACCACCATGGCGTAGGAAGCAGCCATCATGGCGGACGTCGCGACCGAGCCGATTGACAGATCGAAACCGCCGACAACGAGCGTCGCGGTGACGCCGAGTGCCAGCACGCCGGTGATGGCCACCGACTGGAAGATGAAGACAGCACTCTGCGGCGAGGCGAAGCCATCGGCTGCGATCGCAAAATAGGCGATCAACCCGACCAGCAGGACGATGAACCCGTAGCGGATGGCATAGTCACGCAATGTCATCGAACGCTCCCGCGCTGTTGCCCTCTCCGCCAAACTGGAACTCATGCCTGCACTCCAAGTCTCATCATCCGCACGATCTCACGCAGCACTATGCAGCGGTCCGCCGGCCACTTCCGCCAGCAGCCGGTCGAGGTCGACATCGGCATTGCGGTGCTCGCCGACGATCGTGTGTTCGGACATCACCAGGATACGGTCGGCAGTCTCCAGCGCCTCGTCGATCTCGGTGACGAAGATCAGCGTCGCGCGGCCGTCGGCGCTTGCCCTCAGCTTGGCCGCGATGTCGCGGCGCGCCGAAATGTCGACGCCCTGGAAAGGCTCGTCGAGGATGAAGAGGCGCGAAGCCTGAGACATCCAGCGCGCCACCATCACCTTCTGTTGGTTGCCGCCCGACAATGTCGAAAGCTCGTCCTTCTCCGAGCGGCAGACGATGCCGAGCTCGTCAATCTGGCGGCGGGCGGCGACGCGCTCGGCGCGCTTCTTCATGACGCCAAAGCCCGACATGCGCCTGAGGAATGGCAGGCTGATGTTGCGCTCGATGTTGAAGCCGCCGACGATGCCGCTCGCTGCGCGGTCCTTGGCCACCAGGAAGGCGCCGGCAGCGATCGCCTCGCGCGCCGAGCCCGGTCCATAGGGCTTGCCATCGATATGCATGGTGCCGGCAAGCGGCCTTCGCACGCCGAACAGGGTCTCGGCCAAGGCCGTCTTGCCGACGCCGACGAGCCCGGTGATCGCCACCACCTCGCCGGCGCCCAGCGTCATCGAGATCGGCTTCGACCCTTGCGCCAGCTGCAAGCCCTCAGCGGTGAAGACCGCTCGGGCCGAGCTTCTCGCCACCACCCTGTCGAGATGGATCTTGCGGCCGAGCATGGCGTTGACGGCGCCCTCATAGTCGAGAGGTTTCTTGTCGAAGGTGCCGGAGACGACGCCGTCGCGCATCGATACGATGCGATCGGCGAGCCGCCTGATGTCGGACATGCGATGCGAAATATAAAGGATGGCGACGCCCTGCCCGCGCAACCGGTCGATCAGCGAAAACAGCCGGTCGGCCTCGGCGCTGGACAGCGACGAGGTCGGCTCGTCGAGGATCAGGACCTTGGGCTGATGTGCCATGGCGCGGGCGATGGCCACCATCTGCCGGTCGGCCAGCGACAGATCGCTGACGCGCGCCTTGAGGTCGATTGTGAGCCCCATGCGGTCGGCGACAGCCCTGGCCTCGGCCCGGACATTGGCGGGCTTGAACAGCATCGACGCGCCTTTGCCGCTCAGCCGATCGAGCGTCAGATTGGTGGCAACATCAAGGTCGGCGACCACGCCGTCATTGATGTTCTGGTGCACGGTAACGACGCCGGCGCGAATGGCTTCGGCGGGGGTCTGCGGATCGAATGCCTTGCCGGCGAGCCGCATCGTGCCGGCACCGCGCTCGTAGACGCCGCTGACGATCTTGACCAGGGTGGATTTGCCGGCGCCGTTGGCGCCCATCAGCACCGTCACCTCGCCAGAATGCAGTTCGAGCGAGATGCCGCCAAGCACCTCGTTCTGACCGAAGGATTTCCTCAGGCCCTCCACATGGAACACGGCATCTGCGCCCATTCCTTCCTCCCTGGTCCGTGACGCTATGGGCTCATTCGTCAATTGTCAACACGATTGACATTTGCCAGAGCGCTTCCTAGCTTGGCCCCGCCGCCGTGGCTCCGCTATCGTCGGAGATCACGCGCAGGAGGGGAGAGCATGACCGGGAAGTTCGAAGCATTGTCGGTGGAAACTCTGCCGAAGCGTCTTGGCGAGACCGCGGCGCTGACCGATCGTATCGGCAAGGACGCCAGCCACTGGAAGGTGCGCGAGGTTGGCGACGGCAATCTGAACCTCGTCTTCATTGTCGAGGGCGATCAGGGCGCCGCGGTTGTAAAACAGGCGCTGCCCTATGTGCGGCTGGTCGGCGACAGCTGGCCGCTTCCCTTGAAGCGCTCCTTCTTCGAATATCATGCGCTGACCAGGCAGGAGCGCCGCGCGCCCGGCTCGGTACCGGCGATCTACCATTTCGACGAGACCCAGGCGCTGATCGTCATGGAATATCTGGCGCCGCCGCACATCATCCTCAGGCGCGCGCTGATCGACGGCCGTGAGCTGCCGAACATCGCGCGCGACATCGGCCTGTTCATGGCCCGCACACTGTTCCGCGGCTCGGATTTGTCGATGGTGACGAAAGAGCGCAAGGCCGATCTGGCGCTGTTCGCCGACAATGTCGAGCTCTGCGACATCACCGAGAACCTCGTGTTCTCCGATCCCTATTTCGACGCCAAGATGAACCGGCACACCTCGCCGCAGCTCGACGGCCTGGTGGCGGAGCTGCGCGCCGACCGTGATCTCAAGGTCGAGGCGCAGCGGCTGAAGCATCTTTTTGCCGCCAATGCCGAGACTATGCTGCATGGCGACCTGCATTCCGGTTCGATCATGGTGACCGACAGCGAGACCCGGATGATCGATCCGGAGTTCGCCTTCTACGGCCCGATCGCCTTCGATGTCGGCATGCTGCTCGCCAATTTCTGGATGGCCTTCTTCTCGCAACGCGGCCATGAGGATAAAGGCAGCAGGGACTCGATGCGCGCCTATCTGCTCGGCGTAACCGCCGAGACCTGGGCGACCTTCCGCGCCGAGTTCGCGCGTCTGTGGCGCAGCGAGCGCACCGGCATGCTCTACCAGAAAAGCCTATTCGAGGATCAGGGCGACAGGCTGGGTTCCGAACAGGCGCTCGACCATATGCTGCAATCCATCTGGACCGACCTGCTCGGCTTTGCCGGCATCGAGGTGCACCGGCGCATCCTTGGGCTGGCCCACAATGCCGATTTCGAGACCATTGCCGATCAAGACCTGCGCGCCAGATGTGAGGCCAAGGCTTTGCGCTTCGGCCGCCACATCGCCGTCAATCGGCGCCAGATCCACAGTATCGACGAGGTCAACAATCTGGCCGCGCTGATCGAACAGGAGAACAGGATTTGAACGTCGGCGAACGCCATTACCGCACCATCTGGCTCAGCGACGACAAGCGATCGGTCGAGATCATCGACCAGCGCTGGCTGCCGCATGAGTTCCGCATCGAGACGATCGGAACCGTCGCCGGCATCGCCACCGCCATCCGCGACATGTGGGTGCGCGGCGCGCCGCTGATCGGCGTCACCGCGGCCTATGGCGTCGCCATCCAGATGATGGACGACCCGTCGGACGAAGCGCTCGACGTGGTATGGGAGACGCTTCACAGGACCCGGCCGACGGCGATCAACCTGCGCTGGGCGCTGGACGAGATGCGGCGCTTCCTCAAGCCGCTCGCGCCGGAACAGCGCGCTGAGGCCGCATACCGGCGCGCCGCCGAAATCGCCGATGAGGATGTCGGATTGAACCGCGCCATTGGCGAGAACGGGCTCGCCATCATCAAGGAGATCGCGGCGAAGAAGCAGCCGGGCGAAACGGTCAACATCCTGACCCATTGCAATGCCGGCTGGCTGGCCACGGTCGACTACGGCACCGCGACCGCACCGATCTATCTGGCGACCGAGGCCGGCATTCCGGTGCATGTCTATGTCGACGAGACCAGGCCGCGCAACCAGGGCGCCCAGCTGACCGCCTGGGAGATGGCCGGGCACGGCGTGCCGCATACGCTGATCGTCGACAATGCCGGCGGTCATCTGATGCAGCATGGCGACATCGACATGGTGATCGTCGGCACCGACCGCACCACCGCCAATGGCGATGTCTGCAACAAGATCGGCACCTATCTGAAGGCGCTGGCCGCGGCCGACAATGACGTACCCTTCTATGTCGCGCTCCCCTCGCCTACAATCGACTGGACGGTCGCCGACGGGCTTGCGGAAATCCCGATCGAGGAGCGCTCCGGCGACGAGGTTTCGCTGGTCTGGGGCAAGACAGCCGACGGCAAGATCGCGCAGGTGCGTGTGTCGCCGGATGCGACGACAGCGGCCAACCCGGCCTTCGACGTGACGCCGGCGCGGCTGGTGACCGGGCTGATCACCGAGCGCGGCGTGGCGAAAGCCTCGCGCGAGGGGCTAAGGGCGATGTTTCCCGAGCGTGGGTAGTCTTCCCCGCCGAGAGACGTTTGGCAGGACACGAGATGCCCCGCCACGTCTCAAAGCTTGGGTTCCCCGCGCCCGCCAAAGGCGGGGCGAGGTGATCCTGGAGCGCGGCGGTCCGTCGCGCCCCCTCTGCCCCACCGGCCATGTCATCCTCTAGGGTCCTTCTAGGGGGAGTCAGGTAGTCGCTAGTTGACAGCACCTTCCTCCCCCTTCATACCTCCGCCGTCAATGTTCTCAGGGCGGGGTGAAAGTCCCCACCGGCGGTAAGGGTCTCGACCCAAGCCCGCGAGCGCCTTCCGGAAATGGGAGGGTCAGCAGATCCGGTGCAATTCCGGGGCCGACGGTTACAGTCCGGATGGAAGAGAACGTACGCAGGAGGCGGTCCGCTCGCGCGGGCCGGTTTTTGCGTCGTGCGTCCTGATTCTGGTTCGAAACGGAAGGAAGGACCCATGAATCAGCATTCCCCAAAAGACTATGAAACTCGCCGCGTCGCCGTCATTCGCGCGCGCTGGCATGCCGATATCGTCGACCAATGCGTGGCGGCATTCGAGGCGGAGCTTGCCGCGCTTGGCGGCTTTGCTGTCGAGATCTTCGACGTGCCGGGAGCCTACGAGATCCCACTGCACGCCAAGACACTCGCCGAGACCGGCCGCTATGCCGCGATCCTCGGCACCGCCTTCGTCGTCAATGGCGGCATCTACCGGCACGACTTCGTGGCGAGCGCGGTGATCGACGGGATGATGAATGTGCAGCTTGCGACTGGCGTGCCTGTGCTGTCGGCGGTGCTGACGCCGCACAATTATCATGACAGCGCCGAGCACCGCCGCTTCTTCCACGAGCATTTCACCGTGAAGGGCAAGGAAGCGGCAAAGGCCTGCGTCGAGATCCTCGCCGCGCGTGCCAGAATCGCGGCCTGAACCGCTTCGCAAGCGGCGCATCGGAACTAAACCGATTTGGATTTCAGGACCGCGACTTGAGTGGGTTGCGGTCCGTCGCAAATCCGGCCAGAAGCAGTTGGGCCGGGCTTCCGCCCAACCTGCTAAATCGCGCCTGCAACCAGATACGGGAGACTATTCGTTGGCTCGCATCACACTGAGACAATTGCTCGACCATGCCGCCGAACATGGCTATGGCGTGCCTGCCTTCAACATGAACAATATGGAACAGGGCCTCGCCATCATGGAGGCGGCCGAGGAGACCAAGTCGCCGGTCATCCTGCAGGCCAGCCGCGGCGCGCGCGCCTACGCCAATGACGTGGTGCTGGCCAAGCTGATCGACGCGCTGGTCGAGATTCATCCCGACATCCCGGTCTGCATGCATCTCGACCATGGTAATAACGAAGCCACCTGCGTCACCGCGATCCAGTACGGCTTCACCTCGGTGATGATGGACGGCTCGCTGAAGGAGGACGGCAAGTCGCCGGCCGACTATGCCTATAATTCCGGGATCACGCGCCGCGTCGTGGACATGGCGCATTGGGGCGGCGTGTCGGTGGAAGGCGAGATTGGCGTGCTGGGCTCGCTCGAGAGCGGTGGCGGAGAGCAGGAGGACGGCCATGGGCTCGAGGGCGCGATTAGCCACGACCAGCTTTTGACCGACCCGGTGCAGGCCGAGCAGTTCGTGCGCGACACCCATGTCGACGCGCTGGCGGTGGCCATGGGCACCAGCCACGGCGCCTATAAATTCTCGCGCAAGCCGGACGGCGCGGTGCTCGCGATGAACGTGATCGAGGAGATCCACCGCCGCCTGCCCAACATGCACCTGGTCATGCATGGCTCTTCCTCCGTGCCGGAGGAATTGCAGGAGATCATCAACAAATATGGCGGCCAGATGAAGCCGACCTGGGGCGTGCCGGTGGAAGAAATCCAGCGCGGCATCAAGCATGGCGTGCGCAAGATCAACATCGACACCGACAACCGCATGGCGCTGACCGGCGCGATCCGCAAGGTTCTGACCGAGAACCCGTCGGAATTCGATCCGCGCAAATATCTGACGCCGGCGATGGCTGCGATGAAAAAGCTCTGCAAGGAGCGCTTCGAGCAGTTCGGCACCGCGGGCAACGCCCCGAAGATCAAGCCGATCCCGCTGGCGGAGATGGCCAAGCGCTACAAGTCGGGCAGCCTCGACCCGAAATTCGGCTGAGCCGATCAATCTCCCGCGATCGGCCCATATCCCGGTCGCGGGCCCTGCCGAAACGCGGCGGAACCTCACGCCGACAAATCGGTTCCTGCTCAGACACCTTCCGCACCCATCCAAGGGAAGGAGCAGGTCATGAGCAAGGATCGCGACGACGAAGGGCCGGTCTTCTCCGGCCAGAATGCCCGGCAGGGCGAGATCATCCTGCGCACGCGCACACAGAGCATCATCTTCATCGCGGGGCTGGTGGGCATCGTGATTCTGGCGCTGCTGGTCAGCCTCGCGGCCCATTGAGGGCCGTCCGCTGCCAGTGTGACGGGCGCGCCAGCCAAGGAACCATCCTGGCCGAGTATAGTTGAACGTGCCAGATGCAAATGAGGCGCGGCGAGCTACGTTGCCCTGATAACCGATGTTTGAGCCGCTTTGCTGCGACATGCCGCTTCATCCGACCTGGTCGGACCTAGTCGGGCGGCTGCTGCTCACGCTGCTGGCAGGCTTTCTCATCGGCTTGAACCGCGAGGCGCGCGGCCATTCCGCCGGGCTGCGGACGACCATACTGGTCGGTTTGGCGGCCTGCGTGGCCATGATCCAGGCCAACATGCTTCTCGACGCCTCCGGCAAAGGGCCGTACTCGTTCGTGCGCATGGATGTGATGCGATTTCCGCTCGGCGTGCTCACCGGCGTCGGCTTCATCGGCGGCGGCGCGATCCTGCGGCGGGGCGATCTCGTCACCGGCGTCACCACCGCCGCCACGATGTGGATCATGACCATGATCGGCCTCGCCTTCGGCGGCGGCCAATACGGCCTCGGCGCGATCGCGACGGTGCTGACTCTGGTCACGCTGCAGGGGCTGAAATGGGTCGACCTCAAGATTTCGCGCGACCACAAGGCGATGCTTTCGGTCTCATGGCCGAACAGCTCGCCGCCCGACCTCCATGGCATGATACGGACACTCGGTTACGATGCCCGCCTCGTCGGCATGGAGCATGACGCCATCGGCAACCGTTTCGTGTTTTCCTTCCAAGTCCGATGGAAGCAGCCGGATGCGGACCAGCCTTCGACCGACGTGCTTGGCATGGTCGCCGAGCATTGCACGGTTGAGCGGTTCGAGGTGATCGGCGAAAAGCCCAGCTGAGCAGGGTTCACACTGCCCTGTTTGCGCGCCGGCGCGGGCCGCCGGAGGACAGCCGGCACTTCCATACCAGCCTGCTCGCTTTGTCGACCATGCCTTCGAGTGGCGTGAACGTCGTTCATTTTCTTTCTTGAACGCCGTTCACGATGTGCTATAGTGCGATCGTGAACAACGTTCAAATTAATGTATCTTACCTGAAACAGACCGGCGCCGATCCGGCTTAACGCTGAAACGAAAGGATCCTATCGATGCTCGCCGACAGCCAAGCCCGCAAACAGTCTAGTGCCTGGAAGGCCTGGAGACCGATCACGGACGACCGATTCCGGGCGCCGAGAACAAGAAACAAATGGACTGGGTTGAATCGCAGTAACGAAGCTTAACCGCTTCCCGATAAACAAGGCTCAAACCGCGCAAGTGTCCGCTCAGTCCAATCGGATTGCCGGCCGGACTTGCCCAATGGAAATTGCCATGAACACCCATCTGATGATGTCGCGGCGCTTCGCGCCTCTCTTCTGGACGCAATTCCTCTCGGCCTTCAACGACAACTTCCTGAAGAACACGCTGGTGTTCCTCATTCTCTTCACCCTGGCGAAGGATCAGGCCGCGTCGCTTGTGACGCTGGCCGGCGCCATTTTCATGGCCCCCTTCCTGCTGCTTTCGGCGCTTGGCGGCGAGATCGCCGACCGCTTCGACAAGGCGCTGATCGCGCGGCGCCTGAAATTCACCGAGATCGCTGCGGCCGCCGTCGCGGTCGTCGGCATCGCGCTGTCCTCGATCCCGGTGCTGATGACGGCGCTCTTGATGTTCGGCATCGTCTCGGCGTTGTTCGGGCCGATCAAATACGGCATCCTGCCGGATCATCTCGAGCGCAAGGAACTGCCCAAGGCCAATGCCTGGATCGAGTCGGCCACCTTCGCCGCGATCCTGGGCGGCACGATTGCTGGCGGCGTCGTCTCCGCCGACGGCATCGGTGTCACTGTGTTCGGACCGATCATGTTGGCGCTGGCCGTCGGTTGCTGGTTCGTCAGCCGCTACATCCCCTCCACCGGTTCGGCTGCTCCCAACCTCACCATCGACTGGAACATCTTGCGCTCGACCTGGCGGCAGGTCGCCGACCTGCGCACCGATACGCGCATCTGGCGCGCCGGCCTGATGACCTCGTGGTTCTGGCTGGTCGGCGCCATCGTGCTTTCGATCCTGCCGGCGATGATCAAGGATTCGCTCGGCGGCAATGAGATCGCCGTCACCGCCTATCTCGCGGTGTTCGCCGTCTCGATCGCCATCGGCTCGGCCATCGCCGCCTGGATGTCGCAAGGCCGCATGGTGCTTTTGCCCGCGCCGGTCGGCACCGTGCTGATGGCGCTGTTCGGCCTGCATCTCGCATGGACCATCGGCAGCATGCAGCCTTCGCCGACAGCCGCCAGCCTGTCGACCTTCTTCGCCGGCCCCAACACCATCCGTGTCGCCATCGACCTCGCCGGCATGGCCATTGCCGCCGCCTTCCTGGTGGTGCCGACCTTCGCCGCCGTGCAGGCCTGGTCGCCGGAAGCGCGCCGCGCCCGCGTCGTCGCGGCGGTCAGCATCGTCAATGCCGGCTTCATGACGGTCGGCGGCATCCTTGTCGCCGCCATCCAGGCAGCAGGCGTCTCCATCGCGGGCATCCTGTTCGGCCTCGTCGTCGCCAACGCGATTGCCGCCTGGCTGATGCTGAAATTCTTGCCGACCAACCCGTTCCGCGATTTCGTCTCGATCCTGTTCCGCGCCTTCCTGCGGCTGGAGGTCGAGGGGCTGGACAATCTCAAGGCGGCCGGCAAGGCGCCGATCCTGGCGCTCAACCATGTCAGCTTCCTCGACGGTCCGCTGGCGCTGACGCTGACCGACGAGGAGCCGGTCTTCGCCATCGACTACACGATCGCCCAGGCCTGGTGGATGAAGCCCTTCATGAAGCTCGCCCGCGCGCTGCCGCTCAATCCGGCGAAGCCGATGTCGACCCGCACGCTGATCAAGATCGTGCAGGGCGGCGATCCGCTGGTCATCTTCCCGGAGGGCCGCATCACCGTCACCGGCGGCCTGATGAAGGTCTATGACGGCGCCGCCATGGTCGCCGACAAGACCGGCTCGATGGTAGTGCCGGTGCGCATCGAGGGGCTGGAGAAGAGCTACTTCTCGCGGCTCTCCTCGCAGCATGTGCGCCATCGCCTGTTCCCGAAGGTCAAGGTGACCATCCTGGAGCCGGTAAAGCTCGAAGTGCCCCCGGAGCTGAAGGGGCGCCAGCGCCGCGCCGCGGCGGGCTCCGCGCTCTATCAGGTGATGTCGGACCTCGTCTTCCGCACCCAGGACATCAACAAGACGGTGCTTCAGAAGATCATCGCGACGGCCCAGGAGCGCGGCATGAAAGAACTCGCCGTGCAGGATCCGGTCACCGGTTCGCTGAGCTACGGCAAGCTGCTCACCGCCGCCGCGGTGCTTGGCGAGAAGTTCGAGCATCTCTACGCGGGACAAGAGACGCTGGGCATCATGCTGCCCAACGCCAACGGCTCATGCGCTACGCTGCTCGGCGTCATGTCGGCCGGCAAGGTGCCGGCGATGATCAACTTCACCGCGGGCGCGGCGAACATCCTGTCAGCCTGCCAGGCGGCCGGGGTGAAGACCGTGCTCACCTCCCGCGCCTTCGTCGAGCAGGCAAAGCTCGGGCCGGTGGTCGAGGAGATCGGCCGTTCGGTCGACATCGTCTGGCTCGACGACCTGCGCGCCACGATCAGCCTCAAGGACAAGCTGCTCGGCCTGTTGCGCAAGACGGCGCCTCGGGTGCCGCGCAAGGCCGACGACTCGGCGGCGATCCTGTTCACCTCGGGCTCGGAGGGCACGCCCAAAGGCGTGGTGCTGACCCACCGCAATATCCTGGCCAACGCCGCCCAGGCGGCCTCGCGCATCGACTTCCACTCGGGCGACAAGGTGTTCAACGTGCTGCCGATCTTCCACTCCTTCGGCATGACGGCGGGAACGGTGCTGCCGCTGATTTCGGGCGTGCCGGTCTATTTCTACCCCTCCCCGCTGCACTACCGCATCGTGCCGGAACTGATCTACGGATCGAACGCGACGATCATCTTCGGCACCGATACCTTCCTCGCCGGCTACGCCCGCACGGCGCATCCTTACGACTTCCGCTCGGTGCGCTACTGCTTCGCCGGCGCCGAGCCCGTCAAGGCGGCGACGCGCACGATCTACATGGAGAAGTTCGGCCTGCGCATCCTCGAGGGCTACGGCGTGACGGAAGCAGCGCCGGTGATCGCCATCAACACGCCGATGTACAACAAGTCGGGCAGCGTCGGAAAAATCATGCCGGGCATGGAGTATCGCCTGGATCCGGTGCCCGGCGTCGAAGAGGGCGGACGGCTCTTCGTGCGTGGTCCGAACGTCATGTCGGGCTATCTGCTCGCCGAGAACCCCGGCGTGATCGAGCCGCTGAAAGACGGCTGGCACGACACCGGCGACATCGTCACCGTCGACGACGCCGGCTTCATCTCGATCCGCGGCCGCGCCAAGCGCTTCGCCAAGATCGGCGGCGAGATGATTTCGCTGGCGGCGGTCGAGGCACTGGCCGGTGAGCTCTGGAAAGGCTCGCCGGCGGCCGTCGCGACGGTGCCGGACGCGCGCAAGGGCGAGAAGCTGATCCTGATAACGGAAGCGCCCAACGCGACCCGCGCGGACTTCCTCGCCTTCGCCAAGGCGAATGGCGCCATGGACCTGATGGTGCCGGCCGAAGTGCGCGTCGTGCCGAAAGTGCCGGTGCTCGGTTCAGGCAAGCTCGACTTTGCCGGCGTGACCCGGATGGTGCGCGGCGAGGAAGAGCTGAAGGTCAAGGCCGCCTGAGCTGACTGCATGAACGGGCCTGCGGCAAGCGCGGGCCCGTTCATTGTCGAATCCGCCTGCCAGCCTATCCAGCATTCGAGCAGGCGCCCCTGCTGCGTCCTTCAATCGGCGGTAGATGGCGGGCGCGTTCGGGCGCCGGTTCCTCGATCAACGCCACGGCGCCGGTACTGATGCGAGCGAGCGCGGCCGGGCAGGCCTGCCCTTCCAAGAAAAAGGCCGGGCGCGAAAGCGGCCCGGCCAAGCATGAAGGTCATAACCTTCAGAGGGGAACATCGCCCGGCGCAATGGGAGGAAAACACCGAGCGATGGCCCTTATTTGGGGCCTGGAGGGTGTATTTTCCACGAATGGAATTCCAAAAAAGGTCGAAATCGCGAAAAAATCTCGCTCAATCTTCCGGAAATCGTCAGCTGGCGGCCGATGCTTTTTCCAGAAGGTCAGCATAGTGCCGGCGCGCCACGTCGGGATGCGACCTCAGCCTGCTCTTCAGCACATTGGTTCCGACGTCGCGGAACAGCGGGTTGTCCGGGTCGCTGGCCGGGCCGCGCGCTTCAGCCGCCAGTTCCTGCGGCAGGTCGAGCAGCGGGACCGTCGCATCGAGCCGCGCGCTGAAGAAGAACGGCACCGAAATCCGTTCGATGCCGGCTGGTGGCGTGACGACGCGGTGCACGGTCGCCCTGAGATAGCCGTTCGAGGCGAGTTCAAGCAGTTCGCCGATGTTGACGACAAGCGTTCGCGGAATCGGGTCGACATCGACCCAGCTGCCGTCATACTCGACCTGCAGGCCCTTGTTCTCGTCCTGCAGCAGAAGGGTGAGGAAGCCGCCATCCTTGTGCGCGCCGACGCCCTGGTCGTCGCCAGTCGTGTCGCGGCCGGGGTAACGCACGATCTTCATGCGGTGGTTCGGCTCGCCGCGATAGATCGCATCGAAGGCGTCTTCCGGCTGGTCGAGCGACAGCGCGAAGGCCTTGAGCAGCCGGATAGCAACATCGGTCGCCTTGGCCTGCCAGCCAAGCAGCGCCGGCTTCAGATCGGGGAGCGCGGCCGGCCACTGGTTCGGGCCCTGCAGCCGCGTCCAGGCCGGCACGCCCGGCCCTTGCGCAATGGTCGCGCGTTCGACGCCGATGTCGAGCTGCTCGCGCCAGTCGGCCCTGCCCCTGGTCAGCTCGCCGCCGGCGCGCGTATAGCCGCGGAACTGCGGCGACTTAACCATCTCGATCGCGAGCTTGTCGGCTTCCGGCAGGGCGAAGAAGCCGCGCGCGGCCCCCAGCACCGCGTCGATCTCCGGCTGAGTGATGCCGTGTCCGCTGAGATAGAAGAAACCGACATCGCGGGCAGCGGTGCGCAAATCAAACAAAAAAGTTCGAAGCTCGGATGGACCCTGCTCCAGGCGATCGAGATCGAGCACCGGAATTATTCTTGGCATGGACAGGCTCCTCTTGGCGGCAACTGTATGTCTTCGCATTCCGGACGGAAGACTGCTGGGCGCTTCCCGGAACTGCCCTGGCGACCCCGCCGCACGATGGCATGCGCGTCATTGCTGGTGAAGAAAAGCGCCGACCAATCTCTTTGCGAACGGAGCAAGCCGGCGCTCAATTCCCTGCTTTTGTGGCAAATTGCGTTCGGACGCCGCACATCATCCGCGATGATCCAGACGAGCGACCAGCCGGTCGCCGATCCACTGGATGCCGCAGACCAGCACGATGAGCACGATGACAACGGCGACCATGACGCTCGTCTCGAAACGCTGGTAGCCGTAGCGGATGGCGAGATCGCCGAGGCCGCCGGCGCCGATGGCGCCGGCCATGGCCGAGGCGCCAACCAGCGTGACCAGCGTCACGGTAAAGCCCGCGACGATGCCCGGCAGCGCTTCCGGGACCAGCACCTCGCGAATGATCGTCCAGCGATTGCCGCCCATGGCGCGCGCCGCTTCGATCAGCCCGTGATCGACCTCGCGCAGCGACACTTCGGCGATGCGCGCATAGTAGGGCGTCGCCGCGATCGACAGCGGCACGATCGCCGCCCAGGTGCCGATCGAGGTGCCGACGATCAGCCGCGTCACAGGGATCAGCGCCACCAGCAGGATGATGAAGGGCACCGAACGGAAGCCGTTGATGACGGCACCCAGACCACGGTTCACCCAAAGGCTCTCGGCGATGCCGCCGCGATCGGTGGCGACCAGGGCCAGCCCGAGCGGCAGCCCGAAGACGAGCGAGATGAGGCCGGACGCGCCGGTCATCAGCACCGTCTCCCAGATCGAGCGGAGCAGGAGTTCAAACAGGACCGGCGACATGGCCAAGCACCTCCACCCGCGCACCGCGGTCTTTGAGGAAAGCGATAACGGCCGCCAGATGCGCGGCGTCGGCTCCAGGGACCGCCACGAACAACGTGCCGACCGGCTGCTGCTGCACATGGTCAATGCCGCCATGCACAAGCCGGAACGCGCCGGGCAGGCTGGCGGCAAGCTCGGACAGCAGAGGGCGACGCGCCGCCTCCTCGGCGACGTCGATCCGGAGGATCGTTTCCGCGCCTTCGCCCGGAACCAGCCGGCCGGCAATCTCGGGCGGCAGTTGCGGCCGGATGCCGCCGAGAAGGCTGCGGGTGACCTCGGATTTCGGGTTGGCAAAGACCTGCCAGACAGCGCCTTGCTCGACGATCCGGCCGGCGTCGATCACCGCCACGCGGTCGGCGATGGAGCGGATCACTTCCATCTCATGCGTGATCAGCAGGATGGTGAGGCCGAGCCTGGAATTGATGTCCTTGAGCAGGGCCAGGATCGAGCGCGTCGTTTCCGGATCGAGCGCCGAGGTTGCCTCGTCCGACAAAAGCAGCGCCGGCCGCGCGGCCAAAGCCCTGGCGATGCCGACGCGCTGTTTCTGGCCGCCCGACAGCGAAACGGGATAGGCCTTGGCTTTCTCCGACAGACCGACGAGTTGCAGCAGTTCGGCCGCCCGGGCCATGCGCTCGGCGCGAGGCCGCCCTTCGATCTTGAGCGGCAGCGCGACATTGCCCTCGACGGTCTTGGCCGACAGAAGATTGAAATGCTGGAACACCATGCCGATGCGGCGGCGCAGCGGCTGCAGCTCGCGCTCTCCGAGACGACTGATCTCGCGGCCCTCGATGAAGACCGCGCCGGAATCCGGCCGCTCCAGCCCGTTCAGGCAGCGGATCAGCGTCGATTTGCCGGCGCCGCTGCGGCCGATGATGCCCAGGATCTCGCCCTTCTTCACGGTCAGCGAGACGCCGTCGAGCGCGGCTGTCGCGCCGAAGCGGCGCTTCAGATCGACGAGGCGGACGACGTCTTCCCGCTCGGTCGGCTCGACGCGGGCCGGGTCGGCAGGTCCGGCGGTGAGATGCTGGTTCATCTCTATGTCCGTCTCAGTGCCACGCAAACGCGACGGCGACCCGCCCAACGGCGGACCGCTCATTTTTCCCAGCCATGCGCCGGTCAATAGGCGCTGATCCCGGTGCCCTTGTAGACCTTGTCGAACTCGGCCTTGACCGTCTCGTTCTGGTAGGAGGCGACCAGCGTCTTCACCCAGGGCTCGTTCTCGTTGCCGGCCTTGACCGCGATGAAGTTGCGGTAGGGATTGTCGGCCACCGGCTCCTGCGCGATGCGGATTTCAGGGCCGAGGCCGCTCTTCAGCGCCCAGTCGGTGTTGACGACCGCGGCATCGAGATCGTCCGCCGAGCGGCCGACGATGCCGGCGTCGAGCTCCTTGATCTCGAGCTTCTTCGGGTTGTCGGCAATGTCGGCGGTGGTGGCCAGGATGCCGGTGCCGTCCTTCAGCTTGATGAGGCCCTCATGCTCCAGCACATGCAGCGCGCGGCCCTCGTTGGACGGATCGTTGGGCAGGCCGATGACAGCGCCTTCCGGCAGGTCGGCGACCTTGGCATGCTTCTTCGAATAGAGACCGATCGGCCAAACGCCCGTATAGCCGACCGGAACGATGTGATAACCTTGCGTCTTGATCTGGTTGTCGAGATAGGGCTTGTGCTGGAAGGCGTTGGCATCGATCTCGCCGCGCTCCAGCGCCTCGTTGGGCTGGGTGTAATCGTTGAAGACTACGGTCTCGATCGTCAGCCCTTTCTTGGCCGCCTCGGCGGTGACGACGCGCCAGACATCCTCATCCTCGCCGCTGATGATGCCGACCTTGATTGCCTTCTTGTCCTCGGCGAAGGACGGCGACGGTCCAGTGAGGCCGATGACGGCCAACGTCGTGGCGAGAAGTGCCGCCAGTCCGGCGCGCCTGGTGATTGACGTAAGGAGAGAATTTGAAGCGTCGGACATGATGCGTTCCTTGCGATCCTGAAATCATTGCGGCCTGGCGGAATGCGAAGCCTTGGTATCAAGCATCACCAATGCTGCCCGCTCGGGCAACGAAGCGCATTTCCTCTCGGATGGGAGGCGGAAAATATTCTCTCAAAGATTTTATGACTTGGAGCACATCGACCGCTGGCGAGCGAATATCGACCGCGAGGCGATGGAAGCTTGCGCGCCTAAGGCGCGTCGCGCTGAACCGGATTCAGGCGACGCGCTTTAAGTGTTTGTTTGATGCATGTCGTTGTCCCAGAACCGCTGCACACTTCTGGGCGACATGCATTAGTTTGATGCATGTCGTCGTTCCGGAACCGCTGCACACTTCTGGGGCGACATGCATTAGGAAGCCCGCCGGGTGACACGCAAGGACGGCCGGCCGGCCGCCGGCAGCGATGCGACGGTGGGCAGGCCCCGCGCTTCCTGGACAGGGTAGCCCAGTCGTTGCAGGCTGGCCCGCGCCAGCGCGGCATTGCTGTCGATGACGACCAGACCGTTCGTGTCGCCGAGGCTGGCCGCGACGACGGACAGTTCAGTGCAGCCGAGAAGTGCAACATCTGCGCCGGCCATTTGCGCCAGATGAAGCGCGCGCTCGGTCTCGGCAGCGGCTTGCGCGATCGACCCGGCCTTAACGAGCATGATCGCGCGGTCGACGCGTTCTTGGAACTCCGCGTCCGCCGGCAAGCAGACCTCGAATCCTGCCGCCGATATCCTGTTCTGATAGAAGCCGGATACAAGCGTGCCCCGGGTTGCGAGGTTCGCAACCCTGCCCCGGTCCAGGCCGCGGCGGATTTCTGCCGTCACCGCATCGCCGATGTGGATGATCTTGGCTCGCGAGTCCGCCGCCAGCTTATCGTACCAATGATGGGCGGTGTTGCAAGGCATAGCTATGCAGGCGACGCCGAGATCGTTGAGCGTTGCGATCGCGGCCTGCAGCGGCGCCAGCGGCCCGTCATGACCGGCCAGGATCGCTTCGGTCCTGTCGGGCAGTTGCGGCACGCTGAGCATGACGGAAGGCACATGCTCGTTGTCGCGCAGCGCCTCGGTCATCCGCGTCAGCTTGAAGTAGAAGTCGGCCGACGCCAGCGGCCCGAGACCGCCGATTATGCCGAGCTGGGGTCGAATGCCGTCGTCGATCATCGGGGGGGCTCGGCTTCGAGCTCTTGCGCGACGGTTTCAGCGCCCTGCGCCGCCTCCCGATGGCTGGGCGCGATCATTGCCGTGCTTGCGGCCACAGTGGAGACGCTGGACAGCGTCATCAGCGTGTCCACGGCCGCATCCACCGCGACGAACAGGGCAAACGCCGCCTCGAAGGGCAACTTGAGGTAGCCGCAGACGATGGACATCTGGGACAGGATGAGCAGGCTGCCCATGCCGCCGGTCGTCAGCGCCAGAAGCGCCGAGACGATGCCGACGAGCAGCAGATCCGGGATCGCCAGCTGATGGCCGTAGAGCTGGGCGATGAACAGGGTGCCCGAGGTGTAGACCAGTGCCGGCCCGGTCCGCAGCAGGGCCGCCTGCAGCGGCACGAGCAGCTCGACCACCACCAGATTGAAGCGTAGCCGCTCGCTCAAAAGATTGATGACCCAGGGCAGCGAGGCGACCGTGGAGCGCGTCGTGATGGCAACCATCAGAAGCGGCTGAAGGGTCTTGATCGTGGCCCAGTAGCTTCGCCGCGACCTGATGGCGATAATTGCGAACGCGCCGGCCAGGAATGTCAGGCAGGAAAGGCCCATCACCAGCAGATACCAGCCCATCAGCATCAGCGGCTTGGTGCCGGTCGACGCGGTTTGGTCGGCGATCAGGACGAAGGTTGCGAAGGGCAGTCCCCAGACGAACCAGTTGGTCAGCACCGTGCAGGCCCGGTACACCGCGTTGAGCGCCTGTGAGAGGCTCAGCGACGAGGGCTGGGGGATCTTGCCCATCGCGAGCCCGAAAAGCAGGCAGAACAAAAGGACCTGAATGGTCTGGCCCGACGCCAGCGCGTTGAAGACGTTGTTTGGCACCAGATCCAGGAAGATCGAATGTCCGCCGTTCGGGTCACCGGTGGGCGGTGGCGGCTGGAATGGGAAGGCGAGATCGGTGGAGACGCTGCCTTGCGAATTGATGAACTCGCCGAGCTCGATGCGCGACTGCGGGTTCTCGATCTGGCCGGGCTTGAGGATCAGCGAATAGGTGCCGCTGACCAGCACGGCGAGGAACGACACAACCAGGACGGCCATGCCGACCTTGCCGAGATAGCGGACCGATTTCGGGTCCTGGACCATCGCGGTGATCGAGAAGATCACGGACGAGACTAGATAGGGCAGGACGACCATCTTGAGGAAATTCAGGTAGACCTGCGCGACGGGGCTGATCGCATGGGCGAAGGCCGGGTAATAGAGTCCGCACAGGATCCCGGACAAGATCATGATGATCGTCGTCAACGGCGAGCGCAGGATGCGCTTTGCCGCCAGGCGCCAATCGAGAGGCATGGGTGCGGCTGCATCCGAGACGGCCATCGTCAGGCTTTGCTCCCCTGGCGATAGCGCGCGATGATCTCGTCGGTGCTGAGGACCTGCTGGCCTCGCGCGAGATCAAGATAGAGATCGACAAAGGCGGCAAGATGCGGATTGGCCGGACTGACGCCGACCGCGATCGTGTCGACCTTGTCGGTCAGCGTGATCGAGCGCGCGACCACCGTCATCGACGGATCGTCGACCATCAGCTTCTTGATCTCGAAATCATCGCGATAGGCAAGGTCGATCATGCCGTTGCGGATCGCGTCGATAACCGTGTTCCAGCCCGCGAAGCGCTGGATCGTGGCGTGCGGAAAGGTCGTCGCCGCATACGTGGCGAAGGACGAGCCTTCGATCACGCCGAGTTCGCCGGAGAAATCGCGGATGATCTGTTCAGGCGGCTTGCCTTGCGTTATGCGCGCCAGGTTCACGCGGTTGGCAAGCAGACCCTGATGCAGCATTGCGTAAGGCCGGGAATAGAGGATCGAGCGGCCGCGCTGAAGCGTGCGGCTGAGCTTGCCGATCGCCAGGTCCGCCTGGCCGGACGTCAGCTTTTGCACCATGCCATCGAAGGACACGGCGGACCGGTCGAATACGGGTTCGACGCCAAGTTCCGCGGCTATGCCGCGCGCAAGGTCCATGTCGATGCCCTTGTCGCCTGAGCCGTCGGCCGGAAAGAACGGATCGGAGGCGAAAGCCGGCATGGCGATGCGCAGCTTGTTGTCGCTCACGATGGGTCTTGGAGCATTTTGCGCCTGGGCCGGCGTGGCTACGGCTTGCGCCTGCGCGATCAGTAGCCCTCCGCCTCCGGCTGCAAACAGCGTGCGACGTGTAAGCGGCATGCCCATTCTCAATTCGCGCAGCAGAGCCGGACAACAATTCTGACCAAACCGCAGTATGCATGCCAAAGTTAAGTAAAGGTATCTTTTATTTTTCGCTTTCTTACATTGCCAACCGCTAAACGGCATCCGGAATATGCAGACCTGCTAACATAACGCAGCCGCGGCGGGGCGCCTTATTGTAAGGTCCATGCAAGTGTGGGCCGTCAGAACGTCTCGACCCAGGGCCTCAGTTCGACCTCAAAGCTCCAGGCGCTACGATGCTGGCGATGGACGGCGAGGTAGGTCTCGGCGATCGCGACGGGCGAGAGGCGGCGGTCCGGACGTTCGGGCTCGGGCGCCTGACCGGCCGGCTCGATCTGGCCGTCGATGATGAAATGCGCGACATGGATATTCTTCGGCGCAAGCTCGCGTGCCATCGATTGCGCCAGCCCGCGCAGGCCGAATTTCGGCATAGCGAAGCCCGCCGAGCCGGAGAAGCCCTTGAGGCTTGCGGTGGCGCCGGTGAACAGGATCGAGCCGGAGCCGCGCGCAAGAAGCCGGCGCGCCGCCTGCTGGCCGACCAGGAAGCCGCCATAGGCGCCGACGAGCAGAGCTTGCTTGACCGCGACGGGATCGAGCTCGGCGATCGGCCCGCGCGTGCGGCCGCTGGCATTGAAGACGGCGATTTCGAGCGGGCCCGCCTTGTCGACCGCCCCGAACAGCCGCTCGACGGAAGCCGCGTCCGACACATCGGTTTCGACGGCCACCGCGCCGGTTTCCTTGACCAGCGCACCCAGCTTGTCGACATTGCGCGCGGCAAGGACGACGCGGAAACCCTCCCTGGAGAGAAGCCGCGCCAGCGAAGCGCCCAGCCCGGAGCCGGCGCCCGCGATCACTGCAACATTGGCTGCCATGGCATTTTCTCCTTGGGACAGGTCGGTATCGGTCGGCAGGCTCGCGCCTTCAGCGGCAAGAGACAAGAATGTGGTTGCTCGATTTTCGCCCTTTCGCGCAAAAGGCCGCCTGCTTGGCCGCGGCGAAAGGCTTGCCTGCCGCGCCGATCCGTCCGACACGTGATGAAGGGCGATTCGAGGAAGGACCATGGAACCAATCTGGGCCGTCGGCCTGATGACCGGCACGGTGCTCGACGGCAATATCGACGTGGCGCTGATCAAGACGGATGGCGAGCGCATCGCCGACACCGGCACCTACACGCTGGCCCCCTACCCGCAGTCGATTCGCGGCCTGCTCGAAGAGACGCTGCGCCAGGCGCGCATCTGGAATTTCGAGGGACCGGAGCCGGCGATCTTTCGCGAGGCAGAGGAGGCGCTGACTCGCGCGCAGTCGGCGGCGGTCAGGGATCTGGTCGAGAGCCAGGGTATGACCATGGCCGATATCGGCGTCGTCGGCTTCCACGGCCAGACCGTGCTGCATCGCGCCCCGCAGCCGGGACGGATTGGCCGCACGCGCCAACTCGGCGATGGCCAGTTGATGGCTTCGCTGCTTGGAACCAAGGTCGCCTATGATTTCCGCTCGGCCGATGTCGCGGCGGGTGGGCAAGGCGCGCCTCTGGCCGCCGCCTATCATGCGGCGCTGCTGAAAGAAGCCGATCCGAGCGGCGACACCGCCGTGCTCAATCTCGGCGGCGTCGGCAACATCACATGGTGGGACGGCAAGGACAGCATCATCGCCTTCGACACCGGTCCGGCTAACGCGCCGGTTAATGATTTCATCAAGGCGAAGGGCCTCGGCGAGATGGATCGCGGCGGCAGGCTGGCGGCTGCCGGCAAGGTCGATGAGGAACGGCTCGCCAGGCTCTTGCAGCATCCGTATCTGACGAAGCCCTACCCGAAATCGCTCGACCGCTTCGACTTCACCGCGGCGATGGCCGACGGGCTGGATGCCGAGGATGGCGCCGCTACGCTGACGGCCTTCACCGTGTCGGCGGTCGGCAAGGCGCTCGACCTGTTGCCACGCCGGCCGAAGCGGCTGGCGGTCAGCGGCGGCGGCCGCCACAACCCGACGATGATGACGATGCTCGAACGCCGCGCCGGCGTCGAGGTGATGCAGGCCGAGACGCTTGGATGGAAGGGCGACGCGGTGGAAGCGGAATGTTTTGCTTTCCTCGCCGTGCGCGTGCTGCGCGGCCTGCCGATCAGCTTTCCGAGCACGACCGGCGCGCCCGAGCCGCTGCGCGGCGGAAGGCTGGCGGGCTAGTTTGTTTTGACGCAATTCCGGACGGAAAACCGCTCCACACTTTTCCTGGATTGCTCTAAGGCAGCTTCTTCTGCAGGAAGACGCGGCGGCGGCCGATGGGGAAATCCGGCAATTCGCCGAACGGCTTGTAGCCTTGGCGCTCGTAGACCTTCTCAGCGGTTGGACTGAAAGTGTCAATCCAGGCGCCGTGGCACCCGCGCACGACAGCCTCCCGTTCGGCGGCTTCGAGCATGCTGGCGGCCATGCGCCGTCCGCGCAGCTTCTCGTCGACCCATAGCCACTGCACATAAAGCCAGCCCCAGGCAGTGTAACCGGAAGTGCCGGCGGCGATCGCGCCGTGCTCGTCGCGTACAAAGACAACGAGAGGCTTCCTGCCTGAGGGGCCGACGTCGGCATCATTGAAAGCGGTGAGGCTTCCGCCCAGGAAAGCGAGGTCCTGCGGCAAAGGCTCGGCGGTGATCTCGAGCGTCGTCTTCATCGGCTGCGACTCCGGTTCGCAAGCCAGCCTTAGCGAAGGTGTGACGGCAGATGCAAGCCTATTGCCGGGTCGACGACCGCCATGCCGCCGCGCCTGCCGCCACCAGCATCAGTCCAGCCGCGATCAGGGCGCAATTGGCGAAGCCGAGGCTTGTGTAGAGCGGGCCGAAGCCCGCTGTGCCGACGGTGACGGCGAGATAAGTGACCGCGCTGTTCAGGCCCATGATGGTGCCGCGCCGCGACGGGTCGAGCGCGGTGAGACGCATGACCAGCACGTTCAGACCGAAATGATTGGCAAGGCCCCAGACGGCGATTGTCGCGATCAACGGGCCGAAGCCGCCGCTCGCCAGCGCGATCGCGACATAGACGGCCGCAACGAGCAGATAGGCGAAGGGCATGACGCGACGCGCGCCGAGCCGGTCGATGACGCCATCGAGCAAGGCTGCCGCGCCGAAGCCCATGCCGTAGGCGACCGCCGCCAGGCCGTTGGCGCTGACCGGCTCGCCGAGGGCTTCGTGGAGATGATCGCCGAGATAGCCGTAGACGCCGTAGAAGGCGGTCATGAAGGCGCCGCAGGCAATGAGGAGCGGCAGGATGCCGGGAACGGCGAGCGCGCCGAGCGGCGACGGCGCGGGGCCGCCCTTCCTGGTGTCATGCAGCGAACTCATCCCCAGGCCGGCAACGGCCGCTCCCGCGAGAAGCGCGACGGCCGCGAAGACGGCGCGCCAGTGGACGAGATCGGCGAGCACCGCCGACAGTGAGACGCCGGCGACCATGGAAAGCGTCCAGCCGGTCAGCACGACACCGATGGTGCCGCTCTCGCGGCCGGGCGGCGCGATCGCGGCCGAGCTGGCATAGATCGCCGGCATGGCGATGCCTGCGGCAATGCCGGCAACGAACTGGGCAGCAACCAGCGCCATCACCGTCGGCGCGAGCGCGCTGGCGACCAGCGCCAGGGCCAGCAGCAGCAATGCGCCCTGCAGCATGCGGCGCGCACCGATTCGGTCGATGTAGCGGGCAAGGAAGAGCGCGCTGGCCGACGTGCCGAGGCCGAAGGTGGCGGCAGCCGTCATCACCCCCGGCACACTGGCGCCGAACGATGCCGCGACGGCAGGCGCGATGGGTCCCAGAACCAGCGAATTGGAGCCGATGACGGCGATGCAGCCCGTCAGCAGATAGGCGGCGGCCGGGATCGGCGCGCGCGGCGCCTCGGCTGCAATAGCTAATTGATTGCTGTTCGACATATATCCATAATGGCCGAATTAAATTCCGTAGCAATGGAGAATTTCCATATGGACGCAGAAACAGATGACATTCAGCGGAACAAGCAACCAGCCCGCGAGATCGACCCGATCGACCGAAAGATATTAGGCGTTCTGGTCGAGGACGCGACCATCAGCTATGCCGATCTGGGCGAGCGCGTTGGCCTGTCGCCGCCGGCGGCGCATGAGCGGGTCAAGCGGCTGAAGCGCAGCGGCGCCATCCGCGCCACATCGGCGATCATCGATCCGAGGGCGGTGAAGAAGCCGCTGCTTGCCTTCGTGCATATCGACACCAGGGGTTGGGGCAAGACGCCGGAGCTGATGGCGGTCTCGAAATATCCCGAGGTCGAGGAAATCCACACGGTCGCCGGCGACACCTGCGTGCTGCTCAAGGTGCGCACCGAGGACACGCGCGCGCTGGAGGGCCTGCTGGGCCGTCTGTACGACACGCCCGGAGTCACCTCGACGCGCAGCTATGTCGTGCTGTCGACCTATCTCGAGCGTCCGGTGCAGCCGGAGATCACGAGCGAATTTCCCGCCCCCAAGCACATGGCAAACCCCATGTATTAGGCCGTTGCCGGCTGATGGCGCCTGGACCGCGCCAGCAGATAGAAGGCCGCGACATGCGTGATCATCAACAGCGGCACGTAGATGACCGGGATCACATAGGTCGCGCCCAACTGGCCGGCATGACCGGGAAGGTCGAGCATGGTGCCGTGATAATAGTCGCCGACAAGGTCGACCACGCCGACGAGGTTGAAGGCGACGACCAGCGGCCAGAACATCGCCGGCCTCGCCGCCAAGAGCAGCGCCAGCATGGCGAGGAGCCCGGTCGCGAAGTCGCCGTAGGCGGCGAAGCTTGCGAAGCCAGAAGCGAGGTCGGGGCCGACCACGCCCGGGATAAGGAAGACGAGCCCGAAGAAGCGAAAGCTGTGCAGCGTGGCGATGGCGCGCTGCGCCTCGATCGGCTCCATCGACCTCAGCCTTGGCCAGATATAGGCGGCGAAGCAAAGCAGCCACGGCACGTAGCCAAGCGCGAGATGGATGTTGAAGATCAGGGCCGGTGACATCATCGCCTCTCCTCAATATTAGTTTTCGCAATCCCGGAGGGAAAACCGCTGAACACTTGCCTGGAATTGCTCAGTTAACCGGAACGGCTTCGAACACCGCGGTCAGGATGCCCAGCCGTCCCTCCATCAGATTGCGTCCGAGATTGGTGGCGAGTTCCGCGAACCCCTGCCCCATGACGACGCCGAGATTGAGCGAAGGGGGCGGGCCGTAGGCACGGAGCTCGGCGAACCAGGCCTTGGCAATGGCGGTGTCGTCGCGGCGGACGAGCGTGCCGAAGCCGGCCGCCTCAATCGCCTCGCAGGTCGCCTCGGCGGTCAGCAGGAAGCTTTCGCCTGGCGTCTTCGCCCATGGCACCGGATAAAGAGGATCGCCGCTATTCAGCACGACGTCGAAGGTGGCGAATTTTCCGCCCGGCTTCAGCACGCGCCTGACCTCGCGGTAGAGCAGCGACCGGTCGGCGATGTTCATCGCCACGTGCTGCAAAAGCGCTGCATCGTACATGCCATCCGGGAGGGGAAGCGCCAGCGCGTTGCCGGTTTCGAACGACACTTTGCCGTCCTGCCCGGTTCGCGCGGTGAGATAGCGCGCGGCCTCGACGAAGGGTTCGCTGAGATCGACGCCCGTAACTCTGCAGCCATAGGTCACCTCCAGGAAGCGAGCCGGCCCGCCAACACCCGATCCGACGTCCAGCACCGACATGTCGGCGGTGATGACAGCGAGATTGGCGAGCTCCGCCGTCGCGGCCAGACCGCGGGTGTGGAATTGGTCAAGGGTCGCCAGCTGTTCGGGCTTCAGCCGGTCTTCCTCAGGGCCGAAGATCGCCAGTGCGGTCCTCAATCGATCGGTCAATCCTGTTGCGCGATAGTGATCACGCACGCGGTCCAGTTCATCGGTCATTGCCTCTTCCCTTCAGGCTTCCAAGTCTCGAAAGAAATACGTTCGCTTTCTGCCGGCAACTATCCGCGATAATGTCGATGGGTCATGAAGCAGAACTTCACAGTCCGGCATGGCGCGCTCGACGGCGTCGAGGCCTTCCTGAGCGTGGCAAGGCACCGCAATTTCCGCAAGGCGGCGGCCGAGCTCGCCGTCACGCCATCAGCGATCAGCCAGGCGATACGAACGCTCGAGGCGCGCATCGGTGCTGTGCTCTTCATCCGCACGACGCGCAGCGTCGGCCTGACCGAAGCCGGCGAGCGCTTTTTCGCCCGCGCCCGGCCCGCTTTCGATGAGCTGATCGCCGCGAGCGAGGTCGCGCGCGGCATTGGCCAGCGGCCGGCAGGGCTGTTGCGCCTTTCGGTGCCGCCGGCCGTAGTGCCGGTGCTGCTGGAGCCGATGATCGCCTCCTTCTGCCAGACCTATCCCGAGATCGAGCTGGAGATCGTCGCCAGCGGCGAGTTGGCCGATCTCGCCGCCGAAGGATTCGACGCCGGCATCCGCATGGGCGATCTGATCGCGCCCGACATGGTCGCGGTTCGCTTGACGCCCTCCTTCCCGATGGCGGTCGTCGGCAGTCCAGATTATCTGCGCCGGCGCGCGGCGCCCGAGTATATCGAAGATCTGCGCGACCATGCCTGCCTGCGCCTGCGCCGCTCCAACGGTTCGTTCGCGCCATGGTCCTTCGTCGACGGCAACAAGACGATAGAGGCGATCGTCTCGGGACCGCTGATCGCGCATGACTACCCCTCGCTGCTCGGCGCGGCGATCCAGGGTGTCGGGCTTGCGCAGGTGCCCGGTCCCATAGCCGAAGCGCCGATCGTCGACGGACGCCTGCAGGCGCTGCTCGGCCGCTTCGCGGTGACCACGCCGGGTGTGTTCCTTTATTATCCGGAACGGCACCAGGTGCTGCCGAAGCTGCGCGCTTTCATCGACCACATCAGGCAGCGGGGCGACGCCGACGCTCCCCCGAAGCGATCGGACCGGCGGCGGCAAAGCTGACGATTGACATTGCGTCAGCCGGAGCAAGACCCAATCAGCGATTGGATGCGCTCGGCGTCAGCAGGCGTCGCGGGGTTGTAGACGATCATGCCGAGCTCTGGCCGGCCGTCAACGGCAAAGACCGAGAACTCCAGCTCGATCAGTCCGATTTCGGGATGCCGCAGACGCTTCACGCCTTCACCATGCGCGGGGACGACGTCATTGTCCCGCCAGAGCGCGGCAAACTCGGGGCTCACCCGCGAAAGCTCCTCGACGAGTTCGGTGACCTCCGCGCCGGCGCCGGCGCGAACGGCATCCGCCCGAAAGGACCCGACCACGAAGCGCGCAACGCTCTGCCAATCGTCCTGGGCGTCGCGCACGCGCGGGTTGCCGAACATCAGGCGCAGAATGTTGCGCTGCTCGCGCGGCAGCTTGGAATAGTCGGTCAGCATCGCCGCGGCGGCACGGTTCCAGGCCACCACATCCCACGTCGCGGTCTTGACGATCGCGGGGCTGGGGTCCAAGGCGTCGAGGACGCGCTGCAGACGCGGCGTGACGCTGTCGACGCTTTTGTAGCGGACTTCCGGCGGCCGGCCGAGGCCCAGCATGAACAGATGCTCGCGCTCGGGCTCGGTCAGCATCAGACCGGTGGCGATGCGGTTCAGCACATCGGCGGACGGTGCGCCGCCCCTTCCCTGCTCCAACCAAGTGTACCAGGTCGGGCTGATATTAGCGCGCTGCGCCACCTCTTCGCGGCGCAGCCCTTGCGTGCGCCGGCGCCCCATGGCGAAGCCGAAGGCGGCGGGATCGAGACGCATGCGGCGATCTCGCAAAAAGGTGCCGAGCCTGTTGCAGGTGTCGATGGGCATTGCGATCCTATTGGCTATTATACCATGATAATGTCACTACTTTAACAGAATGATTTATAGCGCAAATAAGGCCTCCGAACAATCGAAGGAGACCATCTCATGCGTGTATTCCTTACCGGCGCAACCGGCTTCATCGGTTCCAGGATCGTGCCTGAGCTTCTTGCCGCGGGGCACCAGGTGCTTGGCCTGACCCGCTCCGATGCCGGTGCGCGGTCGCTTGTCGCCGCCGGCGCCGAGCCGCATCGCGGCGACCTCGAAGACCTCGACAGCCTGCGCGACGGCGCGGCGAAATCGGATGCGGTGATCCACACCGCCTTCGACCACGATTTCTCGAATTTCGTCGCGAATTGCGAGAAGGACAAGCGCGCCATCGAAGCGCTGGCCGGCGCGCTCGCCGGCTCCGACCGGCTGCTCATCATCACGTCGGGTGTCGGCATGGGCTCCGCCGAACACGGACAGCCGGCGAGGGAAGACGTCTTCAACACCGACCATCCCAATCCGCGCATCCTATCCGAGCTTACCGGCGTGGCGATGGCCGAAAAGGGCGTCAAAGTATCGGTGGTGCGGCTGCCGCAGGTGCATGACACGGTGAAGCAGGGCCTGATCACACCGCTGATCGCGCAGACGCGCGCCAAGGGCGTGTCGGCCTATGTTGGCGAAGGCCGCAACCGGTGGTCGTCGGCGCATGTGCTGGATGTCGCGAAGCTCTACCGCCTGGCGCTGGACAAGCAGGAAGCCGGCGTTCGCTACAACGCCGTCGCGGAAGAAGGCATTCCGATGCGCGAGATCGCGGAAGTGATCGGCGCCGGCCTCAACGTGCCGGTTGTCTCGCTCTCGCAGGAAGAGGCCGCCGGCCATTTCGGATGGCTAGCCATGTTCGCCGGTCTCGACATGCCGGCGTCGAGCGAATGGACGCGTGCCCATCTCGGATGGCAGCCGACCGGACCCGGCCTCATCGCCGATCTGGAGCGGATGGATTACTCGCAGGCGGCCGCGGCCTAGCGGACTCCAGGGCGGTTCGGCAGCCCGACCGAACCGCCTCGTCTCACCTAAGCGCGCAACAGATCCGCCAGGCTGTCGGATTTTTCCACCTTGTCGGTCAGGTCGAGACCGGAGAGCAGGTCGACCAGATGGCTGTTCATCAGGGCGGCCGCGTCAGCGCTGCCGCCGGCCTCGATGGCGTCGACCAGCGCATGATGGGCATGCTTCTCGCAGGTGGCGTCGCGGCGCTTCCAGTAGAGCGCTATGATCAGCGAAGAGTGCGAGACGAGGTCTCGCACAAAGTTGGTGAACACCGAATGCGCGGCGATCTCGGCGATGCCGACGTGAAAGCGCGCCGACAGCATGATGGCGTCACTGTCGCGGCCGTCATGCAGCGCCTCATGCTCCTTTTCGAGATGGTGGCGCAATTGCACTATGTCCGATGGCACCGCCGCCCTGGCGGCAAGCGCCGCCACCTTGGGCTCGATCAGCGCCCTCGCCTCGAACACCTCGCGCGCCTCGATCTTCGAGGGCTGCGCGACAAAGGCGCCGCGATTGGGCTCAAGCCGCGCCAGCCGGTCGTGCGCGAGTGCCTGCAAGGCGGCGCGAACGACGGTGCGGCTCACCGAATAGATCGAGGCCAGTTCGTCCTCCGGAAGCTTGGTGCCCGGGGCGAGGCGATGGCTGACGATCGCATCCCTCAGCCCATAATAGATCGGCGACCAGCGCGCAGCCGGCTTGTCGTCGCGATCGTCTTCCCTGAGTACCGTCAACATACTTTCAATGCGCGGGCCCGAATGACCCGATCTGCCCCCAAATCGCCGGCAGCCCGTCCAATCTAGTATCGCTCGCGCGGCGGTCAATCCCACCTGCCCGGTGCCGGTCGATCGCCCGGCGGCATGAAGCCGCCTAGACGATCTCGGCTTCCGGCGGCGATAGTGGTGCGAACATACCGGCGAACCGCTTGCCGCGCGGCGCCGCATAGCCGCCGATCTTCGATGTTTTCAAGCCGACCCTGAACAGGCTCTCTGCCAGCGTGACGGCGCAGACGACACCGTCGAGAACCGGGATGCCATGCTCCTCGGACAGGCTGTGCGCAAGGTCCGCCATGCCGGCGCAGCCGAGCACGATCGCCTCGGCATGATCCTCGCTAACGGCGCGCGCGATCTCCTGCGAAATCCGGTGTCTTGCATTCGAGCCCGGACGTTCGAGCTCGAGCACGGCGACGTCCGACGAGCGCACCTTGGCGCAGCGCGAGGCAAGGCCGTATTTCACCAGATTGTGCTCGATCGCGGGAACCGAACGGGCAAGCGTTGTGACGACGCTGAACTTGCCGGCGACGAGGCTCGCCATATGGAACGCCGCCTCGCCGATGCCGATCACCGGAGCCTCGGTGGCGCAGCGGGCCGCATCGAGCCCGGTGTCGTCGAAGCAGGCGATGACATAGGCGTCGGCCTGGACCTTGCCCATCTCGGCGATGATGCCGGGTATGGCGAAGACCTCGTCGAAATAGCCCTCAATGCTCGGCGGACCGTCGGCCGGATTGACGGCAACGACCTGGGTGGCGTCGGACGCGACGCTTGCCGCCGCCTCGCCGATCTTGGCGGTCATCGATTGGGTGGTGTTGGGGTTGATGACGAGAATGCGCATTCCAATCAGCCTCAGATCTCGCCGCCGAGATAAAGACGCTTGACCCGATCGTCGGTCAGCAATTCTGCGGAGTTGCCGCTCAGCGCGATGCTGCCGGTGGTCAGCGCATAGGCGCGCTGCGAGATGCGCAGCGCCATGCGCGAATTCTGCTCGACCAGGAGCACGCTGACCTTCTCGTCGCGGTTGATGGCGACGATCGAGCGGGCGATGTCCTGCACGAGCTTTGGCGCGACGCCGAGCGACGGCTCATCCAGCAGCAGCAGCTTCGGCTTCGCCATCAGCGCGCGGCCGATGACCAGCATCTGCTGCTCGCCGCCGCTCATCGTGCCGGCGGCCTGCGAGAAGCGCTCCTTGAGCCGGGGAAATCGCCCCAGCACCATCTCCATCGACGCGGCAATCTCGGCCTTGCTGGTGCGCGTGAAGGCGCCCATCAGGAGATTGTCCCTGACCGACATATAGGGGAAGACGCGGCGGCCCTCCGGCACCATCGCGATGCCCATCTTGACGATCTCGTCGGGGGCGGCGCCGTCGATGCGCTTGCCGCCATAATGAATTTCGCCGGACCTGATCTTGCGCAGGCCGGTGATGGCCCGAAGGATCGACGATTTGCCGGCGCCGTTGGCGCCGATCAGTGCGACCGTCTCGCCTTCGTTGACCTCGAGCGAGACGCCTTTCAGCGCGTAGACGTGGTCGTAATAGAGCTGGACATTGGCGAAGTTCAGGATCTGGTTCATAGGCCGATCGCCTCGTCTTCGCTGCCGAGATAGGCTTCGATCACCTTCTCATTGGCCTGGATTTCCGACGGCGTTCCCTCGGCGATCTTCTGCCCGAAATTGAGCACGACGAGCCGGTCCGAGATCTTCATCACGGCCGGCATGTCATGCTCAACGAGCAGGATGGTGAGGCCGCGCTCACGCAAGCGCCGCACCATCTCGACCATGCGCATCGTCTCCTCGTGATTCATGCCGGCGAAGGGCTCGTCAAGCAGCAGGATCGAAGGGTTGGTGGCGAGGCCGATGGCGATGCCCAGCGCGCGCAAATGGCCGTGCGGCAGGTTACGGGCGATCTCATGGGCGAGGGAGGAGAGGCCGAGCAGCGTCAGGATCTCGTCGGCGGATTGCCCGAAGGCCGCCTCGTCCGCCTTCGCAGTGCCTGTGCCGAGGAAGAAGCCGAACAGGCTCGCTTTCGAGCGCAGATGATGCGCGATGATGACGTTGTCGCGCACGCTCATGTTCTTGAAGATGGTGGTTTCCTGAAAGGTGCGCACCACGCCTCTGCGGGCGGCAATATGCGGAGCAAGACCGGAGATGCGTTCGCCCTTCAGCCGCACCTCGCCTGTCGTCGGGCGCAGGAAGGACGAGATCAGCTTGAACAGAGTCGACTTGCCGGCGCCGTTGGGGCCTATGACCGACAATATCTCCTTCTCGCGTACCGAAAAGGAGACGTTGTTGACCGCAACCAGACCGCCAAAGCGCTTGGTGATGCCGGAGACTTCGAGCATTTCGGCCATGGCTCAACCCTTCTTCCGGGTCGTTTCGGCAAGGCTGAGCAGGCCGTTGGGCAGCACCAGCATCAGCACAATCATCAGGCCGGAATAGATGAGCAACTGGAACCGGCCGGTCTGGAAAAGAAGGTCCCAGCCGAAATAGAGCACCAGCGTGCCGAGCATCGGACCGAAGACATAGCCGAGGCCGCCGAGGAAGCAGTTCAGCATGAAGTTGACGGAATCGGTGACGGTGAAGCTCGACGGGTAGATCGACTGCGAGATGGCGGCGAAAATGGCGCCGGAAACACCGCCGAAGAAGGAGGACACGGCATAGGCGATGACGCGCAGATTGGCGATGTTGACGCCGATCGAGGAGGCGAGCTCCTCATTCTGCTGCAGCGACTGGCAAAGCTTACCGATGCGGGAATTGACCAGCCGGTACATGATGGCGAAGCAGACCACCATCAGCGTGACCGCCAGCAGGTAGAAGGCGAGCCGCGAATTCTGCAGCGTGGCGAAATCGGGGATCAGCGTGATGCCGAAGACCGACAGAGCGCCGGGCAGCGGGATGCTGACGATACCCTTGGCGCCGTTGGTGATCGGCAGCGCCAGCGCGAGCAGCCGCGCCACCTCGGTCAGCACCAGCGTGACCATGGCGAAATAGACGCCCCGCAGGCGCAGGATCGGCAGGCCGATCAGCACGCTTGCGGCGGCGCAGAACAGTCCGGCCACCGGCAGCGTCAGCCAGAACGACCAGCCATGGTTCATCACCAATATGGCCGAGACATAGCCGCCCATCAGCGCGTAGGCACCCTGGCCGATGTTGATGCGGCCGATGTAGAAGGTGAGCCAGACGCCGGCGCTGGCGATGCTGAGCAGCGCCACCGAGGTCAGCGTGTAATAGAGGTCGAAGCGGCCGCTTGCCGAGATGGCGGCCGGCACGGCGATGAAGACGATCGCGAGGAAAGCGACGACCGCAGCGATCCTGGTGTTGCGATTGAGTTTCATGTCGCGATCAACCCCACGGCTTGCCCATTAGCCCGTTGGGGCGGACCGACAGGAACACCATCAGGGCGGCGAAGATGACGAGGTAGGTGACATCGCCATATTCGCGCAGCACGGTGAGGCCGACCGACTCCATCATGCCGAGGATGAAGCCCCCGGCGATCGCGCCGCCGACGACGCCGGCGCCGCCGATCATCACCATCAGGAAGGCCTTGATCGAGATCGGCCCGCCGATGCCGGAATTGACGCCGGTGATGGTGACCAGCAGCCCGCCGACGATACCCGCGAGCAAGGCGCCCATGGCGAAGCCGATCATGGAATAGCGGTCGACCCTGACACCCATCAGCTGGGCGGCGACGCGGTCCTGGGCGAGCGCGCGCATGGCGCGGCCGACCCGGCTGTACTGCATGTAGAGCACGAAGGCGGCGATGAAGACGATCGCCAGCGCGCCGACGACGATGCGATCGTAAGGCATGATGATGCCGACGTCGTTGAAGACGCCCTTGACGATCTTGGGAACGCCGCGCTGCTTTTCGCCGAACAGGAGCAGGATGACGGCGTCGAAGAAGAAGGCCGTCGCGGCGGCCAGCAGCATGGTGCTTTCCTCGCGGTGGCTGCGCCGGATGACGGTGCGGAAGAGAAATTTCTCCATCAGCGCGCCGATGACTGCGAGCGTGATGCCGGAGGCAAGCAGCGCGACTACGAAAGGCAGGCCGAGCTGGCCGTAGACCGTGTAGGTGATGAACCCGCCCAGCACATACATCTGGCCGTGGGCGAAATTGAGCACGTTCATCAGGGCGAAGATCAAGGTGAGCCCCAGCGCGATCAGCGCATATTGGGCACCGAGATACAATCCGTTGGCGATGACCTGTTCCATGGATACCTTCGATCTTCCGCAGGGTCCGGCCTATCGGACCCCGCGGCGAGCTGGAGGAAGTGACGCCCGAAGGTACGCTAGTCGACGGAGCCGACGAACAAGGTCTGGAAAGCGCCGTCCTTGTATTCGTTGACCACCATCGGCACCGAAAGCTGACGCTTCTGGCCGAAGGACGTGGAACCGACATAGCTGAGCTTCGCGTCGCCCTTGAGGAAGGGATTGGGCGCGGTGAAGGTGTCCATGGTCTTCTTGAATTCGGCCACGTCGTTGATGGCCGCAGGATTGGCCTTCAGGGTCTCGATGATGTATTCGAGCGCATAGACCTTGGTGTTGGACTCGTCGTTGTATTCGCCGAACATCTTGGTGTAGCGGGCGACGAATTCCTTCATGGCGTCCGAAGCGATCTCCGGCGTTGAGGCGCCGCCGACGGAGATGAAGCCGTTGGCATATTCGCCGGCGCCCTCTTCCAGAACCTTGGCGTCCTGCGCGGTTTCCGTCGAGATCAGGCCTTCATAACCGAGCTCGCGGGCGGCGCGGATGAGGAGCGGCGCGTTGGCGGGTGCTACGCCCGACAGGACGAGCAGGTCGGGCTTCAAGGCGACGATCGGCGTCAGCACCGGGGTGAAGTCGCGAGTGTCGTTCTGGTAGGTGTCGTTCTGGGCGACGACTTCCAGCCCGAGCGCCTTTGCCGCTTCGACACCGCTGTCGCGCTGGCTGAGCGGATCGGATTCATTTGCCGCGACAAAGGCGATCTTCTTCACACCCTTGTTTTCCTTGAGGTATTTGTAGATCGCCGGACCGGACTGGTAGTTGGCGATCATGCCGAGCACGGCATTGGAGGCCGGCTTCTGGTAGAGCGCCTTGGGGAAGGCATAGGGAAAATAGATGATGCCGTTGGCCTCGGCGACGGGACGCACCGCGGCGGCACCGTCATCGACATTCGGGCCGACGACATAGTGGACACCTTCCTGCGCCATCTTCTCCATGCCGGCAATGGCGCGCTTGGGGTCCTTCTGGTCGTCGAAGGTGACGATGTTGATGTTGTAGGTGTCGTTGCCGATCTTGACGCCACCGGTCTCGTTGATCCAGGCGGCGCGGGTCTGCATCGAGCGCACGTTCGAGGTGCCCCAGGCGGCGGCGGGGCCGCTGGTGACGCCGACGAAGCCGATCTTCAGTTCCTTGTTTTCAGCCTGCGCGGACGAAATGCCGAGAGCGGCAAGCGCCAGGGTCGAGACGGCGCCGAGCGCCATTGATTTCAGAGTGGAGCGACGGTTGATCATATTGGCAGTTCCCCTTGGTTATCGCGCTTTGTGTTTTGCTCATAGGCTGCGCGGATAGCATTAAAGGAAACCGGCTACGGGAGATTGTCAACATCTTTCTAGATTATTGTATACAATATCTTGATCAAATGTGTGCGATGGTCCGCCCACCGTCACGGGATCGGCATTCAAAGCAGGCCGGGCAAGGCCAGGCCAACGACAGCCCTCCGGCGATTCCGATAGGTTCGCGGGATCATCAACGCAAATGTAGTCGAGGCTTATAGAAACCGAACCTGCCAGGAATGCCCCGAGGAGTCCTACTTCCCGCAATAGTGATCGCTGATGTCGTTCACCGCATTCGCGTCCGGTCCGACGCGGTGATAAGCGCATGCGCCCGCCGCCGTGTTGGTCATCTGCTGGTCGTAGTAGCGCGGACCGCCGAATAGCGTCTCGATAATGTCGTCGCTGGCCGGGACATAACGCTCATGCTCGACCACGCGGTAGCGATGTTCGCCGGCGGCAGCGGGACCCGCTATCGCGGCTGCCGCGGCAAGCATGAGCGCGGCGATTGCAAAATGTTTCGTCATGGCAGCGACCTTCCAGCAATTTTGACTTGCAGCATATCCAAAATCACCAGCAGAGCAAAAGTTCCCGCAGCTGCTTTCATCCCAGCTAATGCAGGTGCCGCAGCTTGTCGGGATTGCGCATGACATAGATCGCCGTGATGTTGCCGTCCTCGATATCGAGCGCCGTGGTCTGGAGTTCGCCATCGACCTCCAGCGTGACGAAGCCCGGCAGGCCGTTGATGAAGCCGTAACGGATGAGCGTCGAGGGATTGTCTTTCAGCCACGACGCCACGGTCGCGTATTGCGTCATGACCGCCTCGAAGCCGAGCGCCGGCTCGGTCGCCGCCGGACGCTTGCCGCCGCCGTCGGCGTGGGCGGTGACATCGGCGCTCAGCATCGCGCCGAGCGCTTTCATGTCGCCGCTGCGCGAGGCGTTGAAGAAGGCCTCGGCGATCTCCAGCCCGCGCTCTCTCTCGACCTTGAAGCGCGGCCGTGCCTCGCGGACATGCTCACGCGCTCTGGCCGCAAGCTGGCGGCAGGCGGCGGGATCGCGCTCGATCTCCGCCGCGACCTCCTCGAACTGCAGGCCGAACACGTCATGCAGCAGGAAGGCTGCGCGCTCGAGCGGCGACAGGCGCTCCAGCGCCAGCATCAGCGGCAAGGTGACGTCCTCCGCCTCGTCTTCCTCCACCAGCGGCTCAGGCAGCCACGGGCCGACATAGGTCTCGCGCTGATGCCGCGCGGATTTGAGCTGGTCGAGGCAAAGCCTAGTTACCGTGCGGCGCAGGAACGCCTCGGGCTGGCGCACCTCGGCGCGCTCGGTCCGCATCCAGCGGATGAAGGCCTCCTGCACCACATCCTCGGCATCGGCGACCGAGCCCAGCATGCGGTAGGCGACCCGCATCAGCTTCGGGCGCAGCGGTTCGAAGTCCGCCGCCGCGCCCGTCAATGCCGGCTCCGGCGTCAAGCCGCGACCGCCTTGTTGGCAGCCTGGGCGGCAGCCGCCTTGTTGGAGGCTTTGATGGCCGCCGGATCGACAAAGCCGCCGAAGCCGACGGCGATGCGGTTCCAGCCATTGATTATGTTGATCATCAACGTGAGCTTCACGCGCTCCTCCTCGGAGAAATGCGGCTTCAGCGCCTCATAGGCCGCTTCATGCGTATGGCCTTCTGAGATCCTGGTCAGCGCTTCGGTCCAGCCGAGCGCGGCGCGCTCGCGATCGGTATAGCACGGCGCCTCGCGCCAGGCCGACAAGAGATAGATGCGCTGCTCGGTCTCGCCGCGCTCGCGGGCATAGGTCGAATGCATATTGATGCAATTGGCGCAGCCATTGATCTGCGAGGAACGGATCTCGATGAGCTCGGCCAGCGCCGGATCGAGGCTGCCGGCGATGGCCAAAGAGGCACGATGCCACTCCTTCATCAGCGAAGGGGCGGCGGCAAGGGGGTCAAGTCTGACAGTCATGGGTCGGTTCCTTTCGTTGCTTCCGACCTCAAGACGAGCGAGGCTTGGCCCGATGTGACATCGCCGCCGGAAATTTTCGCCGCCGTGCCGCTTATCCGGACCGCGGAAAAATAACGGCAACCGCGACGGCGGATTTTCGACAATGGCCGGCTCCGATGCCGGATATCCTGCATTCGTTCGGCCACCAGCCCGGAGGCCTGAGGAATTGCGCGATGACAGCCAGAGTGATCGTCCTCGACGCCAAGCCGCTGGGCACGGAAGATGTCGCCGAGATCGCGCGGCGCAATTCCCGGCTCGTGCTCGGCGAGGAAGCCATGCGCCGCATCCGCGCCAGCCGCGCGCTGATCGAGCATCTCACCCAGCTCGGCAAGCCGCTCTATGGCGTCACCACCGGGCTCGGCGCCTGCGTCGACACGCCGCTTGCCGACGCCGACCTGATCGCCACAGCGTGCCGCTCAGCCACTCGATGGGCGCCGGGCCGTCGCTGCCGACCGACGCGGTGCGGGCGCTGATGGTCGCGCGCATCTGCGGCATGGCCGCGGGCGGCACGGGCACTTCCGAAGGTGTCGTGCTCGGCCTGCTCCTCGCGCTCAACGCAGGCGTCCATCCCGTGATCCCTTCCTGGGGCTCGGTGGGCGCCGCGGATCTCGCGCCGCTCGGCCATCTGGCGCGGGCGCTGCGCGGCGACGGCGAGAGCGAGTATCAAGGCAGGATCATGCCGTCGGCCGAGGCGCTCAAGCTCGCTGGGCTCGAACCGCTCGACCTGCGCGAGAAGGACGGCCACGCCATTATCGTCGCCAACAGCCTTTCGACCGGTACGGCATGCCTGGCGCTGGAAGAGGTCGCTTGCCTGATCGACTGGTCGCTGGCGGCCATCGCTCTCAACTACGAAGCGTTCCGGGCATCGCTCAAGGCCATCGAAGAGGACGCGCTGGCGGCGCGGCCGGCCTTCCGCCAGTGCGAGATCGGCGCGCGGCTGCGAGCCGAGCTTTCCGGCAGCGGGCTGTGGCAGGACAACGCCGCGCGGCGGCTGCAGGATCCGCTGAGCTTCCGCTGCGCGCCGCAGGTTTGGGGCGGCCTGCTCCATGCCTATGAGCAGGCGAAGCTCGCGACCGAGATCGAGCTTGGCCATTCCGGCGACAATCCGGTCATCCTGCCCGAGGCCGGGCGCGTCGTCTCCAACGGCAATTTCGACCTCACCGCCTTCACGCTGACCTGGGAAAATCTCGGCCAGGCGCTCGCGCATAGCGCGGTCGGCACCGCCAACCGCTCGATGAAGCTGATGTCGCCGATCGTGGCGGAGCTGCCGCGCTTCCTTTCGGCCAGGGGCGGCAGCCGCCAGGGCTATGCGGAGTTGCAGAAGCCGGTCGCCGCGCTCGAAGCCGAGATCCGCCATCTTGCCAATCCGATGTCGCTCAGCCCTCTCGCCATCTCGGATGGCGTCGAGGATCAGTCGTCGATGGCGCCGCGCGTGGTGGCCAAGACGGCCGCGATCATCGAGCGGCTGCGCTATCTGGTGGCGATGGAATTGATCTTCGCGGCGACCGGCGTCGAGTTGCGCGGCGTGCTGGACTCGATGGGCGACGGCCCGCGGCGCAGCTATGAGGCCGTGCGGGCGCTCGTCGCCCCGCTTGACGATGATCGCGAAATGAGCGCCGACATGGCGCGCGTCGCCAGAATGGTCGCGGGCCGCGGCTGTAGCGCAGGCCCGCTGCAAGCCTCAGTGGTAGTAAATGCCGCCGTCGACGTTGAGCGCCTGGCCGGTGACGAAGGCCGAGAGATCCGAGGCGAAGAACAGCACCGGGCCGACGATGTCTTCCGGCGCGCCGAGGCGCTTCAGCGCGGCGACGTCCTCCCAATGGCGGATCGCCGCTTCGCTGCCCAGATTGTTCTTGCCCATCTCGGTCAGGATGATGCCGGGGCAGATCGCGTTGACGGTGACGCCATCCATGCCGACCTCCTGCGCCAATACGCGGGTGAGCGTGATCACCACCGCCTTGGTGGCGGCGTAGTGGCCTTGCGTCGGCACACCCTGGCGGCCGGCGATGGAGGCGATGTTGATCACCCGGCCTGACTTCCTGGCGCGCATATGCGGCAGCACCGCCTGGCACATCATCAGCACGCCCTTGGCGTTGACGTCGAAATGCGCATCCCAATTGGCCTCGTCCAGATCCTGCAGCAGGCTGGGCCTCAGGATGCCGGCATTGTTGACCAGCACGTCGATGCTGCCGGCAGCCTTGAGCAGTGCCTGCGCGGTCGCCTCGATGTCCTTCTTCTTGCTTACGTCCATCGTATAGACATAGGCCTTGCGGCCGGCCGCCTCGATCTCGCCCTTGGTCACGTCGAGCTCCGCCGCCTGCGACGGCAGATCGGTGACGGCGACATCGAAGCCCGCTTCCGCGAGTCCCTTCGCGAGCGCCCTGCCGATGCCGCGGCTGGCGCCGGTGACGAGAGCCGTCTTGCCCTTGGCCTCAGGAAGAATGGTCATGCTGCTTCCACCTTTGATGTCTTGACCGGAAGCGCGTTCATCGCCGCGACCGTGTCGTCGAATGAAACGAGTTTGCCGTCGGAGCCGAGCCCCATCGCCACCTTGGCGGCGACCGCGCTGGCAAAGCGCGCGGACTGTTTCAGGTGCCAGCCCTTGATGATGCCGACGATGATGCCGGCGGTGAAGGAATCGCCGCAGCCCGTGGTGTCGAAGACCTCGACCTCGAAGGCGGGCAGATGGAAATCCTCGCCATTCTCGGGCGAGACAAAGACGCCGCCGGCGCCGAGCGTCAGAATGCAATTCTTCACGCCCCTCGCCTTGAAGAAAGCGGCGACGCGGGCCGGATCGCTGTCATGCGCCATCTCGCCGGCCTCGTCGATGCTCGGCACGAAATAGTCGATATAGGGCAGGCAGGGCTCTACGAGCTTCCACGTCTCGGGCGTCGCCTGGATGAGATCGAAGGTGGTGACGCGGCCAAGCTCCTTGGCGCGCTTCAAGAGCTTCACCGTAGGCTCGCCGTCGAAGCGCTTCAGCAGGCCGGTGCCGCCGACATGAATGACGGTCGCGTCGAGCGCGGCGTCGAGATCGGCATCGGCGACGTCGAACAAGGCAGCGGTGCCCGGCACATGCAAGGCGGGACGTTCGCCGTTCGGCCGCACCGGCAAAATGGTGGACGAGGTCTGGACGCTGCCGTCGCGACGCACTAGGCTCGTCTCCAGACCGTATCTCTTCAGCTTGGCGAGAAACCAGTCGCCCATGTCGTCGGTGCCGAGCGTGGTGACGGCGCGCGTCTTGAGGCCGAGGATGGCGCAGTCCATGCCGGTGGCGCCGGCTGTGCCGGCGACCGTCATGCGGATCTCCTCGATATAGTCGGCGCGGCCGCCTTCCGGAATGCGCGAGACCGGCCGTCCGAGGATATCGAGGACGTAGAAGCCGATCGAGCTGACGTCGAATTGGGGCATGGGTAAGAGACCTTTCGAACTCAATGGGCGGCGCGGCGCAGGCCGAAGCTCGCGGCCAGCACCAGGAAGACCAGCACGCCGATGCCGACCTGCTGCCAGTAGAAATTCCAGCCGACGAGCAGCAGCCCGTTCTTGACGATGGCGAGCAGCAGCACGCCGAGCAGCGTGCCAATGACCGAGGGCTTGCGCTCGCGGCTGAGCGTCGTGCCGATGAAGGTGGCGCCGATGGCGTCGAGCAGGAAGGCGTTGCCGGAGAGCGGCACGTAGGACTTCACCGTCGCCGACAAGAGGATGCCGGTGACGCCGGCGAGCAGCGCGCACAGCACATGCACCATCGACAATTCGCGCGGCACGCGGATGCCGGAATACCAGGCCACCCCCGGCTGCGCGCCCATCGCCTGGACATAGCGGCCGAAGACCGAGCGATGCAGCAGGAGATGGACCGCGAGCGCCAGGACGATCAGCATGATGACCGGCGTCGGTATCCCGAACAGAGCGGTGCGGGCGATGGCATTGAACTGGTCTGCCGCGTAACCGCTCGTGAGGTAGATCGGCTGGCCGCCGCTGGTGGCGAGCTGCTGCGTGCTCTGGCCGATGAAGAGCACGCCGAGCGTCGCCAGGAAGGGGCTGATGTTGAGCCTGGTGATGAGGATCGCGTTGAGAATGCCGACGATCAGCGCGGCGCTGAGGCCGCCAGCGACGCCTACCACGCCGCTATAGCCGGCGGCCAAAAGCATGACGAAGATCATGCTTGCCATGTCGACGGAGACGCCGACCGAGAGATCGATGCCGCCCGAGGAGATGACGATGGTGAGACCCAGCGCCACGATCGCCAGCATGACGACATTGTTGACCAGCACGTTGAAGAGGTTGGCCGGTGTCAGGAAAGTCGGGCTCGCAATCGCGAAGAAGATGACGATTGCCGCGAACGCGATGAGCACGCTGTATTTGGCGAGGAAGCCGCGCACACTCACCTTGGCTGAGTTGTTGTCGTTGGCCGAGACGCTCATCGCGAACCCTCCGAACCGCGGGCAAAGGATGTGATGGCCACCACCAGCAGGATCAGCGCGCCCTGCACGCCGTTGACCCAGTAGCTGGAGACGTTGAGCAGTTGGAAGCCGTTCGCGAGCAGGCCGATGAACAGCACGCTGAACAGCGTGCCGCCCATGGTCGGCACGAAGCGGCGCGAGAACACAGTGCCGAGCAGTGCCGCGGCCAGCACCGACAGAAGCAGTTCGCCGGAGCCCGGCGTGCTGGCCGACAGGCGCGAGACGGTCAGTATGCTCGCCACCGCCGCGCAGAAGCCGCTCAGCACATAGGTGAAGGACACATAAAAGGGCACGCTGATGCCAGCCGCGCGAGCTGCTTCCGGGTGTCCACCGACGGCGTAGAGCCTCAGGCCAAACGACGTGCCGTGAACAACCACGATCATGATGGCGGAGAAGACGATCAGCGCCCAGGCGAGCGCGGAGATGCCGAGGAAGCTGCCCGACACCAGCAGGCCGAGCAGCGGGGAGGATGCGCCGACGACCGTGTTCTGGGTGAGCGTGAGTTCCATGCCGGCCGCGACGTTCAGCACTGCAAGCGTCGCGAGCAGCGGCAGGATGCCAAGGCCGACAACGGCAACAGCGTTGAGCGCCCCGACCGCCATGCCGACAGCGATGGCCGCTATCACCGAGAGGAAATCGCCATAGCCCATCGACAGAAGCGTGGCGTAGACCGCGGCGCAGAGCCCCATATTGGCGGCGATCGAAAGGTCGATGCCGCCTTCGGTGACGTCGGAGCCGCCGCCGATGATGACGGCCGTCATGCCATAGGCGAGCACGCCCAGGATCGCCGATTGCTCGACGACGTTGATCAGGTTGAAGGTCGAGGTGAAGCCCGGCGCGAAGATGACGAAATAAGCCATGATGGCGGCAAAGGCGGCGATCGCGCCAAGCCTCACGACCAAGGCGCCAAAGCGGCGGCCGGTGCTCTTGGCGGCCGCCTGCTTTTCGTCGGACACGCCGACTTCTGAGTGGAGAACAGTCGCGCTCATGCGGCCACTCCATCAGCGTTCGAGCGCGCGCCGGACGAAGCCGCCAGCAGCGCATCGCTGTTCATCGCAGGACCGGAGAAGCTGCCGGCAAGCCTGCCGCGATAGACCACCAACACGCGGTCGCAGACGCCGACCAGCTCGAGCAGATCGGAGGACAGAAGCAGGATCGCCGCGCCCTCGCCCGCCAGGCGGTTCAACAGATTGTAGATCTCGACCTTGGCGCCTACATCGACGGCGACGGTCGGCTCATCCAGCACATAGACGCGCGACTGGCAGCTCAGCCATTTGGCGATCGCTACCTTCTGCTGATTGCCGCCGGAGAGCTCGCGCACCAGCGCGTCGCGATGCGGCGTCTTGATCGACAGTTCCTTGATCAAGCCGTCGACCGCCTTGTTCTCAGCGCCGCGGCTGACCATGCCGCCGCGCGAATAGCGGCGCAGGCTGGCCAGGGAAATGTTCTCACGCACGGAAAGGCCAAGCGCCACGCCATGCGCGCGGCGGTCTTCCGGCAGCATCGCGATGCCGTCGCGCACCGCCTTGACCGGCGTCGACAGCGACAACTCCCTGCCCTCGATCTTGATCTGGCCGCCATCGGCGGTCTTGAGACCGAACAGGCACTGGACGATCTCCTTGGCGCCGGAGCCGAGCAGGCCGGTGAGGCCGACGATCTCGCCGGCGCGGACGTTGAAGCCGATGTTCTCGAAACTGCCGCCGAGGCGGAGGTTGGAAACCTCCAGCACCGGCGCGCCTAAAGTGACCGAGCGCTTCGGGAACATCTCGCCGACATCACGGGCAATCATCATCGCGATGATCTCATCGATCGGCGTCTGCCGCGGATCGACCGTGCCGACATCGGTGCCGTTGCGCATCACGGTGACGCGGTCGCAGAGTTTTTCGATCTCCTGCATGTAATGCGAGATGAAGACCACGGCGATGCCGTCGTCGCGCAGCCGGCGCAGCACGTCGAACAGGCTGTCGACCTCGCGCTTGACGAGCGCCGCCGTCGGCTCGTCCAGCACCAGCACGGATGCCTTCTGCGCCAGCGCGCGGGTGATCTGCACCACCTTCTGCTGCGCGGTGGTCAGGTCCTTCACCAGCGTTCCGGCCGGCAATTCCATGCCGAAGAACCGCTTCAGCAAATCGGCAGCGCGGCGCTCCATGACGCGGCGGCTGACGAACGGGCCAAGGCCGATCTCATGGCCGAGGAACACGGCTTCGCCGACCGTTGCGGTCGGCACCAACAACCGATCCTGGTGGATGAAGTGCACACCGAGCTTTTCGACCGAGGCCGGTGTCAGCGAAGTGACGGCCTCGCCATTGATGACCATCGAGCCGCTGTCCGGCTTGATGATGCCGGCCAGCACCTTGATGATGGTCGACTTGCCGGCGCCGTTCTGACCGACAAGGCCGAGGATCGAGCCGCGCGCGATCTCGAGGTTCGCGTTTTCCAAGGCGCGCACCGGACCAAACCGCTTCGAAATGGCTGTCATCGATACAGCAATGTCACGCTTTGCTGTCTGCATGGCCGTCAATCCTGGTTGGATGTGACGGGCAGCCGCAGAGCCTGAGCTGCCCGTCGTTTCGTTCCGTCCTATTTAACGCCAGCCTTCTCGGCGGCGTCGAGGAATGGCTTTCCTTTTTCGGCGGCATTTTCCTTGTTGATCAGCACCGACGGAACGAAGGTGAAGGGCGGCACCTTCTGGCCGGCCAGGTATTTGGCGGCGTTGTCGACCGAGGTCTTGCCGATCTCATAGGGCTGCTGCGCCGCGACGGCGCCCGCCGACGACTTCGGATCCATCACCATCTTGATGACTTCCGGGCTGCCGTCGATGCCGTAGGTCTTGACCTCGTTGCGGCCGGCGGCCTCGACCGCCTGCGTGGCGCCGATCTGCGGCACGTCCCAGCAGGCCCAGACCGCGCCGATCGAACCCTTCTCGGGCGATTTGGTCAGCATGTCGGTGACGTTGGAATAGGCGCTCTGCACCGTGTTCGGGATGACGTCGCGCAGCTCCGGCTCGACGATCTTCACATCCGGAAACGAGGTCAGCACATATTTCAGCTGGTCGTAGCGGATCTTGCAGACCGGCACGCTGTAGAAGCCGTTGAAGACCAGCACATTGCCCTTGCCGCCCATGTCGGCGACCATCTGCAGCGCGATCTCGGCGCCGATATTGTAGTTGTTCGACGTGGTGTTGTTGATGGCGTGCGGGGTCGCGGTGTCGACGGTGAACAGCGGGATGCCGGCGTCGCGGATCTTCTGCAGCCACGGGTTCAGCACTTCGAGATTGCCGAGCTGCTCGATGATGGCGTCGGGCTTCTGGGCGATCAGCGTCTGCAACTGCGCGATCTGCTGCTGGTCCTTGCGGCCGGCGTCGAGCGCGATGACTTCACCGCCGAGTTCCTTGACGCGGTCCTGGATGCCCTTGAAGGCCATCAGGTCCCAATAATGGTCGGTGCCGATCGCGGACACGCCGATGCGCTTGCCCTTGAGCGACAATTCCTCGGCGCTGGCGCCGGAGATCGCGGCAAGGCTGCAAGCCGCCGCCAACCCCAGAGCGAGCGTCTTGACAAGGCCTTTCATGGATCTGGTCATTTCATTCCTCCCTTGTTGATCGCTCCGGGCCTTCCCGGAGGATATGCGAAACCACGGTCCTCCGCTTAGGCGGCGGCCTCCTTGTCGCGCAGGCCGTAGCTGGCCATGCGCTTGATGACATTTTCGATCTCCTCGTCGGACAAGATCGGCGGCTCGCCGATCTGCAGGGCGCCGTGATACTGGCGCGCCAGCGTCTCGACCTCGACCGCAAGCCACATCGCCTGGGCGAGGCTCGACCCGACGGCGATCATGCCGTGCTGGGCGAGCAGGCAGGCCTTACGGTCGCGCAGCGCCTCCACCGCATGCGCCGAAAGCTCCGCCGTGCCGAAGGTGGCGTAGGGCGCGCAACGAATGTCGCTGCCGCCGGCGACCGCGACCATATAATGGATCGCCGGTATCTTCCGGCCCATGATGGCGATCGTCGTGCAGTAGGTCGGATGCGCGTGGACAACCGCGTTGACCTCGGGCCGCGCGTTCATGATGTCGAGATGGAAGCGCCATTCGCTCGATGGCGGCAGGCGCCCGTCGACCTCGCCATCCCAGCCCATGAAGACGATGTCTTCCGGCTGCAGCGTGTCATAGGGCGTGCTGGTCGGCGAGATCAGCATGCCTTCGCCGTGACGACAGCTGATGTTGCCTGATGTGCCCTGGTTGATGCCGAGCTCATTCATCTGGATGCAGGCGTCGATGATTGCCTGGCGCACATCTCGGTCCGAAAGGGGCATGCGATATTCCAATCCTTGCAAGGCCAATTACCAGGCCGTGTAGCCGCCATCGATCGACAGGATCGCGCCCGTCACGTAGCTCGAGGCCGATGACGCCAGGAACAGGATCGCCGAGGCGATTTCCTGCGGCGTGCCCAGCCGGCCCATCGGCGTCATGTCGATCCAGGTGTCGAAGAGTTCGGGACGCTCGCGCATCTTCAGTGTCATCTCGGTGCCGACATAGCCCGGCGCCAGCGCGTTGACGCGCACTCCTGACTTTGCCCATTCGACCGCGAGCGCCTTGGTCATCATATGCACGGCGCCCTTGCTCACCATGTAGGACGGTGCCGTCTGCGGACGGTTGATGATCAGGCCCGACATCGAGCCCAGATTGACGATCGACCCCTTCCTGCGGGCGACCATCGAGCGGCCGAACGCGCGCGAGGCCCAGTAGACGCCGTTGACATTGACGTCCATCACCAGGCGCCATTCCTCGTCCGGCGTGTCGAGCGCGGTGTTGAGGCGCGCGATGCCGGCGCTGTTGACCAGGACATCGACCTTGCCGAAGTCCGCGACGATCTGAGCGGCCATCGCCTCGACGACTTGCGGATCCGTGACGTCGAGCACACGGCCATCGACGCTTGCGACACCGGCGGCCGTGAGGGTTTCGGCGGCGGCTTTCAGCCCGTCCGCATTCATGTCGAGCAGGACGACACGCGCGCCACAAGTTCCGAGCGCCTTCGCGGCCTCAAGGCCGATCCCGCTGGCGCCGCCGGTGACGACGGCGACCTCGCTCGTCAGGTCGAATTGCGACCGGTAATCCATGCACGTCCTCCATCAGGACGGACTTGAGCGCGGGCAAATCACTGCCCTCGCCGCCGAAGCAGCGCCGCAAGCCAACCGGTCCTGATAATGCTTCCGGGGTCAGGCTCCTCCCGACCCCATGACAGGACGTTACAGAAGCTTCTTCCACCCGTCAATCTGGTTATAACCAGAAAACAGATTCTTTTTTGACTGAGAAGTCAGGTGCGGTCGACGCCGTTCACCGTCGCCGACGGTTGCTCGACCGCCATATGGATGCGGGCGACGGAGGAATTGTAAAAGGCCTCGTAGTATTCGAGCGCGGCACCGTCCGCGTCATATGCGATCGACTCGATCTCGATCAGCGGCGTGTTGGCGGCGACCCCCATTTCGTCCGCTTCTTCCTTGGTGGGGAGCGCGGCGCGCAGCCAGCGGTCGGCGCGCTTCACCGTCAGGCCGAACACGGCGCGGATGGTGCCAAAGATCGACTGGTTTTCCGACAGGATGTTCTCCAGCCCCGGCACCCGATGCCCCGGCAGGCTGATGCGCGTCATGGTGATCGGCGTGCCGTCGGTCATGTAGACGCGGCTGATGCGGACCACGCTGCCATTGGCGGGAATGCCGAAGACCTTCGACTCCTTGTCGCTCGGCGGGCAGCGGTAGATCTCCAGTGTGCGGGTCGAGACCTTGTGGCCCTTGGCGGTCAAATCGTCGAAGACGCCGAGATTGGCGGTCATGAAGTCGACATGCTCGCGGGGTGCCGCGACGAACATGCCCTTGCGCGGCATCTTGATGATGCGGCCTTCGTTGGACAGCGAGCCGATCGCGGCGCGTACGACAGGGCGCGAGACGCCGAAGAAATCGCAAAGCGCCTGTTCCGAGGGAATGCGTGAATTGGCGGCAAGCAGGCCGGTGTTAATCGCTTCCTCGACCTGGTTGCGCAACTGCACCCAGAGCGGTGCGGCCTCATCGCGGTTGAGCTGTACTTTCGAGCCGATCGAGCGGAAGGCCTCGGCCGCCTCGGCGTCTTCCTGATCGTAACGAGGACGCCCGCGCGTTCTGGTAGCTTGTTCCATCCGGTCCTGCCGCGATTCATTTGCCGCGACTCAGATAAGCGGCAGCGCCTCCCTAGCGGAGGCCGCCGGCCATTTTCACGCTCTCCGGCAAGTTTCGCAACCATAGCATGGCGGCGGCCCCCAGAAGCGGCCCGGGAACCAGGAGCAGGAAGGCCCAGCGCCAACCCCCGATGAAATCAGCGAAGCGCGGCGTCAGCCAGATGGCGAGCACCGTCAGCGCGAAGCCCGCGCCCATTTGCACTGACAGAGCGGTGCCGACAAAGCGGCGGTCGGCGAGCTCGGTGACGGCGGCGGAGAACTGCGCCGAATCGCCGACCACCGAAACGCCCCAGACGATCGCCACCAGCATGAACAGCCACAGCGGACCGGTGAACAGGAAGCCCATTTGCAGCGCGCAGCTTCCCGAGACGATCATCATGCCGGCGGTGGTGGCGGTGCGGCCGATGCGGTCCGACAGATAGCCGCCGAGCAGACAACCGAGGATGCCGGAAGCCACGACAAGGAACGTCGATAGCGAGGCGATGGCGGCGGTTCCCATCGCCTGCGCCTCGAATGAGGCGCGCGTGTAGGCGAGCAGCCAGGCCCACATGGCATAGAGCTCCCACATATGGCCGAGGTAACCGAGATTGGCGAGCAGCAGCGGCTTTTCTCGAAACACCTGGCCGATGCGCGAAGGCTCGAACACTGCCTTGCCGAAGGGATAGGGTCCTTCCTTCGCGAACAATAGGAAGAGCAGCGCGCCCGCGGCCGTGGCCACGCTGGTGGCGGCAACAACGGGACGCCAGTCGAGCGCGGTCGAGACGGCGCGGAAGAGATGCGGCAGCGCCGAGCCGACAGTCAGCGCGCCGATGACGGCGCCGAGCGCCAGTCCCCTGTCGCGCGCGAACCAGGTGGCGACCAGCTTCAGCGCCGGCGGATAGACGCCTGCGAGCGCAACACCGGTGACGATGCGCGCGGCGATCACGCCGCCAGGCCCGGGATGGAAGAGCAGCGTCGCGTTGGCCAAAGCGGCGACGAGCGCCGCCGCCGCCATCAGGTGACTCAGCCGTACGAGGTCGGGAAGATTGACCAGACTCGCCGCCAGCGCGCCTAGCACGAAGCCGACCTGCACGCCATTGGTCAGCCAGGCCTCGGCGCTCGCGCCCAACGCAAGCTCCTGCCTCAGTTCGGGAAGGATCGCGGTCGCCGAGAACCAGGTGGTCAGCGACAGGACGACTGCGAGGCAAAGCAGCGACAGCACGCGCCAGCGCTCGCTGTCGGCCGCCATGCCAAGCCCGCCGGCCGTGCTCATGCGCCTTGCAGCGGTACGGTGAAGACCGTGGCCGTGCCGGTGAGGCAAAGCTCGCCCTGGCCGTTGCGCACGCTGGTCTCGATCTTGCAGATAGGCTTATCGGGCCGCACTTCCTTGACCTCCACGCGTCCGGTGATCTCCTCGTCAAGGCCGACCGCTTTGACGAACTTCCACGCCACTTCGAGGAACACTGTTCCGGGGCCGGGCAGATCTTCGGCGACCAACGCGTTGAGGATGCCGGAAGTCACGCCGCCCTGAACGATCAGCTTGCCGAACACCGACTTCTCGGCCAGCGCGCGGTCGTAATGCAGGGGATTGTGGTCGCCGGTGATGTCGGTGAAGGCCTCGATGTCGCTCATTCTCGTGCGGCGCGTGCGCTCGGCGAAGGCGCCGACCTGCGGACGGCCTTTTACGACACCCGTCCAACCGTCTTTCATTACGGTGCTCATTTAGGCTTCTCCTCTGCTCCGGGTTCCACTGGTTTGAAGGCAGGTAGGACGCGACCGCCGATGGCGGTCGGCGCAAGCTGAAGCATGTCCCCGACCTGTAGCGGCCGTGTGCCGGGCAGGATGAAGCTCAGCATCGTTGGGCCTTCGGACAATTCGATCAGGCCGACCACATAGGGTGCCGCCGGCAGCCAGCCGGGATGGCCTGGCTTATGCACCTTGGAAAAGGATTTTAGCCGCCCCCTGCCCGACGCGTCTTTCCAGAGCAGGCGCCTGCTCCAGCAATGCGGGCAGATCGGGCGCGGATAGAAGACGGCCTTGCCGCAATCCTCGCAGTGCTGGATGGTCAGCCGGCCCTCGGCGGCGGCATCCCAGAACGGCCTGGTCAGCGCGGTGATCGTCGGACCGGGGGTCTTCAGCGTGTTGAGATCGACGGACATCAGGCGGCTCCCAGCACGAGCGCGGTCGCCTCGCTCATCGTCGCGCCGTTGCCGGTGACCAGTGCCAGCCCGGCCTTGCCGATCTGGCGTTCGCCCGCCTCCCCGCGCAGCTGACGCACCGCCTCGACGACATGGGTCATCCCGCCGGCAAGGTCCGGCTGCCCGAAGCCGAGCTGGCCGCCATGCGTGTTGAGCGGCCTGTCGCCCTTGTGGGAAAGATCGTGGTCGCCGAGCCACGCGCCGAACTGGCCCGGCGCGCAGAGGCCGGCATCCTCGATCGTCGCCGCGATCATGATCGTGTAGCAATCGTAGAGCGACAGAAGGTCCATCGCATCGGCGTCTGTGCCGGACTGTTGAAAGGCTCTTGCCATCGCGCTCTTCAGCGGACCGGAAGTCAGGCTCGGCGCCTGGCTGACGGCGCGGTGCGTGACCTTCTCGCCGGCGCCGAGCAGATTGACGGGCGGCTTGCGCAGCGACCGCGCGCGTTCGGCGGAGGTGACGACAACCGCTTCTCCGCCGGCGACCGGCATGACGATTTCGAGGAGACGCAGCGGCGAGGCGATCATCGGCGAGGCAAGCACCGTTTCGACATCGGCCGGCTTGCCGAAGAAGATCGCATCCGGATTGAGCTGCGCGTTGGCGCGCGCCGCCGCGGCGATCCTGGCGAAATCCCGCGCAGTCGAACCGTATTCCGCCATATGCGCCTGCATCAGCAGCGCGTAGGAGATATTGGCGCCCGAGGCGCCGAACGGCACGTCGAACTCGCGGATCGGATTGCGGTTGGGCGAGCGCGGCGCTGTCTCCTCGCGATTGTTGGCGAGCACGCACAGCACCGCCTCGCACATGCCGGCCTCGATCGCGGCGGCCGCGCGCCAGACCATGCCGGCGCCGGACGCGCCGCCGAGGTCGACGACGTTGGCCATGGTCGGCGCGAGCCCCAGATATTCGGCAATCGTTGCCGGAACATGCTGCGGCGTCTCGCCGACCTGCGGTCCTACCAGCAGCCCGTCGATCGCCGCCGGATCCAGCCCGGCGTCGAGCACCGCAAGGCGCGAGACGTCGGCGATCATCTCCAGCGTCGTCACGCCGCTGGTCAAACGTTGCGGCTTCAGCTCGCCGATGCCGACGATCGCTCCCTTCGACCGGCTCATGCTGCCCTGCCCCGGTCGAGCGCTCGGTATTCTTCGAGACATGCCGGATTGGCGAGCGAAGCCATGTTCTTGACAGGCTTGCCTTCGAGCGTGGTGCGGGCGGCGCCCTCGACACGCTTGCCGTTCAGAGTGTAGGGCACGGCCTGCACCGCGTGGATGCGATGCGGCACGTGGCGCGGCGAAGCGCCTTCACGGATCGCTTTGCGAATTCGCGCGGCAAGCTCGGCGCTCAGCGCATAACCGTCATTGAGCTTGACGCAGAGCACGATCTCCTCGTCGCCTTCGACGGGCGCGCCAAAGACCAGGCAATCCTCGATCTCGGCGAAGTTTTCGCAGGCCGCGTAGATCTCGGCGGTGCCGATGCGGACGCCGCCGGGCTTCAGCGTCGTATCGGAGCGACCGTGGATGACGCCAGAGCCGTAAGCCGTCATCTCGGCGACATCGCCATGCGTCCAGATCTCGCGGCGCGCGGCGAAATAGGTGGCGTGGTAGCGCGCATCGCCATCCTTGCCCCAGAAGGTCAGCGGCATGGACGGGAACGGCTCGGTGCAGACGAGATCGCCCTGGCGGCCGATCACCGGCGCATTGCGCTCGTCCATCACTGCGACTGCAAGACCAAGCCCCTTCACAGTCAGCTCGCCGCGCCGCACGGGATGGAGCGGCGACCCCAGCAGGAAGCAGCCGATGATCTCGGTGCCTCCGGAAATGGAGGCGAAGATCATGTCGCGTTTCACATACTCGTAGACCCAGTCGAACTGCCCGTGTGAGACGGGCGCGCCGGCCGACAGCAGCGAACGCAGCGGCGAAAGGTCATGCAGGCGTCCCGGCGCGTAGCGTTCGGCCGCAAGTGTCGCCAGATATTTCGGGCTGGTGCCGAAATGCGTGACCTTGGCGTGCTCCGCCACTTTCCAGAGCGGACTGGGATCTAGACCATCGGCCGATTTCAGGATCGGCGCGCCGTCATAGAGCACCACGCTCGCGCCGCAGGCCAGACCTGAGATCAGCCAGTGATACATCATCCAGGCGGTGTTGGTGTACCAACTCATCACGTCGCCGGGACGGACGTCGCCGTGCAACAGGTGCTCCTTCAGATGCTGGAGCAGCACGCCGCCGGTACGATGGACGATCGCCTTCGGCGCGCCTGTCGTGCCAGAGGTGTAGAGCACATAGGCCGGATGGTCGAAGGGCACGCGCTCGAAGGTGAGAGGACCGGCGCCGCCGAAATCGTCGAACGAAATACAATCCGCCGCGCCGTTTGGCCGAGTGCCCGGCTCGCCGGTCAGCACCAGCGTCGTCACCGTCGGCATCGCGGCGACGATTTCGGCCAGCCTGCCGGAGATGTCGTGCTCCTTGCCCGCATAGCGATAGCGCGGTGATGCGAACAGCACCTTCACGCCGATCTGGCCGAGGCGGTCGACGATCGCGGCGGCGCCGAAATCCGGCGAGCAGGACGACCAGACGGCGCCGATGGAAAGCGTCGCCAAAAGTGCGATGAGGCCTTCGACGCGATTGGGCAGGATGCCGCCGACGCAATCGCCTTTGCCGATACCGGCCGCGCGCAGGCCGTCGGCCGTTCTAGCGACGAGCCGGCGCAATTCGCTCCGTGTTATCGCACGGAAATGACCGCTCTCGTCGGCCTCGATGACAGCAATCCTCTCCCCATCGCCGCGCAGGAGGTTTTCCGCGAGATTAAGCGAGGCTTCCAGCAAGAAGCGGCTTCCCGTCATCGGCGCATTGTCGTCGCGCAGGAAGGCGATCGGGCCCGGTTCGCCGATCACTTCCGCGAAATCCCACACCGCGCGCCAGAAGGCGCCGGGGTCGCCGATCGACCAGCGATGCAGCGTCTCGTAGTCGCGCGGATCGAAGCCGCAGGCCATCGAAAAGCGCGCAAGGTTGGACGATTGGAACGCGGCCGGCGCCGGCGTCCAAAGCACGGATGACATGGATTTCCTCCCGCAACGCAGGCCGGCTCGATGGCGCGACCTTGCCCGCCGATGCATTTCAGATTATTGGTTATAACCAGAATGTCAAGCGACGATCGCGGCTCTGCAATAGGCATTTGGGAGGACCAAAAATGGACGCTGTTTATATTGTTGCTGCCAGACGCACGCCTATCGGCAAGCTGAACGGCGCGTTCGCCAGCCTGTCGGCGGCGGAGCTTGGCGGGCAGCTTATCCAGGCGATGCTGGCGGAAACGCAGATCGCGCCCGACGCCGTAAGCGAGGTGATCATGGGCCAGGTGCTGACCGGTGGCGCGGGGCAGAACCCGGCGCGGCAGGCCGCCCTCAAGGCTGGGCTGCCGGTCAGCGTGCCCGCCATGACCGTCAACAAGGTCTGCGGCGCAGGCCAGAAGTCGATCCATCTCGCAGCGCAGGCCATACGTTGCGGCGACGCGGATTGCGTGATCGCCGGCGGGCAGGATTCGATGACATCGGCGCCACACTTCATTTGTGGCGCCCGCGGCGGCATCCGCATGGGCGACAGGACGGTCAAGGATTCGATGATCACCGACGGGCTATGGGATGCCTTCCATCAGGTGCATATGGGTGTAACCGCCGAAGCGCTGGCGCAGCGCTACCAGATCACCCGCGAGGAGCAGGACCGGTTCGCGCTGCGCTCGCAGGAGAAGGCGGACGCCGCCATCCGGGCCGGCAGGTTTAATGATGAGATCGCGCCTGTGTCGGTCAAGGCCAGGCAAGGCGATCTCGTCATCGACCGCGACGAGCATCCCAATCCCTCCACCACCATGGAGGGCCTCGGCCGGCTGAGGCCGGTCTTCGATACCGCTGGAACGATTACGGCCGGCAACTCATCGGGTCTCAATGACGGCGCCGCAGCAGTGCTGGTGATGTCGGAAGCGCGGATGAGGGAACTCGGCCTAACGCCCCTCGCCCGTGTCGCGTCCTACGCTTCCGCCGGTGTCGAGCCGATGGACATGGGCCTGGGACCGGTGGCGGCCTCGCGCCGCGCGCTTGACAAGGCCAGCTGGCGCGCGTCTGACCTCGACGCTATGGAGATCAACGAAGCCTTCGCCGCGCAGGCTATCGCCGTCAATCGTGAGATGGGCTGGGACGAGGACATCATCAATATGAGCGGCGGCGCCATCGCGCTCGGGCATCCGCTGGCCGGCTCCGGCTGCCGCATCGTGGTGACGCTGTTGCACGAAATGGTCCGCCGAGATGCGCGGAAGGGCCTTGCCTCGCTCTGCATCGGCGGCGGCCAGGGCGTCGCGATCTGCCTGGAGCGGTGAGCCCGGGCGATCATCGCGGCCGGAGCGCTAGACTAAATGCAGCCCTCCGACCTCGTGTTCATCGCCAGTCCCGACGCTCACAGCGACCCCCTTCTCCCAGAATTGATGTCGATCAAGGTCGCTGCAACCGGTCTCTGTTTTGGTCGCGCCAGCTTGGCAACCTGGACGGAGTTCCCCCGACATGGACGGCATTACCTTAAGCGCCCAACAGATCGGCGCCTGCCGGCGGGAGATTGCCCCCGCAAGGATCCTTCCCTTGTCCGCTTCGGGGTCGCTGTGTCCGGCGCCGGTCCACGTCGAGGGGGCGCTTTTGGCGTCGGCGGATGCTGACGGGTCGCGCAACACCGGAGGTCGGCCATGAAGGTTCCCCCGCGATGGCTGATCCTCGGCGCCCTGATCGCCATCGGAGCAGCCGGCTACTACGCATGGCAGCGCTCCAAGGACGGGCAGTTGCCGGTAGGCATCGCCAGCGGCAACGGCCGCATCGAGGCCGTCGAAATCGACGTGTCGACGAAGGCGGCGGGGCGGATCAAGGAAATCCTTGTCGGCGAAGGCGATTTCGTCAAGGCCGGTCAGGTGCTTGCTCGCATGGATACCGCGCAGCTCGAGGCACAGCGCCGTCAGGCCGAGGCACAGCTTCAGCGCGCCAGCATAGGGGTCGAGACCGCGGGCAGCCTGGTGACGCAGCGCGAGGCTGAAAAGACGGCGGCCGCCGCTGTCGTCGCGCAGCGCGAAGCCGAGCTCGACGCCGCCGATCGGACCCTGGCGCGCTCCCAGCAGCTTGCGGTCAACAACACCGTCTCCCAGCAGGTCCTGGACAACGACCGGGCGGCCGAGCAGAGCGCGAAAGCCGCCGTCGCCGCGGCGCAGGCCCAGCTCGCCGCCACCGAGGCGGCCATCAACGCTGCGCAGGCGCAGGTGGTCGATGCCAAGGCCGCGGTCGATGCTGCACAGGCTGCGATCGAAAGCATCGACGCCGATATTGGCGACGCCACGTTGGCGTCGCCGCGCGACGGGCGCATCCAGTTCCGCGTGGCCGAGCCTGGCGAGGTGCTGGCGGGCGGCGGGCGCGTTCTGAACCTCGTCGATCTGGGCGATGTCTACATGACCTTTTTCCTGTCGACCGCGCAGGCCGGGCGTGTCGCGATCGGCTCCGATGTGCGCCTCGTGCTCGACGCGGCGCCGCAATACATCATCCCCGCCAAGGTGACCTTCGTCGCGGACGTCGCGCAGTTCACGCCCAAGACGGTCGAAACGGAGGAAGAGCGCCTGAAACTCATGTTCCGGATCAAGGCGCACATCGCACCGGAGCTGCTCCGCAAATACATCCAGCAGGTGAAGACGGGCCTGCCCGGCGTGGCATATGTGCGGCTCGATCCGCAGGCCGAATGGCCGGCGAGCCTCAAGGGAAAGCTCGTGCAATGAATGCGCGGCCGGACGCCGGCGCGGCCATTCCGTCAAGCTACGTGGCACGGCTGGAGAACCTCGGCCATGTTTACGGAGAGGTCAGGGCTCTCGATGCAATAACGCTCGATTTCCCGACCGGCCGCATGGTCGGCCTGATCGGGCCGGACGGCGTCGGCAAATCCAGCCTGCTTTCCCTGATTGCCGGAGCACGGACGATCCAGCAGGGGCATGTCGAGGTGCTGGGCGGCGACATGGCCGATCTCCGCCACCGGCAGAGTGCCTACCCCAGGATCGCCTATATGCCGCAAGGCCTAGGCAAGAACCTCTATCCGACGCTGTCGGTCTTCGACAACATCGATTTCTTCGGCCGCCTGTTCGGCCATGATCGGAGCGAGCGTGAGCGCCGCATCGGCGAGCTTCTGAAGCGAACCGGGCTGGCGCCTTTCGCCGACCGGCAGGCCGGCAAGCTTTCGGGCGGCATGAAGCAGAAGCTCGGCCTGTGCTGCGCCCTCATCCACGATCCGGACCTCCTGATCCTGGACGAGCCGACCACCGGCGTCGACCCGTTGTCGCGCCGCCAGTTCTGGGAACTGATCGGCGAGATCCGCAAGAGTCGCGAGGGCATGAGCGTCATCATCGCCACGGCGTATATGGAAGAGGCCGCGCGCTTCGACTGGCTGGTGGCCATGGACGCGGGCCGCGTGCTCGCCTGCGGAACCCCATCCGACCTGCTCGAAAGAACCGGCGCGCCCGATCTGGACGCCGCCTTCATAGCCCTGCTCCCGCCGGAGCAGCGGGACAGCCACGAAGCTGTGGTGATCCCTCCGCGGCCCATCGGCGCCGACGGCGAACCCGCCATCGAGGCCGAACATCTCACCATGCGGTTTGGCGATTTCACCGCCGTCGATGACGTGAGCTTCCGCATCGGCCGCGGCGAGATCTTCGGTTTCCTGGGATCGAACGGCTGCGGCAAGACGACCACGATGAAGATGCTGACCGGGCTGCTCGAGCCGTCCGACGGCAAGGCACGGCTGTTCGGGCGCGAGATCGACCCTAGCGACATCGAGGTGCGACGGCGCGTCGGCTACATGTCGCAAGGATTCTCGCTCTACTCGGAGCTGACGGTCCGGCAGAATCTCGAACTTCATGCCCGCCTCTTCGGCATGGCTGATGCCGCGATCCCGCCCCGGGTCGAGGAGGTCGCGCAGCAATTCGGCCTCGCCGACAATGTCGACACGCTGCCCGAAGCGCTCCCGCTCGGCATCCGCCAGCGGCTGTCGCTGGCTGTGGCGATGATCCATTCTCCGGAGATACTGATCCTCGACGAGCCGACCTCCGGCGTCGACCCGGTTGCCCGCGACGGCTTCTGGCGGATTCTTGCCAACCTCTCCCGCGAGCAGGACGTGACGATCTTCGTGTCCACGCACTTCATGAACGAGGCGGAACGCTGTGATCGCATCTCGCTCATGCATGCCGGCAGGGTCCTGGTCAGCGAGACCCCTGCCGCGATCGTCAAAAGCCGGTCGGCGGCAACGCTGGAGGAGGCCTTCGTCGAATATCTCGAGGAGGCGACAGGCACTCAGGCCGAAACGCCGAGCGCGACGGCCGGGACAATTCCGGTCCCGGAAGCGCCGGCCAGTCGCCCCGGAAGGAGTGACACAGGGCGTTCCTTCGATTTGCGCCGTATGTTTGCCTACACGCGGCGGGAGGCGCTTGAACTCTTGCGCGATCCGATCCGGGCCACGCTGGCGACCGTCGGCAGCCTCATCTTGATGTTCGTCGTCGGCTACGGCATCAATATGGACGTCGAAAACCTCTCCTTCGCCGTCCTCGATCACGACGACACGACGATCAGCCGGGACTATGTGCTGCAGATCGCCGGCTCGCGCTACTTCACCGAGAAGGCGCCGATCACCGACTATGCAGATCTCGACCGGCGCATGGAGGACGGGGAACTCAGCCTCGCGATCGAAATCCCTCCCGGCTTCGGGCACGACCTTGCGCGCGGCCGCCATGTCACGATCGGCGCCTGGATCGACGGCGCCATGCCGACACGGGCTGAAACCGTGCAAGGCTATGTTTCGGGAATGCACGCCGGCTGGCTGACGCAGAAGGCGCGTGAACTCTATGGCGACGCGGCCATCGCCAACGCCTTTCAGCTCGACATCCGCTACCGCTACAATCCCGACGTCCGCAGTCTCGATGCCATCGTTCCGGCGGTTATCCCGATGCTTCTGCTGCTGATCCCGGCGATGCTGGCCGTGCTTAGCGTGGTTCGGGAGAAGGAGCTTGGCTCCATCATCAATTTCTACGTCACGCCCGTGACCCGGCTGGAGTTCCTGATCGGCAAGCAGATTCCCTATGTCGCCCTCGCGGTGCTCAACTTCGTGCTGCTGACGGGCTTCGCCGTCTTCCTCTTCGGCGTGCCGCTGACCGGCAGCCTTCCGGCTTTCGCCGCCGCCGCCCTTGTCTATGTCACGGCCACGACGGCCATGGGGCTTTTCCTGTCGACCTTCATGAGCAGCCAGATCGCGGCAATCTTTGGAACCGCGCTGATCACCATGATCCCCGCCACCCAATATTCGGGCATGATCGACCCGGTGTCGTCGCTCCAGGGCGTGGGCGCATTCATAGGCCGAATCTATCCGACCACCTATTTCGTGACGATCTCGCGCGGCGTCTTCTCCAAGGCGCTCAGCTTTGCCGACCTGTCCGGCGCGTTCGTGCCGATGCTCATTGCCATTCCGGTGCTGCTCGGACTTGGAGCGGCATTCTTGAAAAAACAGGCCCGCTGATGCGCATCGCCAACATATACAACCTCGGCATAAAGGAACTGCGCGGTCTCATGCGGGACCCGATGATGCTCGTGCTGATCGTCTATGCCTTCACCGCCGCCATCTACACCGCCTCGAAGGCGATGCCTGAGACGCTCAATCACGCTCCGATCGCCATCGTCGACGAGGATCAGTCGCCGGTCTCGTCGCGTATCGTCACGGCATTCTATCCGCCTTACTTCACCGCGCCGTTGCTCATCTCCCAGCCCGAGATGGACAGCCGCATGGATTCAGGCATGGATACTTTCGCGCTGGATATTCCGCCGAACTTCCAGCGCGACCTCCTGGCCGGCCGGTCGCCAACGGTTCAGCTCAACATCGACGCCACCCGCATGTCGCAGGCCTTCACCGGGGGCGGTTACGTCCAGTCGATCGTGTCCGGAGAAGTCAATGAGTTTCTCAGCCGCTATCGCTCCGACACCTCGCTCCCCGTCGATCTCGACCTCAGGGCACGATTCAATCCCGAGCTCAACAAGGGCTGGTTCGGCGCCATCACCAATGCCATCTCCTCGATCACGATGCTGTCGATCGTGCTCACCGGCGCCGCGCTGATCCGCGAGCGCGAGCACGGGACGATCGAGCATCTCCTGGTGATGCCGGTCACCCCGTTCGAGATCATGACGAGCAAGATCTGGTCGATGGGCATTGTCGTGCTCGTCGCGGCCGGCCTCGCGCTCGTCGTCGTCATTCAGGGGCTGCTGTCGGTCCCCATCAATGGATCGATCACGCTATTCATGGTGGGCGCGGCCCTCGACATCATCGCCATGACCTGCCTCGGTATCTTCCTCGCCACGGTGGCCGGCTCCATGCCGCAATTCGGTCTGCTGCTGATGATGGTGCTCCTGCCCTTGCAGGTGCTGTCTGGCGGCGTCACGCCGCGCGAGAGCATGCCCATGGCCATCCAGGCCATCATGTTCACCGCGCCCAACACGCATTTCGTCATGCTGGCACAGGCGGTGCTGTTCCGCGGCGCGGGCCTTGGCGTCGTGTGGCCGCAGCTCGCGGCGCTCCTGGTCATCAGCGCGCTCCTGTTTGCGTTCTCGCTCCGCCGCTTCCGCCAGTTCCTGAAATAGGACCATCGCTGCCCGGCAGGAACAACTGGTCGCCTGGGATCCAGCCGAGCGCACCCATTCACAAGCCTTAGCCCGCTTTAATGCGAGCTCCATGGCGGGCAGTTCCGCCTACCCTCCAACGAGCTTGTCCTGATTTATCCTCATGCCACTTTGCACGTCGAATAGGTGGACCTTCGAAACCATTACCTCCAACCCAACTTCTTGATCGGGCTTGAACGGCGGCTGATCCCGAACTTCGCTCACGAGTTCGACCCCGCCTGTCCTTAACGTAAGTTCCTGAGCCTCTCCTGTCGGTTCCACCACCTGGACGGTTGCCCTCGCATGATCGCCGCCGACGGCGATGTGCTGGGGACGGATCCCGTAAACCACCTCTTTTGCATCGTGGAACTCCAAACCTTTGGGCAGGGGCAGGCGAAGCCCTGAACCGGCTTCGAACGCACCGTTGTCGACGCGACCTTCGATGAGATTCATTTCCGGGGAGCCGATAAAGCCGGCGACAAACAGATTGGCGGGTCTTTCGTAGAGTTCGGAGGGGGTGCCGATCTGTTCGATGCGGCCTTTGTTCAGAACCACGATGCGGTCGGCGAGCGTCATCGCCTCGGTCTGGTCATGCGTGACGTAGATGCTGGTGCGACCGAGCCGTTGGTGCAGCTTCTTGATCTCGGCACGCATCTTCACGCGCAGCTTCGCGTCGAGATTGCTGAGCGGCTCGTCGAACAGGAAGGCCGAGGGTGCGCGGACGATCGCGCGGCCCATGGCGACACGCTGGCGCTGTCCGCCGGACAGCTGACGGGGCATGCGGCCGAGCAGGTCCTGCAGACCCAGGATTTCGGCAGCCGCCTTTACCCTGGAGACGATTTCCTCCCTGGGAACCTTTGCCAGCCGAAGCGCGAAGCTCATATTGTCGGCCACGCTCATATGCGGATAGAGGGCGTAGCTCTGGAACACCATGGCTATGTCGCGCGACTTGGCCGGCATCTCGTCGACGACGCGCCCGCCGATGCGGATCTCGCCAGTCGTATGCTCCTCGAGCCCCGCGATGATGCGCAGTAGCGTTGACTTGCCGCAGCCCGACGGACCGACCAGGACCACAAACTCGCCGCTGACGATTTCGATGTTGACGTCGCGCAGAACTTCGACCGCGCCGAAGCTCTTCCCGAGCTGTTCTATCTCGATTGCGGACACTTATTCTTCTCCCGTCCCGGCAAGGCTCATTTTCTTTGCGCCTGCCGCCATGCGTGGTATTCGGCCTCGCCCTCGGGGCTCAACGGATAGTATTTCCGCAGGTCTCCTCCTTGCGCGAGCCGCAAGCGCGAAAACTCCTCCCACTCGATGTGCGCGCCGGCGAGTTCGACCAGTCTGGGGGCAAGGGCGACCGGCACGACGACCACGCCATCGTCGTCGGCGACAATGATGTCGCCGGGGATGACCAGCACGTTCGAGCAGGCGATCGGAACGTTGACGGCGAAGGGAACGATGTTGGTCTGGGCATGGAAATTCGGCGTGACTCCTCGCACCCAGATGCCGATGTCGAGCGCAGCCGCCTGGGCGGAATCGCGAATACAGCCGTCGATAACGACGCCGGCGCCGCCACGCCCGGCGAAATAGGTCAGCATCATCTCGCCGAAGATGCCGCTGCCCAGATCGCCGCGGGCATCGACCACCACCATGTCGCCAGGCTGGGTGGGATAGAGCACGTGCCGGTGCAGTTGCCGCTCCGGCTCCTCATACTCCGCCTCGTTGTATAGATCCTCGCGTTTCGGCATGCATTGGAGCGTGAGGGCCGGCCCCGCTGCCGTGCTGCCAGAACGCAATGGACGCGGGCCGCGGATCTGCGGATCGCGAATGCCCATCTTGTGGTAGAGCTCGCTGGCCAGTGTCGCCGAACCGATCGCCGCAAGCGCGTCGACAAGTTCTCGTGGCGGCCGGGAAATGTCCGATATCGCCGGTATCTGGTCAGCTTCCATTTCGTTCCTCCAATCTACGCCGAGCCGCAAAACCTTGTCGATCGTCATTTAGTTGCGTTCATCCGTCGTCGAAGCCGTTCAGCCGCGAACCGCGCCGGTGGTAAGACCTTTGACGAGCAGCCCCTGGGCGAACCAGACGAACACCAAAGTCGGGATGACCATGAGCACGCCGGCGGCGGACATGGCGCCCCAGTCGATGCCGAACTGCGAGACGAAATTGGTGAGTCCGACGGGCAGCGTCTGTGCGGCCTTGCTTGAGGTCAGGGTCAAGGCGAGCAAGAGGTCGTTCCAGGTGAAGAGGAAGGTGATGACGGCGCTGGCGCCGATGCCCGGCGCAATCAGCGGCGCCACGATCTGGACCAGCGTGCGCACGGTGCCGGCGCCGTCCGACTGGGCGGCCTCCTCAATCTCTTTCGGCACGTCCTGAATGAAGCCGAGAAGCAGCCATATGGCGACGGGGAGCTTGGCTGCCGTATGGCTGAGGATCAGCGCCCAGACGGTGTCAAGCAGCCCCATGGCGGCAAACACGGCGAAGAGCGGAATCGCGAGCGCGATGACCGGGATCATGCGCATGATCAAAAGCAGCCCGAAGATCAGCATGGCGCCGGGCATCCTGAAGCGCGACAGCGCATATGCGCAGGGGATGGCCAGCAGATGGACGAGGATGACCGTCGCCACCGAGACGATGACGGTGTTCCAGACGTAGCCCATCGTGTCGTACTGGGCGAAGACCGCGACATACTGCGTCAGCGTCGCGGTCTCGGGGATGATGTGCACTGGAACCGAGAAGATGTCGGCCGAGCTGCGGATCGAGGTCAGGAACAGCCACACCAACGGAAAGACGGTGAGCGCGACGGTCAGGGCCAGCGCCATATACTGGCCAGCGATCGCCGCCGTGAGCCGGCGGCGCCGGCGCTTTGGCATGGAACGTGCGCCGACGATGACGGCTTCGGTCATATCGCCCTCCGTTTCGCAAGAAGCCATGGCACTCCGTAGAGGAGGCCGAGCACGAGCAGAGACATGCCCAGCGCGATGTAGGAGACCGCAGCCGCATGTCCAAAATCCACCGCCTGGAACGCCAGCAGATAGGAATAGACGGTCAGCAGGTTGGTGGCGCCGCCCGGTCCGCCCTGAGTCATCAGCCAGACGACGTCGAAGGTGCGGAACGTGTCGATGATGCGCAGCATCAGCGCGATCATGATGACCGGGCGCATCAGCGGCAGCACGATGTGCCAGAAGCGCTGCCATGGCGTGGCGCCGTCCACGGTGGCTGCCTCGAGCGGTTCCTGCGGCAAGGATTGCAGGCCTGCAAGGAACAAAAGCACCATCAGCGGCGTGTTCTGCCAAACATCGGCGGCGATCACCGAGACGAGCGCCCAGGCCGGATGGGTGAGCCACGGGATGTCAGGCATGTTGAACATGCGCAGCAGCGCGTCGACCAGGCCGTATTGGGTGTTGAACAGCCAGCGGAAGTTCAGGCCGACGACGGCGGGCGCGATCATCGGCGGGACCAAAAGCAAGGTGCGCGCAAGGCGCATGCCGCGCAATTTGCCGTTGACCAGAACAGCGATCGCCATGCCGGCCACCACTTCGATCGTGATGGAAACGACACTGAATATGATCTGGTTTCGCAGCGCCTGGTTGAACTGGCGGCCGAAGAGCTCGTCGGTGTAGTTTCCCGTCCCGATGAATGGCGCCGAGCCGCTCAGGTCCCAGCGAAAGAAGCTCATGATGAAGGAGTATCCGAGCGGATAGACGAGGATGGCCAGCATGACGAGAAGCGCCGGGCTGGCCAGCAGGTAGCCGATCTGCCAGGTGTAGGGCAGCGGCGAACGTCGCCGGCGCCCTGACGCCTGGTGCTGCGCGACGGGCGCCATGCTCAATCGTAGGCCCCGGCCCGGCGCATGATGTCCTCCGCCTCGGTCGCCGCCTGGTTAAGCGAGTCGGCGGGCGAGGCCTGATCGGACAGGGCTTGCTCGATGGCCGAGAACATCAAGGTGCAGACCTTCGAGAATCCGGCGAGCTTCGGCCATTCCTTGCCGTTGGCGATCGTCGTCTCGAGCTGCTGCAGCCATGTCGCCTGTGGGCCCTTCGCCGCGGCGATCACTTGCTTGGCCAGGCTCTGTCTGCTCGGGAAGTTGGTGAACTGGTCGAACTGGAGCCGCTGGGCGTCGGTACTGACCGTGTATTTAATGAACTCGACGGCGGGTTCCTTGCGTCCGGATTGGCCATTCAGCGCCATGGCATGCGAGATGGCGCATGAGATGGCCGCCTTGTCCCGCACATAGGGCGCTGTCGACCATTTGCCGACAACGCGCGAGGTTTCCGGATTGGACAGGGTGGCGAAGGCGCCCGGCCAATCGAAAGTGGCGTAAACGGTGCCGGACGAGAATTCGGTCGAGTTCTCGTTCCATTGATAGCCAACGGCGTCGGGCGGCACGATTTTGTGCTTCTGGATCAGATCGCGATAGAAGGTGAGCGCCTTGATGCCGGCTTCGGAATTGAAGGCCGGCTTGTTGGCCTGGTCGACCCAGTCGCCGCCGGCCTGCCAAAGCAGGTCGCTGAAGGTACGCTGCGCGGGATCGCCCTGCCCCGGCACGACAAGGCCATAGTGACCGTTGCCGGTGAGTTTCAGGCCGACATCGACCAGTTCTTCCCAGGTCTCGGCCGGCTTCAGGCCTTTTTTCTGGTAGATGTCGCTGCGGTAATACTGAACGCGCGCATCCATGTTGCGCGGAATCGCCGCCAGATTTCCTGTCTTCGGATCGCGCAGGTATTTGACCGCGACCGGATAGAAGTCCGCCAGCTCGGAGTCGCTGAAATAGCTGTTCAGCGGCGCGAAATGGTTGAAGTAGGAATCGATCTGCGCCGTGTGGGTGCTGTAGACATCGTACTGGCTCGACCGTGCTGCGCTCAGCGTGACCACCTTCGCCGTCAGGGGCGTGAATTCCAGGAGGTCGTAACGAACCTTGATGCCGGTCTTGGCGGTGAAGTCCTGAACGATCTTCTCCCAATATTTGGGGTAGAGCGGGCCGCCCGTGATCAACAATGCGGTGATCTCTCTGGCGTCCGCCCTGGCAACCCACGGCGCGGCGAGCGAGCCGGCCGTCACTGCCGCGCTCGCGGCAAGGAATTTCCGTCTCGATAAGGTTCCGGACATCACAATCTCCTCCTGGTTTGATTGATCGGTCCGTCCAGGGACGGCCGACGACTTTCAGCCTCGGCAGTCCACCGGCGTGCTCCTCCCGCCGCGAGACTGCCTGGATAGGTTCCCGGACGGCGCTTGAGAGCCTCCGGGCGATGGGCACTTGCACTCCAACACGCATCGCTCGGTTGCGAAGGCGTATCGATCATGACCTCGGACGGCGGCAACAGGGCATGGCGGCTGGACACCGCTCGATCCCTTCCCGCAGGCCGTGTTATAGGCTAGTGAGCGTTTTTATGAGATAAGTTGACTGCATATCTAGCTATCAGCCTATAAGCTTATCAGACAAGTGGATGTTAATGATGGATACCGTTGAGGTCAAGCTTCAAACTTTGCCGAAGCAGGTGGCTGGCGTGCTGGCGCGGCGTATCGCCAGCAGCGGTGTCGCGGGCGGCCAGGGACCGTCGGAGCAGCAGATCCTTCAGGAGTTCGGGGTCTCGCGCGCGGTCGCGCGAGAGGCGCTGAAGATCCTCGCTTCGCTCGATATGATCGAGATCGCGCAGGGCCGGCGCGTGGTGCTGCGTCCAGCCGAGGAGTGGGACTATCTCAGCCCATTGCTCATCGACTGGCTACCGAACGAGCAGATGCGCGAGATCCTGGCCGAAGCGCATGCGACGCGGATCATCATCGAACCGGCCATCGCCGCCATCGCGGCCAAGCATATGACCAAGGAAAATCTCGCACGCCTTGGCACTTTGCTGGCGGCGATGTCGGCCAGCGAGGACAACCCTGACGCCTATCTGAAGCTCGACCTGGATTTCCACATGGAGATCTGCCGGGCAGCGCAGAACAGGATCCTCGACCGCTTCATGTATTCGTCCCGGTGGTGGCAGATGGCAAGCAGGCGCATCAGCAACCAGATGCCCCATGCGCTGCCCTCCGCAACCGAAATGCACAGGGCGATTTACGAGGCGCTCGTCGCGCGCGACGAAAAACGGGCGGAAGAAGCGATGCGCCGGCACCTCAAGAAAACCACCGCGGTCGGCCTGCCTCGCTGAAGGAGCGGCGCAGCCAGCATTTGCGCTGGCCGGGCCGCAGCGTGCCGGGAGGACAGGGCTTTGAATTGAAAGGGACCCCTTCTAAGCCCTCTTCGCTTGTTGTTCCTGGCGCTGGCGTGCGCGGAAACCGAACATGTCGCCCTTGTCCTTGATTTCCGCCCAGATGGGCGCGGTGACCCTGTCGATGGCGGCGACGTCCGCGTCGGAAATCGTCCAGCCGGCGCTCTCGACATTTTCCTCCAGCTCCTTGACGGTGCGGGCGCCGACCAGTGGCGAGCTGACGCCTGGCCGGCTGGCGAGCCACTGTATCGCAAGCTGCGGAACCGTCTTGCCGTAGCGCGCCGCGATCGGCTTGAGCATGTCGACGGCGTTCACAGCCCGCTCATAGGTGCCTGGCTGGAACAGCACCGTCGTGCGCCGCTCATCGCCCTCGACGAACTTGGTGTCCGGCGACAGCGTTCCGGTGAGCAGTCCTTGGGCGAGACCGCTGTATGGCATGACTCCGATATTGTGCTTGCGGCAATAGGGCAGCGTCCCGGCCTCGACCTCGCGCCACAGCATGTTGTAGGGCGGCTGCAGCACGTCGATGACGCCGTGCTGACGGGCGCTGTCCATGTCGGCGATGCTGAAGTTCGAGACGCCGACTGCCTTGATCCGCCCCGACGCGCGCAGCCGTTCCATCATCTCCATGGTCGGGCCGATCGGAAAATCAGAGTTCGGCCAGTGGACGAAATAGACGTCGACATGGTCGGTCTGCATGCGCCTCAACGAACCGTCGAGCGCCGCCTCGATCGCGGCGGGTTCGAGATGATTTGGGGCAACCTTTGTCGCGATGACGGCCTTGTCGCGGCGGCCGGCCAAAGCTTTCCCCACGACCTCCTCGGCATGGCCGTGTCCGTAGGCTTCGGCCGTGTCGATCAGCGTAACGCCGAGCTCGAGCGCACGCCTGATCACCCGGATCGACTCCTCGTCATCGGCGGCGCCCCAAAACGCGCCGGACATCCCCCAAGTCCCAAGGCCGATCTCCGATACATTGACCGGCGACGATCCGAGCTGTCGCTGTTGCATCCTGTTCCTCCCGAATGGCGGCACGCATGAGTCATGGCTTTGCGGTCGCCTAATTTATACGCTTATATACTCGTCTAACAAGTATGTAATTTGGAATTCGGGACGCTTGATCGATAACTTCGAATTTCTCAAATAATTCAAAGATGGTGACGCTTTATGGCCCGCCACAACGCAAAATTGCTCGACAGGGGGGTTTACGTCTCATTGAGGCATCTTGTATGCTTATTGGACAAGTTACCAGCTTGTAAGCGTGGCGCCATCAGGGGGAGAAGGATCCTATGAAGATCGTGGACATCAAGACAGCGGTCGTCGCCTATCACGGCAAGGCGACCCTGATCCGGATCGATACGGACGCCGGCATCTCCGGCTATGGCGAAGCCAACCCCGACGCGGGCGCAGCCGCAATCGTCGGGCTGATCTCGGAGCTAAAGTCGGAGCTGATCGGCCAGGACCCGCGCAACGTCGAATATTGCTGGGACAAGATCCGCCGCGATCACGTCTTCTCCGGCGCGCAGGCCGGAATCTTTCTCATCGCCCTCACCGGGCTCGAAATGGCGCTGTGGGACGTGGCGGCGAAAGCCGCAGGCCAGCCGCTCTACCGTATGTTCGGCGGCAAGTTCCGCGACCGGATCAGGCTCTACGCGGATTGCGGCGACGGCGACGACCAATCCGGATCGCCGCAGGGATGCGCGGCCCGCGCGCGCCGCATGGTGGCGGAAGGTTTCACCGCACTTAAGTTCGACATCGACAATCTGCGCCACCCCGGGAAATTCGACGCGGTGAATCACACCATAAACGGCGCCGAGCTGCGTTCCATGATCGAGCGCGTCGCGGCAGTACGCGAAGCGGTCGGCCCCGATATCGATCTCTGCATCGACCTGCATGCGCGCTACGACGCGCTCAGCGCCAACCGCATCGCGGCCGAAATGGAGCGTTTCAATCTTCTCTGGCTCGAAGAGCCGATCCCCGCGGAGAATGTCGAGGCCCTGAAGCAGATCCGCATGCGGACCAAGACGCCAATCTGCGTCGGCGAAAACCTCTATCTGCGCTGGGGCTTCCGCGAGCTGTTCCAGAATTACGGCGCCGACGTCATCATGCCCGACGTGCCGAAATGCGGTGGCCTTGCCGAGAGCCGCAAGATCGCCAATCTCGCCGAGATGTATTACGTTCCTTTCGCGCCGCATCTTGTGTCGACGCCGCTGGGCACGATGGCGACATGCCATGTCTGCGCCAGCGTGCCGAACTTCCTGGTGCTGGAATGGCACGCACTGGAAGAACGCGACGCCTGGGACAGCTATGTCCGCCTGCCGAACGGCGCCAGGTCCATCGTCGAGGACGGCCATATCACGGTGTCCGACATGCCCGGCATCGGCGTCGAGCTCAACATGGATGGTGTCCACAAACACGCGGTGCCCGGCTTCGGCATGTTTGAATAGCGAATGACCGGCCGGCGGGATTCGTTGCTCGATCAAACAAATTCGTTCGGAGGAAGCCATGGGCAAGCGGATTGTCTTCACCGGCGGCAGCGGCAAGATCGGCCGCCACGTCATACCTTACCTGCTCAAGCGAGGGCATCAGGTCCTGAACCTCGACCTGACGCCGCTGGATGTGCCAGGGGTGGATACTGTCATCAGCAACCTTGCGGATGCCGGCGAGGCCTACAATGCGCTGACGCTGCATTTCGGGTTCAGCGAGTATTTCGGCGGCAAGGGCCGCGCGCCGGTCGATGCCGTCGTCCATTTCGCGGCGCTCCCGCGGATATTCCTGCGGCCGGACAATGCCATGTTCGCCGCCAATGTGCAGTCGACCTACAATGTGATCGAGGCCGCCACCAAGCTCGGCATCCGCAAGATCGTCACGGCCTCCAGCGAAACGGTCTACGGCGTCTGCTTTGCCGAAGGCGAACGCGATTTCACGTCGTTCCCGGTGGATGAGGAGTACGACGTCGATCCGACCGACAGCTACGGCCTTTCCAAATTGCTGGGCGAGAAGATCGCGCGCTCTTTCGCCTCTCGCACGGGAGCCGACATTTACGCGCTACGGATAGGCGGCGTCGTGGAACCGAAGGACTATGCGCGCTTTCCGGATTTCCTGGCCGATCCGTCGAAGCGGCGGCGCGACGCCTGGACCTATATGGACGCGCGCGATCTTGGCCAGATTGTCGACCTGTGCGTCGAGAAGGACGGCTTGGGGTTCCAGATATTCAACGCCGTCAACGACAACATCGTGTCTGAATTGCCGACGACGGAGTTTCTCAGGAAGCACGCGCCCGACATACCGGTCACCCGCGCCATGGACGCATTCGAGGGACCGATCTCAAATCGGAAGCTGCGCGACGTGCTCGGATTCCGGCAAGAGCACGACTGGCGGATAAAGTGAGCTGATTGGCGACCTCACAGTCGCCATAGTGCCCGGCGCGCCCAAACACGGGCGGCTAGACTAGGAAGCTCAGTCGAAGAAGCCGGCGTCCTCCTCCAGCAGATACTTTCGGGCAGCCTCGGCATCGACATCGAGGCCGAGTCCCGGCGCCTCGAGCAGATCCACCATGCTGTCCTTCACGATCTGTTTCGGCAGGCCGATCACCAGGTCCTCCCACCAAGGATCGGAGGCGCTCGGATATTCGAAGGCGATGTAGTTGGCGGGCAAGGTGGCGCAGACATTGATCAGCGCACCAAGGCCGAGCAGGCCGTTGGCGGTGCCGTGCGGCGCCATCAGGATCGAGTGCATATAGGCGTGCTCGGCGACCCACTTCAGCTCGGCTATGCCGCCTATATCGGCTGGATCAGGGCCGATGACGCGCACCGCCTGCGTCTCGATCAGCTCCTTGAAATTGTGCCGCAGATAGATCTGCTCGCCGGTGTGGATCGGCGTCGAGGTGGAGGTGGTCAGCTCGCGATAGGCCTGCGGATTGACCCAGGGCACATAGTCGCCGGTCAGCATGTCCTCGAGCCACATCAAATTGTATTTTTCGACCGCGCGGGCGAATTTGATCGCGTCGGGCAGCATCCAGCCCGGGCCGCAGTCGAGCGCCAGGCTGACCTTGTCGCCCAGCACTTCCTTCATCGCGATCACGCAATCGAGCATGTGGTTGAAACCGCGCTCGCTGATCACGCCCTGATCCATGGCGCCGTGATAGCCGGCCTTCTTCTGCGTCACGCCGTAATGGAAGCCCTCGATGGAGTCCTTCATGTTGGAGTGGAACGAGATGCCCTGCTTGACCATGAAGAAGTTCTGCGGTTGCTCCATCATCCATTTGACGTCGGCGGCATAGTCCTCCGGCCGGTCGCCCGTGCGCTTGCGACGGATCGAGCCGTTGTAGACGCACACCTTGTCGCGCACCTTGCCGCCGAGCAGTTTGTAGACCGGCACGCCCGCGGCCTTGCCAGCGATGTCCCACAGCGCGTGCTCGATGGCGCTCACCGCCGCGCCATAGGGCTTGAACGAGCCGCGCTGGCGGATCTTCAGCATCACACGCTCGACATCGGTCGGGTCCTCGCCGATCAGCGCCTCGCGGAAATGCAGCACGAAGGGTTTCAGATAGGTCTTTGTGTATTCGACCTCGCCCAGGCCATGGAGGCCCTCGTCGGTGACAATGCGGACAATCGGGTGCTTGCCGATGACGGCGCAGCGCAGGTCGGTGATCTTCATGGCGCAGTCCTATTTCACAGACGAGAAAGCTGTCGGCGTGAGCAGCTGGCTGCTGATATTGGCAATGATCTGCCCGTCGCGCTGAGACTCGTCGACGGCCCTGTGCCATGCCGGATCGGTGACGAAAGCCGCCCATTTTACCTCACGCTCGGCCAGCGATTCCCAGGCGAGTAAATAGGTGAGGCGATTGCTGTTTTCGCCGATCACCGTGGTGAAAAACCCGGCTTGGCGGATGCCATGCCTCTCCCAGATGGCCAGCGTTTGCTCGGAAAAGCGCTTGAGCAAAGCCGGCAACCGGCCCGGCAGGCAGTCATAGATACGCAGTTCGTAGATCATGGTTTCGTCCGTTTCTTTCTTCGCCTCTCCCTTCGGAGAGGGTCGACACGAATCATCGTCGGTGGCTGTTTGAGCCTGGGGGAATGAGGGCGGAGAGCTTGGGCTAGCTCCAGGTCCGGTCCCAGCTATATTCATTGTCCCAATGCTCGGTGGATTGCCATATCCCTGTGACACCGGGCTGCAGATGCCGGCTGATCACCTCGTCGACCACATCGTCGATGCCCAGCCCTGGCCTGTCCGAAACGGTGATGAAGCCGTCTTTCACAAGCGGCTTGGGAAGGCCCGTGACAATGTCGTCCCACCAATCGACATCGGCCGAGTGGTATTCGAGCGCCATGAAGTTTTCGGTCGCGGTCGCGACATGCGCCGCGGCCATCGCGGCGATCGGGCTTTCGGCCATGTGGATCGCCATGGCAACGCCGTGGTCCTGCGCCATGTCGCCGATTTTCTTGGTCTCAAGGATACCGCCGCTGGTGAGAAGGTCCGGATGGACAATGGAGAGACCGCCGCTCCTCAGCAGCGGCTCGAAACCCTCCTTGAGATAGATGTCCTCGCCGGTGCAGATCGGCACCGAGGTCGCCTGCTGCAATTGCCGGTACTGCTCGGTGTATTGCCAGGGGATCACATCCTCGAGCCAGGCAGGGACATATTTCTCGATACGGCGCGACAGGCGAATGCCGTCCTGCAGCGAGATGTGGCCGACATGATCGATGGCTAACGGAATCTCGTAGCCGATGACCTCTCGGACCTCGTGGATATACTGCTCCAGCAGGTCTATGCCCTTTTCGGTGAAATGCAGGCCCGTGAACGGGTGCTGCACGTTCTGCGCATCGTAGGCGAGATTGCGGGCCTTGCGTTCCTCGAGTGTGCCGCCGCGGCCGCGAGGATTGGCGTGAAACCCTCGGAGCGCGCCGGCGGGCGCTGTGACAGCGCCCGGAATGTGGGCGATCTGCATCAGGCCCAGATCCATCTTGAGGAAGGTGAAGCCGCGCTCCATGCGCGCCTTGAGGCGCTTGCCGGTCTCGGTGCCGCTCGGCTTCTCGGCGTCCGTATCGCAATAGACGCGCACCTGGTCGCGAAACTTGCCGCCGAGCATCTGGTAGATCGGCACGCCATAGGCCTTGCCGGCGAGATCCCAAAGCGCAATCTCGACTGCCGAGACGCCGCCGCCCTGCCGCCCGTGGCCGCCGAACTGCTTGATGCGCCGGAACAGGCGGTCGACATCGCAGGGGTTCTCGCCGAGCAGCCGGCTTTTCAGCATCAGCGCAAAGGTGGCGCTGGCGCCGTCGCGCACCTCGCCGAGCCCGACAATGCCCTGGTTGGTGTAGATCTTGAGCAGCGCGGACGTGAAGGGCGCGCCGACGATCTCGGCCACCCGCATGTCGGTGATGCGCAAGTCGGACGGCTTGGAATTCGTGTTGATGCGATTGAGAGCCTCGTCGGCTCCATCCGTCTTTGGCATGAGTGTCCTCGTTACGCTCGGAATGGCCCCGCCCGCCGGGCCTGCTTAAGCAGTGCTAGCCCAGCTCGATCTCGTGGGCCTGCAGGTAGTCGCGGTTCATCTCGACACCGAGACCGGGCTTCGACGTCAGCTTGAGGTTGCCGTTGGAAACGTCGAGCGGCTTGTCGATGAGGTGATCGTATTTGGAGAGGTCCCACTCCGAGGTTTCGAGCTTGTAGAAGTTGGGAACGGTCATCATCACCTGCGCTCCCGCGACCACGTTGATCGGACCCGCGGCGTCGTGCGGCGACACCGGGACGTAATAGGCTTCGCAAAGGGCGGAGATCTTCTTCAGTTCGGTGATGCCGCCGGTCCAGGTCACGTCGGGCATGATGTAGTCGGCGAGCTTGTTTTCGAGCACCGGCACGAAATCCCATTTCGTGTGGCCGCGCTCGCCCCAGGAGATGGGGGCGCTGACCTTGTCGCGAACCTGCTTCAGCGCATTGAGGCTCTCGGGCGGGCAGGGCTCCTCGAACCAGTCGATCTGGCCGGCCTCCTCGAGGCTGCGGCAGAGGCGGATGGCGGTGGGAACGTCGAAGCGGCCATGCGCGTCGATGAGGATGTCGACATCGGGCCCCGCCGTCTCACGGATCAGCGCCGTCAGTTCGGCGGCCTCGCGCTCGTCCTTGCGGGTCATGCTGCCGTCGAGATAGCCGTCCCGCCTTTCGCGGGCCACGCCATCGACGCTGGGACCCTGGTGCGGGAACGGATCGAATTTGAGCCCGGCGTGGCCGGACTCCACGATGTCGCGAATTTCGCGCACCACCGCTTCCTTGCTGGTGAATTTGGCCTGGTTGGGATGAGTGTAAAGCGCGATTTCCTCGCGCACCGGTCCGCCCAGCAGCTCATAGATCGGCTTGCCGAGAACTTTGCCGCGGATATCCCAGAGCGCGATGTCGATGGCGCTCACGCATTCGACGGCGGCGCCGCGGCTGCCCATATAGGTGAAGCTGCGGAAGATCTTGTGCCACAGATGCTCGGTGCGCGCCGGATCCTCTCCTGCCACGGCGGCGCCGATCTGCCGCAGGATCGTGCACAGCGCGCGGTTGGCGAGCTTCGTCGTGGTGGTGATCTCGCCCCAGCCGCTGACCCCTTCGTCGGTCGTCACTTCGACGAACAGATACTCTCCCCAGTAGGAAGCGTCGGATTTGATCAGCCATGGCCGAATGCTCGTGATTTTCATCTGGACTATCCTCCCTGAAATGGCCAGGCCGACGATGTTGCGGATCCGCTACCCTGCCCGGGCGGCGCTGCGCGCGCGCATGTGTTCGAGCACATGCCGGCCGGAGCCCTCGACATGGCGAGCAATGAGTTCGGCCGCCTTGTCGGCCTCTCCCGATTTCACGAGCGCGATGAGCTCGCGGTGCTCGCGGATGATCGCGGCGCGCCGGGCAAGCGTGAAATTGAAACGCCGGCTGACCGCCCGTAGCACCTCGCGGTGCTTCCACCAAAGCTCGGCGGCATGGCGGTTGTAGTGCCGCTGGTACATCACGGTGTGGAAGGCGGTATCCAACTCGCTGTGCCTGAACGTGTCGGCGAAGTTGTTGTCTTCGATCAGGCCCTGGAGACGTTCGAGCTCGGCGATGTCCTCCTCGGTCGCCATTCCCACGAACCAGCGCGTCAGGGCGGGCTCGATGAGAACGCCGATCTCGTAGATATCGCGCACGAAATCCTGATCGATGGGCCGGACGCGCGCGCCCCGGTTGGGAACGAAGGTGACGAAGCCCTCGCCGCGCAACAGCTGCAGCGCCTCCCGCACGGGATTGGTCGAGGTGCCGTGACGGCGGGCGAGATCGGTGACCACGAGCCGCTCGTTGGCCGCCAGCCGCCCCTCGATGATGTCTTCCCTTATCTGCTCGTAAAGCGAGGCGCCCTCGCTTGATGCCCCGAGAGCGTCAATCCCCTCGGGTGGCTCTGCTTTGAAATCGCTTGTTTCCGCCAAGGCCGTCCCCCTCAGTCCAATACACGATCTGACCGATATCACGCACATCTTCGGCAAACAATGTACGATTTGTTGCGTTGACAGCCATTCTGCGATCTGAAAACGTATAAAGTGATCGAAAGGATACATTAGGGCGGAGGAATATCCCGGCGATCGAAACGACCAAGGACCGCTTGCCTCGACGCAGAGCGGCATGGGAGAATCTGGAGGAGACCTATGAGGAGGATCACAGTCGGCGGTGCCGCCCTGCGCGGCGCTGTTTCCACTGCTTTGACGATATCGCTAATGTCTGCTTCGGCGCTTGCCGCGCCCCCGGTCGACCTGAGCAAGTGGTCGCCGGAATATGTCCGCTCGATTGCCGGCACGCAGGATTTCGACACGGCCGGCGATTGCGCCAAGGTCACCCCGCTCGACTACAAGGGGCGACTGACATTCTGGTACCAGGGTGTGTTCGAGGGCGACCCCGACCTTCTGCGCCAATATTACAAGGATTTCTTCGCAACCTTCCGCAAGACCTACCCGAACATTCAGCTCGAGGAACAGGCTCTCACCTACAACGATCTGCTCGACAAGTTCCGCACCGCGCTCCTTGGCAATGCCGCGCCGATGGCGGTCCGCCTGCAAATCCTGGGTGGCACCGAGTTCGCCTCGAAGGGCTATCTTCAGCCGCTAAAACCCGAGGACGTCGGCTATTCGACCGAGGATTTCTGGCCCGGCGCCATGAAGGCCGTGACCTGGGACGGCGTGACCTACGGCATTCCGACCAACAACGAGACGATGGCCTTCATCTGGAATGCCGACATCTTCAAGCGCGCCGGTCTCGACCCGAACAAGCCTCCGGCAACCTGGGACGACGTCGTCAAATATTCCAAGCAGATCCACGACAGGCTCGGCATAGCCGGCTACGGCCTCGTGGCGCGCAAGAATGCCGGCAACACCCCTTACCGCTTCATGCCGCAGCTATGGGCCTATGGCGGCGGCGTTTTTGACGAAGCTACTGCGAACCCGACCTACAAGGACATTGAGCTCAACAGCCCGCAGAGCAAGGCGGCGCTGCAAGCTTCCTACGACATGTATGTCCGCGACAAATCGGTTCCGGTTTCGGCGCTCACCAACCAGCAGGCCGACAACCAGCCGCTGTTCCTGGCCGGCCAGCTCGGCATGATGATCTCGCATCCGTCCGACTACAACGTCATGCTCGACCTGCAGAAGAAGGCGACGGGCACCGACAAGGAGAAGGCGCAGACCGTTATCGACAACATGCGCTACGGCCTCATTCCGACCGGTCCCGACGGCAAGCGCGCCGTCGTGTTCGGCGGCTCGAACATTCACATCCTGAAGCCCGAATATGTCGAGGGGGGCAAGGTGGACGAGCCGGCGGCAAAGGCCATCATCTGCATGTGGACGAGCCCCGAATGGTCGTTGAAGATGGCTTACGCCGGCTCGAACCCCGGCAACCTCAACGGCTTCAAGACCAAATGGATGAAGGAGCGTCTGGACAGCATCAAGTTCCTCGATGTCACGACGTCGATGCTGCCATACGGCATCCCCTTCCCGGCCCTGCCGCAATCGCCCGAGATCATGAACATCATCGTCCCGGACATGCTGCAGAATGCCCTGACCGGAGCGATGACCGTCGACCAGGCGGCGGACGACGCGGCCAAGAAGGTGAAAGACCTGATGGGCGGCGGACTCTAGAGCATGATGCCGAAAAGTGTGAAGCGGTTTTCGGACGACATCATGCTCTGCTTCTTTGACCTAGAAGCCTGACCTGCGATCTCGCCGGCTGCGCCGACAACGCAGCCGGTTCGTTCCGATGAACAAGGGCACGCCAAAGTGACGATCGTGAGCGGCAAGGCCGAGCCTCGCCGAAGACTGCAATCCGCCAGGTCCGATGTGCTCCGCAAGATGTGGGGGCATCGCGCCGACTATGCCTATGTGCTTCCGGCGATCGCCGTGATGCTCATCGTCATCGCCTATCCGATCTACTACACGATCGAGCTGTCGTTCTTCAACACGCCGCCCGGCCTGCAGCTTCGCGACAAGATCTTCGTCGGTTTCAGCAACTACACGGCCATCCTCACCAGCGGGGTGTTCTGGCAGGTCACCTTCAACACCCTGATCTGGACGGTTGCCTCCACTTTCGTCTCCTTCGTGCTCGGCTTTGCCGCCGCGCTGGCGCTGCATCGCGACTTTGTCGGTCGCGGCGTCCTGCGCGCCATCCTTATCATTCCCTGGGTCATCAGCGCCGTTGCCGCCTCCTATATCTGGAAGTGGATCTACCATTCGGATTTCGGCATCATCGGCGCGGTGCTGGTCGAGCTCGGATGGGCCAGCCGACCGCCGAATTTCATCGACAGCGTCTCAACGGTGCTGCCCTCGCTGATCGTCGTCAATATCTGGCGCGAGTTCCCTTTCGCCATGATCATGATGACGGCCGGCCTGCAGACCGTCCCTGAGCAGTTGCTGCGCGCCGCCAAAGTCGATGGCGCCAATGCATGGCAACGCTTCTGGCACGTCACCTTCCCGCATTTGCGAAATGTCTCGACGGTGACGATCCTGCTGCTCGCAGTCGCCAACTTCAACTCCTTCATCATCCCGTGGATCATGACCGGCGGCGGCCCGTCGAACGCGTCGCATATCTGGATCACCCATATCTATGAGCTTGCCTTCGGCCGTCAGCGCTGGGGCGTGGCATCGGCTTATTCGGTGCTTCTGTTCATCATCCTGATGACGCTCGGCTACTTCTATGTCCGCGCGCTGAGCGGCAACGAGCGGAAGGACGGCAGCGCATGAGCACGGTTTCCGAGACAATCTCGCGGGGCCGGTCCGCCCGCCGCGTGCGGATCGACGGATGGCGATGGGGCGGGCGCGCCTTCCTGGTGTTCATGCTGCTCTATACAGCGCTACCGATGATCTGGATGCTGCTCACCTCGATCAAGTCCGGCTTCGCGGCGATGCAGTTTCCGCCGCAATGGTGGCCCGACCAGCCTACCCTTGCCAGCTACCAGAAACTGCTCGATCCGCAGAACAGCGTCGGCCAGGATTTCCTGCGCTTCTTCTGGAACAGTCTCATCGTCTCGACCGCCACGACCATCCTTTCGGTGATCGTGGCGGTCCCCGCGGCCTATGCGTTCTCGCGCTTCACCTTCCCGGGACGGAACTTCCTGTTCTTCGCCGTTCTGCTGCGCAACATGTTCCCGGCGGTGATCTTCCTCGTGCCGCTCTTCATCCTGATGCGCGCGATCGGACTGGTGAACACGCATGGTTCGCTTGTGCTGACCTACCTCACCTTCGGCCTGCCGCTGGCGATCTGGCTGCTCAAGGGCTTTTACGACAACATTCCCGTGCAGTTGGAGCAGGCGGCGCGCATCGACGGCGCAACGCGGTTCCAGGCCTTCGTCCTGATCGTGATGCCGCTCTCCACGCCAGGCGTCATCGCCACTGCGATCTATTCCTTCATCGGCGCCTGGAACGAATACATCTACGCCTACACCTTCCTTTCCAAGAACGAACAGCTGACGCTGCCCGTCGGCATCCAGCGCTTCTTTTCGGAGAACACGACGGACTTTCCTGGCCTGATGGCGGCCAGCTTCATGATGAGCGTGCCCGTCGTGGTGCTGTTCCTCCTCCTGCAACGATACTTCGTGCGCGCCCTTACTGAGGGCGCGGTCAAGCACTAGGGAGCTGCCTGCATGGCCCATGTGGTCCTCAAAGATCTCGTCAAGACCTATGGCAGCTTCAAAGCCGTCAATGACGTTTCGCTGACGGTCAATGACGGCGAGTTCGTTGCGCTGGTTGGGCCCTCCGGCTGCGGCAAGACGACCACGCTCAATCTCGTCGCGGGCCTGATCTCGGTCACATCGGGCGACATCGTCATCGGCGACCGGGTGGTCAACGACCTCGACCCCAAGGACCGGGACATCGCCATGGTGTTCCAGAACTACGCGCTCTATCCGCAGAAGTCGGTCTATATGAACCTCGCCTTCCCGCTGCAGATGCGGAAGTTGCCCAAGGACCAGATCGACAGGAAGGTCAGGGAAGCGGCGCGCGTCCTCGACATGACGCAGCTGCTCGAACGCAAGCCGCGCGAGCTTTCGGGCGGGCAACAGCAACGCGTGGCGCTCGGCCGGGCCCTCGTGCGCGATCCGGCGGTGTTCCTGATGGACGAGCCGCTCTCCAATCTCGACGCCAAGCTGCGCGTGCAGATGCGGTCCGAGATCAAGCGGTTCCACCAGGACCTCAAGGCAACGATCATCTATGTAACGCACGACCAGCTCGAGGCCGTGACCATGGCTGACAGGATGGCGGTGATGAATGGCGGCTATCTGCAGCAATATGATTCACCGGCGCAGGTTTTCGCCCATCCCGCCAACATGTTCGTCGCGAGCTTCGTCGGCAGTCCGGCGATGAGCCTTATTCCGCTGGAGGCATCGACGGCAAACGGCGGCGCCGTTCTGACGAGCGCGGAAGGCTGGAGTCTCGCGCTGTCGCAACGCAATGCGCGCAAGGTCCAGAAATCGACCACCAGGAAAGTCGTGCTCGGTGCTCGGCATTCGACGATCAAGCTGCACAAGAGCGCGGTTCCCGGCGCCATTCCGGCCAAGGCCTATACGGTGGAGCCGACCGGAGACGTCACCTTCGTGCAGGCGTTCCTCTCCGGCGCCATCGTCAACATCAGCGTGTCCCCCAACGTCGCCGTCGCACCCGACGAGCAGATCTGGCTCGAGTTCGACCAGGAGCGCATGCACCTGTTCGACAGTGAGACGGAAATGGCGCTCGAGGCCAGTTGAGACAGCGAACGCATGGGACATGAGGGGGAATGACGACGAAGATGAAGATCACCGCTATCAAGCCCTACCCGGTGTGGGTGGGGACCCGTAACCAGATGCTCGTCAAGGTCGAGACCGACCAGGGCATCTTCGGCTGGGGCGAGAGCGGCTTGAGCGGTCGCGAGAAGGCCGTGGCTGGCGCGGTCGAGCACTATCGCGCGTTTCTCATCGGCCGCGATGCCATGCAGATCGGTCGGATCTGGCAAGAACTCTATCGCAGTCAATATTTCGAAGGCGGGCGGGTTCTGCAGGCAGCGATCTCCGCCATTGACATCGCCCTTCACGACATCAAGGGCAAGGCGCTGGGGGTGCCGGTCTACGATTTGCTTGGCGGCAAGCAGCGCGACCGCGTTCCCACCTTCGCCTCTACCGGAGACGAGGCCGAGGGCGACGCGGCCATCGAACGGGCGAGCGAACTGCTCGCCGAAGGATGGCAGGCGATCCGCTTCTTCCCCGCCGGGCAGAGCAGCAAGGACATTTTCGAGCCGCGCGGGTCGATCGGTCCTACCGCGGGCATGCTGAACAAGGCCCGCGAGGCGCTGGGGGACGAGGTCGTGCTTGGCATCGATTATCATCATCGGCTGTCCGTGGCCGAGGCGGCGAGCTTCTGCGGCAAGCTTGGCCGCGGCGTGCTCGATTTCCTCGAGGAGCCGATCCGCGACGAGACGCCGGAGGCCTATGAGAGCCTGCGCAGGATGACCGACATCCCCTTCGCCATCGGCGAGGAGTTTGCCAGCAAGTGGCAGTTCCTGCCCTACATCGAGCGCGGCATCCACCAGTTCAACCGGCTCGATGTGTGCAATGTCGGCGGCCTCACCGAGGCTATGAAGGTCGCCGGCTGGAGCGAGGCGCATTATGTGGACCTGATGCCGCACAATCCACTTGGTCCGGTGTGCACGGCCGCGACCATCCATCTGGGCGCCGCGGTGCCGAACTTCGCCTGGCTCGAAACCAGGGTGCCCGAGAAGAAGCTGGGCTTCGACAACTCCGAGTTCTTCCCCGTGCAACCACGGCTGGACGGCACCCATTACCCGGTCGGCGACCAGCCCGGGCTCGGCGTCGAGGTCAACGAGGCCGAGATCGAAGCGCAGAGCTTTCGCTTCTGGGAAGCGCCGCATCTCAAGCGCCGCGACGGTTCCGTCACCAACTGGTAATTCCATCTCATCCGGAGTCCGACAATGACGCATACAACCGACATCAAACGACCGTCCAAGGACCTGATCGAAGCACTAAAGGAGATCGGCGCCGCGACAGTTGCCGGCACGCTCGGCCATATGGGTTTTCGCAGCCCGCACATGGTCGGCCCGGTCGCGCAGAACCATGGCAAATCGATCGTCGGACCGGCGCTGACGCTGCAGTTTCTACCGCAGCGGCCGGACCTCTTCAACGAAGGCGAATATGCCGATCCGGAAACGCAGTTGCACCGGCATGTGCTCTATCACGCGCAGGAGGGCGACGTGGTCGTTGTGGACGCGCGCGGCGACATGAGGTCAGGCGTCTTCGGCGATATGATGTCGACCTATTTCAAGGGCCGGGGCGGCGCGGGCATCATCATCGATGGATGCATGCGCGACCGGCCCAACGTCGAGAAGCTCGATCTGCCGCTATGGCTGCGCGGCTGGACGCCCAACTATCATGTGCAGACCAGCATTTATCCCAATGCCGTCAACGTGCCGATCGCCTGCGGCGGTGTCACGGTGATCCCCGGCGACATCATCGTCGCCGACGATGACGGGGCGGTGGTGGTTCCCGTCTCGATGGCGCCCATGGTGATCGAGGAGGCCCAGAAGCACCACGATTGGGAAGAGTTTTCCCGGGAGAAGCTCATGCAGGGCGCGCCCTTGCAGCGCTATTATCCGCTGCACGATGATGCCCGCGGTGAGTATGAAGCGTGGCGCCAAACAAGGCGTTAGCGGAGCCGAGCCAACGAAGGAACACAACCATCGTCACTTGGAGCGATGCAGCAAGCTAATCTAGACGGAACGAGATAGCGCCATTTGGTATGACGCGACGCGCGCTCGTGCCTGTTGGATCGGCGGCGATCGAAGCCTAGAGCGCTTCACCGTCTGACGGAAACGGTGAAACGCTCTAACTTTTTGTTTTCACGCAATTCGGGACGGAAACCGCTCGCTGGAATTGCTCTAAAGGATCGCCGCCGGGCAGGTATTTCCACGTTACTGCAGCTTCGCCTGCAGCGCGTTCACATCATCCGTCGTCATCTCGCCGTCGGTCGTCACCTTACCGTCGACGATCTTCCACAGCCGGAATGGCCCGGTGATGTCGCCATATTTGTCGAAGGAGACCGGGCCGATCACTCCTTCGTAGCGAATCGGCTTTCCGTCCTTGATCAGGCCGAGCGCCTTGGCGAATTCCTTGCCGGCATAGATCGGCGTGCCTGCCGGATCGACCGCCTTGTACATGGCGTCCTTGATCTTGGCGGGGTCGTCGGAGCCGGCAATGGCGATGGCAAGCCCGACGATGGCCCCTGCGTCATAGGAACGATCGGCGGCCGGGTTTGATGGCTCGATGCCAGAGAATTCCTTGTAGTTCTTGTTGAAATAGTCGGTCGACGCGGTCGGGCTGGTGCCGGAGGACGTACCGTAAGCATCCTTGAGATAATCGGCTCCGACGGATTCAATGAAGTCCGGACTGTTCATACCGTCATTGAGCAGGAACTTCTGCACGCCGCCTTGCGAGATCCAGGTGCGGGCGATGGTGGCGCCGTCGACCGGCGTGCTGACGAGATAGAGGCCATCCGGTTCGCCGGCCATCGCCGCCGTCACTTCCGAGGCATAGCTCGACTGCTTCTCGTTGTAGGGCGTGTCGGAGACGATGATGCCGCCGAGCGCCTTATAGGCGCGCGAGAACTCCGCCACCATGTTGACACCGAAGTCGTTGTTGACGTGGATGATCGACAGCTTCTTGAAGCCCTTGTCGACGGCGTACTTGGCGGCGGCCACGCCCTGCAGTGCATCCGAGGTGATGGTGCGGAAGAAGATGCCGTTGGTTTTGCCATCGCGGCCGAGCGCGGTCAGCGTCGGCGAAGAGGATGCAGGCGACACCTGGACGATCTTGGCCGGCGCAGTGACCGAGGTGAGGATCGGGATCGACACCGAAGAAATAATGCCGCCAATGATGACAGGCACTTTCTTGACCTGCACGAGCTGGGTCGCGGCATCGACGGCTACATTGCCCTGGCTCTGGCTGTCGCGCGTGTCGGTCGCAAGATCGCAGCCACGCACGCCGCCTGCGGCATTGATGTCGCGGAAGGCCATCTCGACCGACTTGGCGCCGGCCTGGCCGTATTCGCCGGCGGGGCCGGTCAGCTCCATGACTAGCCCGACGGTGATCTTGCAATCGGCGGCTTGAGCCGCGCCTGCCAGCGTGACGAGAGCAAGCGCGCTGGTGAGTTTCAGTATCGTGGTTCTCATTGCTGTTCCCCTTGAGTTACTCGTCTGTGGTTTGATCTTTTGGGCCTGGTTCAGCGTTCCGGCACCTGCAGCCAGGTCTCATGCAGGTGCCGCCATTCGACGCCGTTGGGCGCCGATGAACTGGTGGTAAAGACGGCGCTCGACTGACGGCGGCTGAACTTGCCGCCGCGCAGTTGCGCCTCAACATAGAGGACGACGATCGTGTCGTCGGTTTGCCAGCCGGGCCTAATGTCCTCGATCGAGATGGCAAAGCCGTCATCGCAGGTGGCGCGGCTTTGCCTGACATGGTCGACGACCGCCTCGCGACCGAGTACGGCGCCGCTTGGCGCGATCATGGTCAAGCCTTCGCCCATGGCAGTTTCGAAACGACCGAAGTCGACCGTGTCGGCGCGCGCGGTGACGAACCAGTCGACGAAAAAACGGTGCAAATCGACGATCTCGGTGCTGGCGCGTGAAAACAGCGAGTCGTTCTGGCTCATGGCACTCACACCCGGCCCGCATTCAGATTGTAGTGCATGATTGAGCCGTGGCGGCCATGGCGGTCCCGCTCAAGCGTGTAGACGTCGCCTTCGAGACCGGGGCTTTGCGCGATCACGGCGCCGATCGCCGCCTTGTCTTCGAGGCTCAATTGGACGTTCATGATTGCCGCGTTGGCAAGCGCGTGCGCCTGGTTGCGGGCGCCGACAATCACGGCTGCGACCTGGGGCTGTTCCAGCACCCAGGCGCTGGCGATGGTGGCGATGTCGACGCGGTGGCGCTCGCCGACCGTTTTCAATGCAAGCAGCAATTGCTGGAACAGGTCCCAGCCGCCGAAATCATCGATGATCAGCTTGTATTTGACCAGTGAGCGGTTTTCGGGCGGCGTCGCCGGTTCGGCAGCGCCAAGCCATCTATCGCTGAGGAACCCGCCGGCAACCGAACCATAACATAGGAAATGCATGTCATGTTTCTTCGCCAGCGAGGCAAGGCCTTGGGCAGGACGCTGGTCGAGCACGGAATATTGCAGTTGCTGACTGACCAGCGGAATGCCCGCCGCCAGGATTTCGGCGAGCCGCTGCGTGTCGAAATTGGTGGTGCCGAGATTGCGGACCTTGCCCTCGCGGCGGAGCTCGTCGAGCCATCCCATCACCTCGACATAACGAGGCTGCGCATAATCCCACCAGTGGAATTGCACGAGGTCGATGCGCTCGGTCTTCAGCCTGCGCAGCGACTGGTCCACGATGCCACTGATATAATCGCGGCTGATGCCGGCCAGCCGCTCAAGGTCGGGCACCAACTTGGTGTGCACCTTCATCCTGGCGGCGGCATCAAGGCCGCGTTCGTTGCCGAGCCGCAGACGCGCGGCGCCGATCAGCTCCTCGACGCCGGTGTAGATGTCTGCGCAGTCATAGGTGAAGATGCCGGCGTCGAATGTTGCGACAAGATCGGCTATAGCCTGTTCACGGTCTATCGCGCCGTGGCCGCCGGCCAGTTGCCAGCCGCCGCGAATGACGCGCGAAATGGCGTAGCCTTGGGCAAGTTCGAAAGTCTTGGCAGTCATTTGTGCTCCGTCTCCCCCGGCAGCGGCACCGCGGTCGTTTCGGCGTGGCTGAACCGCCGCTTGGCCACCCTGACGATCCTGAGCCGGCTGGCGCAGTTGGGATCTGGACAGGCAATCTCGGCGTCGGACGTCATCCAGTCATTGGCGTGCGTCGGCCTCTGCTTGGCCGCCAGGAGCGGCAGCACGGCGGCAATTGAGTAGATCGAAAAGCCCTGCCCCGTCGGCAGCGACAGCATCTCCCCCTTCAGTTCGAAATAGTCGCCGGTCTTGGCGCCGCAATAGATCGGCTTACCCTCTGGGATGACCGCCTCGACACGAAGATCGAAGAGCTCGAAACTGTCGTCGCGCCCGGCCATTTTCAGATCTCCGCTCGCGTGAAGGCGACGTCACAGGCACCATTGCGGCGAATGACCCCGCAGGCGGCAGCGAACTGTTCCCGCTGCTCTGGCAGCACTTGTGCGACGACGCTTCCAGCGAGCCACCCGATCGGAAACAAGAGCCGCGCGCCCTGTCCGTAAAACAGTCCGATGTCGAAGATCGCGTTCGGATTGCCGCCCCACATACGCGGCGGCACATAAGAGAGCACGATGTCGCCTGGCTGAGGCGTCAGGGTCGCATTCTCGGCCGGCAACGGCTGGGCATAGGCCTTGCCCTCCAGATGCGACGACGGCACGGGACAGGAGATTTCAGGACCGGTCCACATCGCATGGATGCCGGCGACCACGCGCAGCTCCTCCAGATAGCTCCAGAGAAAGGCAGCATTGCCCGGCGCCTTCTCCGGCAGCAACAGCGCCGTCGCGGACAATCCTGAGCGCGGCTCGGTGATTTTTATGGCGCGGCTTGTCATCTCACTCCGTTCGAGCCTTGGATTGCAGCTTGTCGCGAAGGAAGGCAAAGGGCCGGCTGATGTCGGCCACCAATGCCTCGCGCGCGGCCTTTGCGTTCTGCGCCGCCAGCGCTGCGACGATGCTGCGATGGTAATGCGCGGTGTCCACCTCGCCGGCTTCGGAAAAGGCGTAGATGGCGACGCGGATGCATGGGCCGGATTGCAGCCAGAGGCTCTCTATCATCGGTATCAGCACGGCAGACCCGCAGGCGCGGTAGATCTCGAAGTGAAAGCTCTGGTTGAGCGTAACTTCGCGGTCGATATCCTTTTTGTGCTTCAGCGCCCGGACCTCGTCCCATTCGCGCAGCAGGGCCTCGACGGTCGCAATTCCACGCGGCCCCATGCGCGTTGCGGCAAGCGAGATCGCCTCCCCCTCGATCAGGATGCGCGCGCGCAGCAGGTCGTCGATCCGCTCCAGCGTGATCGGCGGCACGCGCACCGAACGGTTGGGCAGCGCCTCGAGCGCTTTTTCCGTGATCAGCCGTCCGAGCGCCTCACGTACCGGCATGGTCGAGGTGACCAGCGCGTCGGCAAGGCCACGAATGGTCAGCACTTGGCTTGGCTCGAACAGGCCGCCGATCAGAGCGCGGCGCAGCTCCGAATAGACGCGATCCTGCACAGTCTCGCGGCCGACCGGCGCAAGTTGCGCGGCGAAGACGTCATTGGTCCGCTCCACGGCTGCCTTGTGCATGCTCTCCCGACTCCAGCCTTTTTGGCCCGACGCCTATTTTCGGCTTGCGGAGAAAATTAAAGCTGATTAGCGTGATCAAAGCAAGTGTGATCACATATCAAAATTAGAAAGCGACAAACGCTTCCGACCCCGAGGACTGATGGGAGACACAGTGGAACGGCATGGGGCCAGACCCGACGAGCCGGTGCTGGCGGCAAGAAACGTCGTCAGGCGCTTCGGTGGGCTAATGGCCGTGAACAATGTCTCGTTCGACGTTCGCCTCGGCGAGATTCTGGGCTTGATCGGTCCGAACGGCGCGGGGAAGACGACAATGTTCGACCTTCTGGCCGGCAGCATTCTGCCATCCAGCGGCGAGATCTATCTGGGCGGCGTACCCGTTTCCGGCGAGGCCGCGCACCGCCGCATCGGACGTGGCCTCGGGCGTACGTTCCAGATCCCCCGGCCCCTCCCCAACCTGACGCTGATCGAGAACGTCATGCTTGCCGCGCAAGAGCAGACCGGCGAGCGGCTGCTTGCCAATTTCCTCAGGCCGTGGCGGGTCGCCGCCGAAGAGAAAGCCGCCGCGAAGAAAGCCGCCGAGCTGCTGGAACTCGTCTCGCTGACCCGCCTGGCGCACGAGCCGGCGCGGGTGCTTTCCGGTGGACAGCGCAAGCTGCTCGAGCTCGCCCGCGTGATGATGGCCGATCCGGCGATCATTTTGCTTGACGAGCCGGCGGCCGGCGTCAACGCCACGCTGCTCGAGGTCATCATCGACCGCATCCGCGACATCAACGAGAGCGGCATCACCTTCCTGTTGATCGAGCATAATATCGACATGGTGACGCGGCTTTGCCACCGCGTGCTGGTGATGGCGAGCGGCGAACTGCTGTGCGAGGGCACCGCCGACGAGGTGGCGCGAGACCCGCGTGTCATTGAGGCCTATCTCGGGGGCGCGGCATGAGACTTCCTGTGTCAACCTGTTGTGAGCAAGGCGTTTGCGGCGGGGTGTTTTTGGGGATCGTAAGGGG
>NZ_JARTVT010000028.1:0-42783 GCF_029625685.1 Mesorhizobium sp. WSM4976
CAGTCCCGTGGGTGTTAAGTCGTCGAGTTGTACAATACCGTCCGACCCCACAGCGCGATCGGCAACAAGCCGCCGATTTCGCTCATGAAAGGCTCATCGGCGGCTTCCGCTACCTGAGCCAAACACTCCGGAAGTTCCGGCCCGGGGCGATCCAAAGACGGGCAGCACCTCACAACCCACGCCGGAAACGAACTCAAAACTGGATAGAAACTCGGGGCAACGTCACAAAGGGCAGCCACAGAGGAGGAACACTTCCAGATCTGTCGAGCCTGCGGGCAAGCATCGCAGCAGGCAACGCGTCAAGATCGGCAATGTCAGCGCGAGCGGCCACGGCGCCGATGGCAGCGCTGTTCAGCCAGCCGCACTAGGACTACCCTGGTTCTTTCGTCTGGCCAGCAATGTCGTCAGCCAATCCGGATCCATTTCCGGCACGGACGAAAGAAGCAGTTCGGTGTAGGCTGCGTGGGGTGGCGTCAGTATCTCGGTTTTTAAGCCCTGCTCCACTACCTTCCCCTGACGCATGACCACAACCTCGTCCGCGATTGCTCTTACCGTTGCGATATCGTGGGTAATGAAGATGTAGCTGATGCCGAGTTCGCGCTGCAGGCGCATCAACAGCGTCAACATCTCTTCCTGTACAATCTGATCCAGTGCTGAGGTGACCTCGTCACAGATAATGAGCTCCGGATTTGCAGCCAGCGCGCGGGCTAGGCAGATTCGCTGCTTCTGCCCTCCGGACAATTCTGCGGGCAGCCTGTCGAGGAACCCTTCGTCCATCTCGATCATGTGCATGAGTTCAGCGATCCGCCGGTCGCGCTGCTGGCCTTTTAAACCTAAATAGAATTCGAGCGGACGCGCGATTATCTCCTCGACAGTCTGGCGAGGGTTAAGCGCGCTGTCCGGTGACTGATAGATCATTTGGATGCGCCGCAGCAGGTCTTTCGAGCGTTCCCTCAGGGACAATGGAAGCGGCTTGGCATCAAATGAGATCGACCCGGATATGGCAGGCAGCAAGCCCGTAACAACACGAGCTAGCGTCGATTTGCCGGACCCTGATTCGCCCACCACTGCCACGGTTCGGCCACGCGGAACCTTGATGGACACGTCAACCAGCACCTTAATCCTTCCGGCATACGCGGCGGTGACATTGTCGATCGACAGGATGTGATCGTGGGTCTGAATCTCGGGCTTGGCGAGCTTGCGCACGGCCCAGAGCGTGCGGGTGTATTCCTGGGCAGGGGCCGTCAGCATCTGCCGCGTCTCGGCTTCTTCGACGGTTTGCCCATGGCGCAGAACCATGATCCGGTCCGCCATCTGGGCCACGACTGCCAGATCGTGCGTCACGTAGATCGCTGCCGTGTTGAAATCTTCAACAATCCTGCGGATCGAGGCGAGGACCTCGACTTGTGTCGTCACATCGAGCGCGGTGGTAGGCTCATCGAACACGATCAGGTCGGGTCGGCAAGCCATAGCCATGGCAGCCATGGCTCGCTGCAACTGGCCACCGGATACCTGGTGCGGATACCGGAAGCCTATGCTCTCGGGTTCTGGAAGCTGGAGGCGTCGATAAAGGTCAATAGCATCGGAATTGGCCTTGTCTCGGCTGGCGATCCCGTGCGCAACTGCGGTTTCCACGGTCTGATCGAGGAGCCGGTGAGCCGGGTTGAACCAGGCGGCCGCGCTTTGCGCCACGTAAGCAATGCGGGAGCCCCGCAGCCGCCGCCGGCGGGCTTCGGTCATTGACAAAAGATCGACGCCGTCGAACAGCACCGAGCCTTGGGTGATACGGCAACCCGGCTTGGCATACCCCATTGCCGCAAGGCCGATAGTCGATTTTCCGGCGCCGGATTCACCGATCAGTCCGAGCACTTCTCCGCGTTTAAGCGAGAGATTCACGCCGCGCACGATCGGGTGCCACCGCTCATCGGAAAAGCCTTCAACATGGAGGTGCCGGACCTTGAGAAGATCTGTTCCCTTTTCGCGCGCGGTGCCACTGTTATTTTTCATCACGCAGTCCGCTGGTCGAATGCAAAACCCAGTCGACGACGAAGTTCACCGCTACCGTGAGGAGGGCAATGGCCCCCGCCGGTAACAGCGGCGTGACATCGCCGTAGGTGATCAGCGTTGCGTTTTCCCGCACCATCGACCCCCAATCAGCCGATGGCGGCTGTATGCCGACGCCCAGGAACGACAATGCTGCAATGGTCAGAAACACAAAACAAAATCGCAGACCAAATTCCGCTATGAGCGGCGGCAAAATGTTGGGCAGGATTTCCTTGCGCAGTATCCATGCCGGACCTTCCCCGCGCAATTGCGCGACCTCGACAAACTCCATCACCGCTACGTTAAGGCCAACAGCTCGCGCCAGGCGGAACACGCGCGTTGAATCGAGCAGCGCGATGATCAGGACGAGGCTGGTGATCGACGAGCCGAATATGGAGAGCAGCATCAGCGCAAAAATCAGGCTTGGGATCGACATCAACACGTCCACCGCGCGCGACAATATCTGGTCCGGCCAGCCCCGGTACATTGCAGCTAGAAGGCCCAGCGTCACACCCGCTGCAAAGGATATGATTGTTGTGGCAAAGGCGATGCCGATCGTGTTGCGAGCCCCATAGATCAGTCGAGTAAGCATGTCGCGACCGAGTTGGTCGGTCCCGAACATAAACTCGTGGCCCCACGGCGCGAATGCCTCGCTAAATACCTGCGTTTCTCGATACGGAGCAATCAGCGGCGCAAATAGGGCGACCAGGATGTAGCATAGGGTTACACCCATACCGAACCAGGCACTGAGCGGGGCCTTCTTCAGCGCTATCCTCATGCGAGACCGGCGCGTGCGCCTTACTCTGGGCGCTCCGGTGGTGTGGATGACGGGCTCTGCGCTTGTCATCGTGGGTGCAAAAGCCTCGGGTTGGTTGCAATCGAAATAATGTCGGCGATCAGGTTGAGCAGAATGTAGGTGGCGGCGAAGACAAGGGCACAGGACTGCACGACGGGCACGTCTCTCGATTTCACGGCATCGACCATCAGTTGGCCGACGCCGGGGTAGACGAACACCACCTCGACAACCACGACACCGACGATGAGATAGGCAAGATTAAAGGCGACAACCGTCACGATCGGGGCCCAGGCGTTTGGCAAAGCGTGCCGAAGCACGATCACCATTGGCCTCATTCCCTTCAACCGAGCCATGTCGATATAGGGGCTTGAAAGCATGTTGATGATTGCCGCGCGCGTCATTCGCATCATGTGAGCGACGATGACGAGTGTGAGCGTGATGGACGGCAGGGCTGCACGCCAGACGTGCTCCCAGAACGGCGTCTGGTCGCTGATATTTGCCAGGGTCGGGAACTTCGGTACGACGTTCAGGGTCCAGTTGATCGAAACCGCAAGCCAGACGGGTAGAGATTGTGCGAACTGCGTGCCGGCGAACGTATCGCGCGAGATGATCAGGAAGGCGAGTATGTAGGCGACGAAGAATTCAGGGAACGAAATCGTCGTAAGCGTCACCGTGTTTACAAGTCGATCGAACCAGCTGTTGCGGTACAGGGCCGCAAAAATGCCCAACCCCAATGCCAGCGGCACCGCGACGAGAGCGGTCATTAGCGCCAGGAACATGGTATTGTAGAGACGAGGGGCGATGATTTCCGCGACGGTCCGCCGATAGCCGGTGCGACTTGCGAAGGAGGATCCGAAGTCACCCTGTGCCATCTTACCGATCCAGCTGAAATAGCGTTGGATTGGCGGGCGATCGAGGCCGATCTCGTGTTGAAGGGCCGCGACCGTTTCCGGGGTAGCAGATTGACCGAGCGTCGCCTTGGCGAAGTCGCCGGGCAGCATTGCGATCGCCGAAAATATGATGATCGAAACGATGAACAGAGTGACCAGGCCGAGGCCTAACCGTTGCAGAACCGTTTTCGCGACCGGATTCACACGCATGCGCGGATTCCCAAGAGCGCGCCGTCCGCAGTGCTAGCGGCGTGCTTGGCAAACACCCCTATGCCTCAGCCATCCACCAGCGCTCAGCCATCTTCAGCCCGTCATTTTCCCAATTCGGCGCCACATCGCCATGGGCTAGTTTCTTGGATTTGGCGCTGACGAAATTGTTGAACACCAGCACGATACTGCCGCCATCGTCGTGGGTCAGCTGCTGCATTTCGCCATACATGTTGGCGCGCTTGGCCTCATCCGTTTCGGCTCGGGCTTTGACGAGCAATTCGTTGAAGCGGGGGTTCTTCCAGAACGACTCGTTCCAGTTGGATTCGGCTGCGAAGGCTTGTGTGAACATCCAGTCGGCGGTCGCGCGACCGCTCCAATAGGAAGCGCACCACGGCTTCTTGAGCCAGACATTATCCCAATAGGCGTCCTCAGCCTCGCGCACCACATTGACGTCTATGCCACACTGGGCGGCCGTCTCGCGAATGAGCGCGGCCGCGTCTACCGCACCCGCGAAAGCGGCATCTGCCACGGAGAGGTCGACCTTCAGCTTTTCCATGCCCGCCTTCTTCAGATAATGGCGTGCCTTTTCGGGGTCGAAACTGTGTTGCGGCTGCGGGTTCTTATAGAACTTGATCGCCGGCGCGATTGGATCGTCATTGGCGACGGTAGCATGGCCAAGGAAAATCTTGTCGGCGATCTCCTGACGGTTGATCGCCCATTTCATTGCCATGCGCACATCCGGATTGTCGAAAGGCGCCATGGTGACGTTCATCGGCAAAGTATAGTGGCCGTAGCCGGTGATCTCGATGATCTCGATTTTTGGATTGCGCTTCAACATGCCGAGTGTCTTCAGATCGGCGCGTCCAATATAGTCCACTTCTCCGGTCGAGAGCGCAGCCATGCGTGCGGCCAAATCCGTAATCGCGATGAATTCCACCTCATCCAGGTAAGGCTTGCCGTTCTTGAAATAGTTGGGGTTGCGCTTGAGCTTGGCCGAAACTCCCGGCTGGAAATTCTCGAGCACGAATGCGCCGGTTCGTGCTCCTGATGCCCAATCGGCCTTTCCTTCCACGCTCGGCATGATGACGAAATGATAGTCGCTCACGATGTAGGGGAAATCGGCATTGCCGCTGTTAAGCGTAAAGACCACCGTTTCGGGACCGTCGGCCTTAATATTGGAAACGGGTTCAAGCAGAGACTTTGCTGCCGACTTAGTGTCGGCACCCATGTGATACCGCATCGAGGTCACGACATCGTCCGCCGTCACGGTCTTGCCGTTGTGGAAGGTGGCGCCCTTGCGCAGCTTGAAAACCCATGTTTTAGCGCCGTTGGAAGATTCAAAGCTCTCGGCCAGGTCCGGCTGTATGCTACCTTTGGCATCAACCTCCGTGAGGCCGTTGGACATGGCTCCCGAGAAAGCCGTTTGCGTGAACGTATCGGGATAGCCGGCCGGATCGATTGAATCGGTGGTTGCCCCATGCGCCATGCCGAGCTTGGCGAAGCCGCCTTGCTGCGGCTCGGCCCGGGCCACGGTGACGAAGATCTGGTCAGCGGCGGCGACGGTAAACCCTGCCGCCAGGCCGAGATGGATGAAGTCGCGGCGTGAAACCTTGCCGCGCCCGATCAGACTTTGCGCGATGCGAAGTTTGTACTCAGATTCCGACATTTTGTTCTCCCATGCGGATTTTCCCGCGTTATTTTTCAACCCTCGTCATGTTCTTCGATCTGCCAATCCTTCTTCCTTGCTTTTCGCCTCCTTCATTGGAGTTGAATGTGACCGTCACGCGGTCACATAGACGTTGCCGTCCTCGACCACGACCGGAAATGTCCGCGCACGCACGGTCGGGTCGACAAGAGCAGAACCGGTCTTGATGTCGAACTCCCAGCCGTGCCAGGCGCAGCGCACGATCTCGTTTTCCCGGTGATAGATGAACCGGGCTTCATCAACCGGCGCGGTTGTCCCGCACTGCGGCCCCTCGCAGAGTGGCGCGCCGCGATGTGGACAGATGTTGAGTAGCGCATGGAAGGTCTCTCCAATGCGGAATACACCCACCGAGAGGCTGCGGACTTTGGCAATGACTGGCGTCCCCGGTTCGATCTCGTCAACGCGGCAAATGAAAGTTTTCTCGCTCATGTTCTCTTCCGTCAGGCAGCATTCGCGGTCAGGATGGCAGGAATGCGCTTGTAGACGTCGAGTGCATTCTGACCCATCACCTTTGCTTTCCAGGCAGGCGGAATATGCAGCGTGTTGGCGTCGTCATAGTCCCAGTGCGGATAATCGGACGCAAACATCAGCGTGTTCTCGCCATCCATGGCTTCCAGAATGGACCAGAGATGCTGCACGTTGGACGGCTGCTCCAGCGGCTGTGTTGAGAAGCGGATGTTCCGGCGGCAGTATTCCGATGGCAGCATCTTGAGCCATGGCGTTTCCTTACGCAGCGCCTTGTAGTCGGCGTCGAGGCGCCACAGCACCGTCGGCACCCAGGCGACACCGCATTCGATCACTACGAAATAGAGTTCTGGCCATTTCTCAAAAACGCCGTGAGCGATCATGCTGGCGACGTGGCTAATCGCCGACATGTGGAGGATGGCGTGCGTTTCCCAGAAGAAGGTTGTTGGGGCAGGCGCGACGGCGTTCCAGTTAACGCCGCCGTGTCCACCGAGGTGAATGGCGAACGGCAATCCCATTTCCGCACACGCTTCGTAGATCGGGTGATAGAAGGGATCGCCGTACGGCTTCACAGAGCCTTGGGAGGCTAGAACTTGGACCATGCGAGGATGGCTGCCTAGGCGACGGATCTCCGCAGCCGCTAGCTTGGGATCCTGCGGCGCAATGATGATCGATCCCATGAAGCGGTTGTCCTTCGGCAACCACTCGGCGATTTGATAGTCATTGTAGGCACTCACCAGCGCACTGGCGTAATACGGGTTTGCAAGTGTTGAGGCTTCGATCGGCTCGTCCCCGGTCAGGATCGCCACGCCGACATTGTATTTGTCGAGATGTTTTTCCTTCATGATACGGTAGTTGTCGGCTTCGGTCTCGGGCCGCACATCCTTCCGGGAGAAATCCTGAGGATGAAACCAGGGACGATGGCCGTGCGGGAAGGATCCCCTGGGGCCAGTCTTCTCGCCCTCAATAAACATGTCCTTCCAGATGCCCGAAAGATAAGGCTCCAATACCGTGGCGCTGGACCAGTAATTGTGACAATCGCAGTCGACGATAAACACTTTGGTTTATGCTCCCTCTCGGACCTCGGCGTGGCTAGCCGTTTAGTTCCTCCAGCTTCCGCCTTGACAAGTGCCGGATCAAGACAATGATCTCTGGGTAATAATCGGATTTTTCGATTGGGTATGACCATGCAGCTCGACCACATTGAGACGTTTCTGGACATCGTTGAATCGCGGAACTTCAATCGGACTGCCGACCGGCTGAACGTTACCCAATCGACTGTTAGCAGCCGGATCAAGAGTCTCGAAAGTGCGGTAGGATCGGAGCTGTTTCATCGTGGTCGAGCCGGCGCTGAACCGACCGCGGCGGGGCGACGTTTCGAAGCCTACGCGAGGGCGATGCTGTCGACCTGGTCACAAGCGCGCCATGACGTGCGGGCGTTCAACCGGTTCGAAGGAACTCTGCGCGTGGCGGCGCAGGTTGGCATGACCCGCTCGGTGCTGCCTGGGTGGGTGGAGGCGCTCTGTCAGGCGCTTCCCAAAGCCTCGATCCATGTAGAATCCGACTATTCCAATCAGATGGTGACGGATCTCAGCATGGGCAATCTCGACATAGCGGTGCTGTATGCGCCGCGCTATCTTCCCGAAATTGCTTACGAGCACCTCATGGTCGAGGAATATGTGATGGTCTCGACCTTTGCGAGGACAATGTCGGAGGTCGATCCTGACAGTTACATTCGTCCGGGCTACACCGTCGTACTTGAGAAAACCCATTCGGAGCTGATTCCTTCTCTGGCAATTTCGCGCCTTTCCATGGGATCCGAGAGCCTGGCGGAAGCGATGCTACGGCGAACCGGGGGAAGTTGTTACATGCGCAACGACGATGCCCGCAGGTTTACGTCCGAGTGCCCGTCGTTCCTTGTCGAGGGCGCACCGACACTCTATCAACCCGTGCACACGGCTATGCTCGCCCGCCGCAAGCACGAGCCGATCATCCGCAAAGGGCTCCGTGCGCTGCAGCTGGCGGTGATGTCGCTCGAGACGTAGATCGAAATTGCCGATTAAAAAGCAGTATTCAAGCCACTGTTCCGGAGAGCGTCCGGCTGCCATGTTGGCGCGTCATTGAAGAGCCAACCATGAACGCGCACACTTCTCTTCCTGGTTTCGATTTTTTCGCAACGATGCGGCAGCGGCAATGGGCTGATACGTCGCCACAGGCAATGCTCTGCCGTGGACTCATCGACGAGACACACGATGTGAAGACATTTGTCTTCTCGGCTGCATCAGGCGAAATGTTCTCCTTCCATGCGGGGCAATACGTAGTCCTTAATCTCACGATCGATGGCGCTGCGGTGGCCCGGTCCTATTCCGTTTCGTCGCCACCGACACGACCGCTTGACTTGCACATCACGGTAAAGCGCACGCCAGGCGGGCTCGTTTCCAATTGGCTCCACGACAATCTGCGGCGTGGCGACGAAATCATGATTGAAGGCCCACTAGGCTCCTTTAACCTCCATGGCTTGCCGACTGAAAAACCTCTCTTTCTTGGGGGCGGCAGCGGGATCACACCTCTTATGTCTATGCTGCGATCATTGACGGACAGAGCATCCGATCTGGACTTGCGTCTCGTGTACAGCGCACGATCGCCGCGAGATATCATCTTCAGGTCGGAACTGGATGCGCTCGCTGCCCGCTTCCGCAATCTAAGTGTGACATGCGTGTGTTCCAAGGGGGATACCGCTTGGGCAGGCCCGACTGGTCGCATAGATGCCCCCATGCTCCTGGGCCTCGTCCCTGATCTTGGGGAGCGTACGGTCTACGCCTGCGGCCCCGAACAGTACATGAGGGCGATGCGAGGCGGTCTTGGCGAGGCAGGCGTTGACCCTCGTCGATACCATGAGGAGAGCTTCGGAGGCGGGCTGGGTGGTTTTGCTCCAGTGGAATCTACTGTTTCTTCCACGGTCCATTTCGCCCGTTCCGGGTCAGAGCATCGCTGTGCGCCCGGAGAGACCCTGCTGGACGCTGCGCGCAAGGTTGGAGTCTATGTCCCCACCGGCTGCCAGCAGGGAATTTGCGGCACGTGTCGGATAGCCAAGCTTTCGGGCGAAGTCGCGATGCATGACCTTGGCGGCCTCACGCCCGAAGAAAAATCGGCGGGCTTTGTCCTGGCCTGTTGCAGCCGCGCCCAAGGCGCTGTTTTACTCGATCTTTGACCCCGGTTTGGGGTTCTGAACGGGTGATTTTCTAATTTAGAGCAAGCTGCGCCTTAGTTCCAAAAAAGCCACTCAACACTGTCTGAATAAGTGGGCCTTCGCCCAAAAAGCGACCTGTAGGTGGATTCATACCTATGATGGGCGGAGTCAAACGGGGCGAAGGTATGGAAGCGACGCCGCGTTCACAGGTTGCGGAACACTACGCGCGAGCTAGCCTGGTCGCAGATATCCGTGATGGTCTTGCCGCCATGGGCAAGACCGACAGCACGGTCACCGCCGAGGGCCTCTCGCCGGTGGACGAGTTTCACATTGGCGGCCGCGCCCGCCGGAGCTGGCGCCGCCGCGCATCAGCAAAATGGCTACGTCGAATCCTTCAACGGCCGGATGCGCGATGAGCTGTTGAACGAGAGCCTGTTCTTCGGCCTCAACCACGCCCGAAGCTCCATCGTCGGAGCCGGTTGCGGTGAGGGTTCCGGCGAAGGCCGCCGGGGTCTGGTATCCGAGAGAGGAATGGGGTCTCGCGGTGTTGAAGTCCTGCCTCCATTCGGCGCGCTTCATGTGGATCATCTCGACCCGGCCTGGCACGACATGCCACGATGAACCGGAAAGATGCCCGCGAGGCCGCGAGTAGGGGCATGCCCAATCCTTTCGTAGCCCCGAGCCGTTACCGGATGAGAAGCTCCGGGCGTGCCCAGCGCGGCCGGTTTCCGCAGCAATCTTGCGGCTACCGTGCCGTGGCCGCGTCCGGTAGCATCGAAATGCCCTTGCGATTGGAATTCTCCAGCGTCGCGACCCGCAACATCGAAATACCCTATCGGATCCCGACAAAGGCAGATCGAAAAGATCCCGGCTTGCTTATTCGATGTATACTGGTATAACATGTAACTGGTATGGTGTCTTGGAGGGACGCCGCCGGGAATGCTTGCGGCCATCCGCATAGGCGGCATTTTTGGGAGGAAGTAACATGAAGTTTGCAATTGTGACGGCGCTCGCGGGCGCCGCGCTAGGGAGCGTTTCGGCTCTGCCGGCAATGGCTTCCCAAGACGCGCCGGTCATCGCGCTCGCCAATGCCTATTACGGCAATACGTGGCGCCATCAGATGGTGGAAGCCTTCGAGGCTTCGGCCAAGGAGGCGAAGGCCGCCGGACAGATCGCCGACTATATCGTCATGAATGGCGACGGCTCGGTCGCGCAGCAGAACAGCCAGATCGCCGAACTGATCCTGAAGAAGGTCGATGTGCTCGCCGTCGACGCCGCTTCCGAGACCGCCGTCAACGGCGTCATCGAGAAGGCGTGCAAGGCCGGCATCATCGTCATCTCCTTTGACTCGGTCGCTTCAGCGCCTTGCAACTACCAGCTCAATTTCGACTTCAAGGGCTACAAGGCCGCCCAGGCGGAAGCCGTGTTCAAGATGCTCGGCGGCAAAGGCAACGTCATCCAGGTGCGCGGCGTGAAGGGCTCGGCGCCCGACAACGACATGTTCAACGCGCAGCAGTCGGTGCTGGCCAAATATCCCGACATCAAGGTGGTCGCGACCGTCTATGGCCAGGCGACGGCATCCGTCGCGCAATCGGCGATCGCCAACGTGCTGCCCTCGCTGCCGCATGTCGACGCCGTGCTCGGCCAGGGCGGCAGCGATGACGTCGGCATCGCCCAGGCCTTCGTCCAGTATGGCGGCGACTACAAGGACAAGATGCCGGTCATCGAAGGCGGCGGCGGCACCGACTTCGTCAAATGGTGGGCCGAGGAGAATGCCAAGAACGGTTACCAGACCGTGTCGATGAACACCACGCCGGGCATCGGCGGCGCCGCCTTCTGGCTCGGCCTGTCGCTGCTCAAGGGCGCCAAGGCGCCCAAGCTGATGATCATGCCAGTGGCGACGGTCGATGCCGGCAATCTGAAGGACTATGCGAAGCTGCCGGGCGGCCAGATTATCAGCCCGAGCTATTCGCTGGACTGGGTCAAGCAGAACCTGCTCAGCAAGTAAAGGGACCTGCTGGATCGGGCGTCGCCTCGCGGCCGCGCCCGTTCCTTGCCGTCGAACAAAACGGAGGACGAATGTCCCAGCTTGCCGTTGCCGATCAGGAGGTCGCCATGGCCGTGAAGCCTGCCGCTCCTGTCCGGCCAAGTGTCGTGTCGCTCAGCGGCATCACCAAAAGCTTCGGGCCGACGCTTGCCAATGCGGGGATCAACCTGTCCGTCCACACCGGCGACGTAATCGGGCTTGTCGGCGGCAACGGCGCCGGGAAATCGACGCTGATGCGCATCCTGTGCGGCGCGATGTGGCCGACGCTCGGCTCGATTTGTTTCGCCGACGAGGAGGTGGCGTTCGCAGCCTACGACACCGGCGAAGGGCAGCGGCGCGGCATCCGCATGGTGCATCAGGAGCTGTCGCTCTGCGCCAACCTGTCGGTCGCCGAGAATTTCTTTCTCGAAACCCCCGCCGACTCGGCAAGCCGGCCTGGCTGGCGCGCGCTCTACCGCGCCCGCGCCCGCGTTGCGCTGGACGCCGTCTTTCCCGGCAACGGCATCGACGCCGACGCCGAGGTCGGACACCTCACCATCGCCGAGCGGCAGATGGTGGAGATCGCACGCGCCGCGGCCACGCCTGGCGTCAAGCTCATCGTGCTCGACGAGCCGACATCCTCGCTCGATCTCGATCGCTCGAAGCAGCTGAGGGCCTTCGTTCGCGAGCGGGCAAAGGCAGGACTTGCTTTCATCTTCATCAGCCACAAGCTGCAGGAAATCATCGACATCGCGACGGAGGTGGTGGTGCTGCGCAACGGCCGCACCGCCTGGCAGGGCCATGCCGCGGACGCATCCATCGGCAAGCTGGTGCAGCTTATGGGCGGTGACGCCAATCCGGTCCACCAGCACGCCGTCGCGGCCGCATCCTCCCGGGACGTGCTGGTGCGGCTCTCCGGGCCGCTGACGGCCGGGCTCGGCCGCGACATCGACATCGTGCGCGGCGAGATCGTCGGGCTGGCCGGTCTCGAAGGCAGCGGGCAGAAGGAATTGCTGCACGCGATCTTTAGCCCCGGCCGCAAACAACACGCCGCTGTCGCCAGGCGCGCGGATGCCGGTTTCATCGCCGGGGACCGGCAGAAGGAAGGCGTGTTCCCGCTTTGGAGCGTGCTTTCCAACATCAGCATCGGCGCGCTTGCCCGCCGTCCGGCGCTGGGTGTCGTATCCGACCGCGCCAGCCGGGACACAGCTTTGCGTGCCGCCACCCGCCTGCGGCTCGACGACAAGCGCTTCCAGTCCAACATCACCGAGCTCAGCGGCGGCAACCAGCAGAAGGCGCTGGTGGCGCGGGCGCTGGTCGCCGACATGCCGGTCATCCTGCTCGACGATCCGACGCGCGGCGTCGACATCGCCACCAAGCAGGATTTCTACCGGCTGTGCAACGAGGTCGCGCGCAGCGGTCGGGCGCTGGTCTGGCACACGACCGAGGACGCCGAGCTGCTCGCCTGCGACCGCGTGCTGGTCTTTTCCGGTGGCCGGATCGTCAAGGAACTGGCGGGCGAGGCAATCACCGAGCAGGCGATCGTCGGCGCGTCCTTCGCGCAATCGGCGGACAGTCAGGCAAGCGGCGCCGGCAAGCGGACCGCCATGGCCGGGCTCGGGCGCAGACTGGTCAATGCAGCGCCCTTCATCGGGCTTGCCGCCGTGCTTGCCATCATGATCGCGATCAACCCGGCGGTCGCCTCGACGTTCGGGCTCGACCTGTTGTTGATGCCGGCGCTGTCGTTGGTGCTGGTGACGGCTGCGCAGATGTTCATCGTCGGCGGCAGCGAGATCGATCTCGGCGCCGGCGCCTTCGCAGGCTTGGTCAGCGTGCTCAGCGCGACGCTGCTCTACGACCAGCCCTGGCTCGGCGCGCTGGCGTTGGTGGCCGCGCTCGCCGCCTATGCGGGGCTTGGCGGTCTGATTCAGGCGCGCAAGATCCCCGCCATCGTCGTCACGCTGGGCGCGTCCTTCATTTGGGTCGGCATCGGCTACGCTCTGCAGCCGACGCCTGGCGGCGCCAGCCCCGAGTGGTTGTCGACGCTCTTCGCCTGGTCGATCGGCTTCATGCCCACCTCGATCATGGTGACCGTGGCCGTGGCGCTGATCGTGCTTATTATCGACCGGCTGCCGCTCGGGGTGGTGCTGCGCGGCTTCGGCAACAACCCGGCCGCGATGATCCGCTCGGGATGGTCGCCGACGCGCTACGCGCTGGTGCGCTATCTCATCGCCGGGCTGTTCGCGGGAGCCGCCGGCCTATCGCTAACCGCCATTAACACCGCGAGCGACATCAACTCCGGCAATTCATATACCTTGCTCAGCGTCGCCGCCGTGGTGATGGGCGGCTGCTCGCTGCTCGGCGGAATCACTTCGCCGGTTGGCGCCGTCGCCGGCGCGGTGACGCTGTCGCTGATCGGCGCCCTGCTTGGCACGCTCGGCGTCAGCAGCGATTACAACGCCGCCACGCAAGGGCTGATCCTGATCGCGCTGCTCACGCTGCGCAGCCTGACCGCCGACCGCAGGAGCGAGCCATGAAGGCATTCGCGGACTTCGGTATCTGGGCGCAGCGCAACCGCTGGATCTGGGCAGCGATCGGCGTACTCCTTTTGTGGCTGGTACTTTCCGTCGTCACCAGCCGCTTAAGCCTATCGAGCCTCTCCGGCGTCATTCTGTCGGCATCCTTCCTGACTGTCGTCGGCATCGGCCAGATGTTCGTGGTGACCACCGGGCGCGGCAACATCGACCTGTCCGTCGCTTCGGTGATCACGCTCAGCGCTTTCGTCGCGTTGCTGAGCATCAAGGGTCAGGACGCGAACCTCGCCATCGGCGTCGTCGCTGCCATCCTGCTTGGCCTTGCGGTCGGAGCGCTCAATTCGCTACTCGTCGTCGGCCTCGGCATTCCGGCGATCATCGCTACGCTGGCGACGGGATATGTGCTGGCGACCGCGACGCTTCTGTCGAACAAGGCGATCCCGGGCTTCGCCGTCAGCCCGGCGCTGAAGGAACTGGCGACGGGCCGCATCTTCGACGTGCCGATCATGGCCGTCATCGCCATCATCGGCGTGGCGGCGACTTCCTTCGTTCTGCGTTATAGCGTGTTCGGGCAATTGCTGTCGGCGGTCGGCCAGAACCGCGCCGCGGCAAGGCTCGCCGGCATTCGCAATGGCCGGGTGATTGCGTCGGCCTTCATCATTTCCTCGGTGCTGGCATCGCTCGACGGGTTACTTCTTGGCGCCTATGTCGGCGGCGCCTTCCTCGAAATGGGCCAGCCCTATCTCCTGCAGTCGATCGCCGCAGTTGTGCTCGGCGGAACACTCATCTTCGGCGGCTCGGCGACCGCGCTCGGCACGCTCTTCGCCAGCATCCTTTTGATCCTCATCGTCACCACCATGCAGATCATCGGCCTGCCGCCGGGCGTGCAGGACATCGTGCAGGGCATCGTCGTCATCTTCGTGCTAGCGCTTGCCGGACGTCAAGCGCTGGCGCGGCGCACGTCTGTCGATCCTGGCGACGGCGACAAGGACGCTACGGCAAAGACGGAAGCGGGCGCCGCGACGGCCCGGCCGAAATGATGGAAAGACAAATCAACGATTCCTCTTGCCAAATTTTGGTAGAGTGATCATACCAGTATACAACGTGACGATCGACGTGGACGGTCGCATGAACATTCAGGAGCAGGTCAGATGACAACGATTGCGCTGTTCGGTGCCGGTGGCAAAATGGGCTACCGCCTGTCGACCAATTTTCGCGGGTCGCCCTACACGATCCGCCATGTCGAGATCAGCGAGGCCGGCAAGGAGCGCCTGAAAACCGGGCTCGGCATCGACACGCTCGGCGTCGACGAAGCGCTCAACGGGGCCGAAGTGGTGATCCTGGCGGTTCCCGACACGCATATCGGCAAGGTCGCGGCCGGCATCGAAAGCAAGCTGGCATCGGGAACGATGGTGATCGTGCTCGATGCCGCGGCGCCCTTTGCCGGCCATCTGCCGAAGCGCTCGGACCTGACCTATTTCGTCACCCATCCCTGCCATCCGCCGATCTTCAACGACGAAACCGACATGGCCGCCAAGAAGGACTTCTTCGGCGGCGTCAAGGCCAAGCAGCATTTCGTCAGCGCGCTGATGCAGGGGCCCGAGGAAGACTATGCAAAGGGCGAGAAGATCGCCCAGATCATCTGGGCACCGGTGATGCGATCGCACCGCGTCACCGTCGAACAGATGGCCCTCCTCGAGCCCGGTCTCTCTGAGACGGTCTGTGCTTCACTGCTCGTCGTCATGAAGGAAGCGCTCGATGAGGTCGTGGCGCGCGGCGTCGATCGGCAGGCGGCTCTCGACTTCCTGCTCGGCCATATGAACGTGCTGGGTGCCGTCATCTTCGGCGAAACCAAGGGCGTGTTCTCGGACGCCTGCAACAAGGCGATCGAATTCGGCAAGCCGGTGCTGATGCGCGACGACTGGAAGCGCGTCTTCGAACCGGAAGAGATTGCCGCCAGCATCCAGCGCATCACCTGAGGAGTCGACCCGCTTGCTGTTGAAACAGGCATGCTGACGGAGCTGCCGTTATCAGGCACATATCACCTGAATTAATGATTGACTCATTATACCAGTTAGCTTTAGCTCTTCCAGCTCGGATTTGCTGTGATCCGGGATGGACAAGCGGAGGAAGGCGGGGAACAGCGGCAAGGCTCTGGTTCGGATGAAAGCCTGTGCAGGCTCTTCAAGATCCGGGTGGCGCGACCTCCACCGCCTGAGGAATTCAGACGTCGGCTCGGCTGTCCGAGGCCGGTTTTTCAAGGGAGGACTTCATGAAACTCACTCGCAGAATGACACTTGCGGCTTTCGCCGGCGTGCTCGCACTCGGCACCGCGATGCCGGCCTATGCGGCGGACCTCATCGCCATCATCACGCCTTCGCATGACAATCCATTCTTCAAGGCGGAAGCCGTCGGCGCCGAGGCCAAGGCCAAGGAACTCGGCTACGACACGCTGGTGCTGGTGCATGACGACGACGCAAACAAGCAGTCGGAACTGATCGACACCGCGATCGGCCGCGGCGCCAAGGCGATCATCCTCGACAATGCCGGCGCCGACGCCACGGTCGCCGCCGTGCAGAAGGCCAAGGATGCCGGTGTTCCCTCATTCCTGATCGACCGCGAGATCAACGCCACCGGCGTTGCGGTGGCGCAGATCGTCTCCAACAACTATCAGGGCGCCCAGCTCGGCGCGCAGGAATTCGTCAAGCTGATGGGCGAGAAGGGCAACTATGTCGAGCTGGTCGGTAAGGAGTCCGACACCAATGCAGGCATCCGCTCCAAGGGCTATCACGACGTCATCGACGACTATCCGGACCTGAAAAAAGTCGCTCAGCAGTCGGCCAATTGGAGCCAGACCGAGGCCTATTCCAAGATGGAGTCGATCCTGCAGGCCAACCCGGACATCAAGGGCGTGATCTCCGGCAACGACACGATGGCGATGGGCGCCTACGCGGCGCTGGCCGCTGCCGGCCGCAAGGATGTTATCGTGGTCGGCTTCGACGGTTCGAACGACGTGCGCGACTCCATCACCTCCGGCGGCATCAAGGCGACGGTGCTGCAGCCGGCCTTCGCCCAGGCACAGATGGCCGTGGAGCAGGCCAACGACTTCATCAAGAACAAGAAGTCGCCCGAGAAGGAAAAGCAGCTCATGGACTGCGTCCTCATCAATGGCGACAACGCTCCCAAGCTGGAGACCTTCGCGCTCAAGAACTAAGCGCGCGACATAAGCTGCGAGGGGCGAACGCGCGTTCGCCCCTCGCCTCCATTTCACTTTCGGGTATCCTTGATTGCCATGACCAAGCAGAGTTGGCTGATCCTTGCGCTCACCGCCGCCATCGGCCTCAGCGCCTGCAAGATCCTGCCGACGCGGTCCGCGCAAGGCGGCGATAGCGCCAACAGCTCCGCCTTCAATCCCGACCGCATGGTCGAAGATATCTGGGCCTCGAAGGTCATTCCCTATCTGCAGCAGAAGGCAGGCTCGTTCGCCGAGGTCCATGCGCTGGCAAAGACCGACCCCGCCGCTGCCGGCGCGAAATACGGCAATCCGAAGAAACAGGCGAACTCGCCATGGACCTTCGCGGTGCGCGTCGAAGGCAAGATCGTTGCCGCCAACACGCAGTCGCGCGCGGCAAGCATCGATATCGACGTCGACGGCGACGGCAAGGCGGATGCTCGGGTGCAGATCGGGCCGGCGATGCGCGGAACGGCGCTGCGCGACAGTCTGGACTTCGTTCAGTTCAACGATTTCACGAACCAGATCGATTTCGCCCAGTTCGGCAAGGCCTTCAATGCCTATGCCGACAAGACGGTGCTGTCCAAGCTGCCGCGCGAACGGCTGGAGGGCCGGACCGCGAAGGTGCTCGGCGCCTACACGATCGAAGGCGGGCAGGACCTGCCGCTGGTGACTCCGGCGGAGGCCGAGATCGGGCCGAAGCCATGAGCGCCTCACCCGGCCACGACGTCATCCTCAAGCTCGAGGACATCTCGAAAGTCTATGCCGGCACAGTTGCGGTCAAGCATGCCAATTTCGAGGTGCGCAAAGGCGCGGTCAACGTGCTGGTCGGCGAGAACGGTGCCGGAAAGTCGACGCTGATGAAGATCATCGCCGGCGTCGAACAGCCGACCGCCGGCCGCATACTGATCGACGGCAACGTGGTCTCGTTCTCGTCTTCGGGGAATGCCGTGAGCTACGGCATCGGCATGGTGTTCCAGGAACTGAACCTGCTCGGTAATCTCTCGGTCGCCGAGAACATCTTCGCCACGCGCGAGCTCACCAACCGCTTCTACAAGATCGACCACAAGGAACAGCAGCGACGCGCCGCTGAATTCCTCGAACAGCTCGAAGCCGGCATCCGGCCCGACATGCTCGTCGAGGACCTGCGCATCGGCCAGCAGCAGCTGGTCGAGATCGCCAAGGCGGTCTCGCTCGACGCCCGCATCCTGATCATGGACGAGCCGACCTCCGCCCTGAGCGCGGCCGAGGTCGAGATCCTGTTCAAGGTCGTTGCCGATCTCAAAGCGCGCGGCGTGGCCATCGTCTACATCTCGCACCGGTTGGAAGAGCTGATCCGCATCGGCGACTACATCACCGTGCTGCGTGATGGCCGCATCACCGGCCAGGAAGAGATGAGACAAGTCGACACGCAGTGGATCGTGCGGCAGATGATCGGCTCCGATGCCAAGGACTTCGCCAAGGCCGATGGCCACAAACCCGGCGAGGAGGTCTTCCGGGCCGAGGAGATCACTCTGCCGCGCGTCACGGGCGGACTTGCGGTCGATCATGTCTCGCTCTCCCTGCGCGCTGGCGAAATCCTCGGCATCTACGGATTGATGGGGGCCGGACGCAGCGAGCTGTTCGACTGCATCATGGGTCGCCACGGCCAGGCGGGCGGCAGGATCTTTATCGACGGAAAGCAGGTCAAAGAGCGCGACACGACCCGGCGCATCCAGCGCGGCCTGGCGCTGATCCCCGAAGATCGGCAGCGCGAGGGTCTGGTGCCGATCCTGTCGGTGGCCAGCAATCTGACTTTGGCCAGCCTGTCGCGCTTCGTCAGCCTCTTCCACATCCGCGGCCGCGCCGAACGCCAGGCCGTCACGCAGATGGTGCGGGAGTTGGCGATCAAGGTCGCTGATCCGGCGCAGGAAGTGTCGTCGCTGTCTGGCGGCAACCAGCAAAAGGTGGTGATCGGCAAGGCGCTGCTCACCGGGCCGAAAGTTCTTTTGATGGACGAGCCGAGCCGCGGCATCGATGTCGGCGCCAAGGCAGACGTGTTCCGCACCATGCGCAAGCTTTCGCGGAATGGGCTGGGCATCCTCTTCGCCACCTCCGATCTCGACGAGGTGATGGCGCTGTCCGACCGGATCGCGGTGATGAGCAACGGAAAACTGACAGGCATGTTCGATCGAGCCGAGGCGACGGAGGCGGCGATCGTCGCCGCGTCGGCGCTTGGCCACGGACCCGTGCATGGAGAGCAACGCCGATGACCGACATCCCCGCCAAGGCTGCCGCGCCATCCGTATCCAGCGGCTCCGTGCTGCTGACGCTGATGAAGCTCAGGACCTTCATCGCGCTGATCGCGGTGCTGGTGTTCTTCTCGATCGCGGCGCCGAATTTCCTCTCGGCCGCCAACCTGATCCTGATGGCCAAGCATGTGGCGCTCAATGCCTTCCTCGCCATGGGCATGACCTTCGTCATCATCACCGGCGGCATCGACCTCTCGGTCGGCTCGATCGTCGGCCTGTGCGGCATGGTCGCCGGCTATCTGGTGCTCAACGGCATCGATCTGCAGATCGGCTACACCGTCTATTTCAACGTCGTCGAGATCGCGCTTATCACACTTGGCGTCGGCATTCTGATCGGCGCCGTCAACGGGTTGCTGATCACCAGGCTGAACGTAGCACCTTTCATCGCCACGCTCGGCACGCTCTATGTCGCGCGGGGCTTGGCGCTGTTGTCGTCGGACGGCCGCACCTTCCCCAACCTCGTCGGCAAGCCGGAGCTCGGCACCACCGGCTTCGGCTATCTCGGCGCAGGCAGACTGCTTGGTCTGCCGATCTCGATCTGGATCCTGGCCGTGGTGGCGCTGGGAGCGGCCTATCTTGCCCGCTACACGCCGCTTGGCCGCCATATCTTCGCCGTCGGCGGCAATGAGCGAGCGGCGCGCATTTCTGGCGTGCGCGTCAACGTGGTGAAGATGTTCGTTTACATGTTCTCCGGCTTTTGCGCGGCGATCGTCGGCCTCATCATCTCGTCGGAGCTGATGGCCTCGCACCCCGCGACAGGCGAGAGCTTCGAGCTCAACGCCATTGCCGCCGCCGTGCTCGGCGGCACGTCGATGTCTGGCGGTCGCGGCACGATCGGCGGCACCATCGTCGGGGCCTTCGTCATCGGCATCCTCTCCGACGGGCTGGTGATGATGGGCGTGAGCTCGTTCTGGCAGATGGTGATCAAGGGTCTCGTCATCATCGTCGCGGTCGTGGTCGACCAGGCGCAGCGCCGGCTGCAGAGCCGTGTGACGTTAATGCAGATGGCAAAGGTGGGCTGACATGACGGCATTACGCGGGGCGCTGATCGGCTGCGGCTTCTTCGCCGTCAACCAGATGCATGGCTGGCGCGACATCGACGGCGCGTCGATCGTGGCGATATGCGACCGCGATCCCGAGCGCCTTAGGATCGTCGGCGACCAGTTCGGCATCGAGCGGCGCTACCGCGATGCGACCGCGATGTTTGCCGGTGAGACACTCGACTTCGTCGACATCGCGACCACCGTCGGCAGTCATCGGCCGCTGGTCGAACTGGCCGCCGCCAACCATATCCCGGTGATCTGCCAAAAACCGTTCGCGCCGACGCTGGCCGACGCCAAGGCCATGGTGAAGGCCTGCGCCGAGGCCGGCGTGCCGCTGATGGTGCATGAAAACTTCCGCTGGCAGTCGCCGATCCAGGCGGTGCGCGCCGTGCTCGACAGCGGCGAGATCGGCACGCCCTTCTTCGGCCGCATCTCCTTCCGCTCGGCCTATGATGTGTTTTCGGGCCAGCCCTACCTGGCGACGGGCAAGCGCTTCATCATCGAGGATCTGGGCATCCATATCCTTGACATCGCCCGCTTCCTGCTCGGCGACGTATCGAGCCTCACCGCCCGCATCAAGCGCGTCAATCCCAGCATCGCCGGCGAGGACGTGGCGACGATGCTGATGGACCATGAGGGCGGCGCAACGTCAGTGGTCGATTGCAGTTATGCGACGAAGCTTGTGACCGAGCCTTTCCCTGAGACGCTGATCGAGATCGACGGCTCAGACGGTACGATCCGGCTGGCGCAGGGCTACCAACTCACGGTCACCGGCAAGAGCGGCACCACCGTCAGCGACGTTTCACCGGCACTGCTCTCCTGGGCCTCACGGCCATGGCACAACATTCAGGAAAGCGTCGTGGCGATCCAGAGACACTGGGTGGACTGCCTGACGAAGGGGGTCGAGCCGGCCACCTCGGGCGCCGACAACCTTAAGACCTTCGCGCTGGTCGAGGCAGCCTATGGCGGTGCGGCGAGCCGGGAACCAGTGCAGCTCGACAGCTTGCTCAGATGACCTCGGACGCCTTGCTCCTCTACGGCACGCGCGCGGTCGAGGCAGAACCGATCCGGCTCAGCGCCGGCCCGCTCAGCGCCGATTTCGTCAACGGCAATCTGCGCGGCATCCGGCACGGCGGCATCGAGGTGCTGCGCGCGATTGCGTATATCGTGCGCGATCGCGACTGGGGCACCTATGAGCCAGCCTTGTCGGATCTGCTCATCGAACAGAGCGACGAAAGTTTCTCGGTGCGCTACGCGGCAAGCTGCGAGGGGCCGGGTGGAAGCAGGCTCGGCTTTCGCGCCACGATCGAGGGCAAAGCCGACGGCCGGCTGACCTTCGATGTGAGCGCGCTGCCCGAAAGCGATTTCGAGACAAACCGCTGCGGCTTCTGCATCCTGCATCCGATCGCCGGCCTTGCCGGCAGTCCGGTCAAGATCGAACACACCGACGGCAGCGTGGCAGACACGAACCTGCCGCTACTGATCGACCCCTGGCAGCCCTTCAAGGACATGCGCGCCATAACGCATCAGGTTCATCCGGGCGTCAGCGCGGAATGCCGGATGGAAGGCGACATTTTCGAGATGGAAGACCAGCGCAACTGGTCGGACGCCTCCTACAAGACGTATGTGCGGCCGCTCGCCCTGCCATGGCCCTATGTGCTGCCGGCGGGACAGATCAATCGGCAGACGATCACCCTGCGCGTAACGGGCGGCTCCGAGGTGACTGTCGCCGCGACCGGCGCCGAGCCGGTGCGCATCGAAAATGGCGAGGCCGGAACGAAGCTGCCCGATGTCGGCGCGGTCATTTATCCGGAAGATGTCGAGGCGGCCTTGGGCAACCTTGCGCTGCTCACGAAGCTTGGCCCGCAGCAGCTTCTTCTCCACTACGATCCCACGCGCGGCCATGGCCTGGACGCCTTGCAGGCGCATGCCGAACTCGCCGCCGCATTCCCCGCCAAGACCACTCTCGAATGCGTGGCCGCCTGCGCCGGCGATCTCGACGCCGAACTCTCCGATGTCGCGAAGATGGTGCGCAGGGCGGGCCTGCGTCTCGATGCCATCGCGGTCTCGCCTTCGGTCGACCGGCAGTCGACGCCTCCCGGCAGCGTCTGGCCGGCCTGTCCGCCGCTCGAGGACGTCTATGCCGCGGCCCGACGCGCCTTCCCCGGCATCCGGCTCGGCGGCGGCATGTTCAGCTATTTCACCGAGCTCAACCGCAAGCACGTTCCGGCAGGGACGCTCGATTTCGTCACCCATTGCACCTGCCCGATCGTGCATGCCGCCGACGATCTCAGCGTCATGCAATCGCTGGAGGCGCAGCCTTTCATCACCCAGTCGGTGCGGGCGATCTATGGGACGAAGCCCTACCGTATCGGCCCTTCGACCATCGCCATGCGGCAGAACCCCTATGGCGGCGCGACCAAGGACAATTTTGACGGCCAGCGCATCGCCATGGCCAATCGCGATCCGCGCCATGCCGGCTTGTTCGCCGCCGCCTGGACGATCGGCTACGCGGCGCGCGTGGCGCCGGCGGAGCTCGAGATGCTGACGCTTTCCAGCTTCACTGGGCCGTTCGGTGTGCTGGCCGCCGCCGGCGAACCCGGCGAGGCAGAAACGCCGCGGCCGATCTTCCATGCGGTGCAGGGCCTCGCCGCGCTGGCAGGCCATACGCAAGTTGTTGCGCGCGTCAGCGACGATCGCGTGGCTGCGCTGACAGGCCGGTCGCCGGCCGGCGCCGTCACGGCGTGGTTGGCAAACCTCACGCCGGACGATGTGCCGGTCGACGCCTCGGCGTTCGCGGGTTCGGTGACGATTTGGGACGGAGCGGGTGTGCGCAGGATTGACCCAGATGAAGCGTTGGCACGCCTGACGATGCCGGCCTATGCCATAGCCAGGATCGGCTAGAGCAATGATCCCGAAAAGTGGCAATGGTTTTCGGAAAGATCATGCTCAAGCAAAGAGCATGAGCAGGATGGCGGTTCAACGAAACGTCATCCTGATCTGAACGAAGCTATTTCTCGGAGTTCATCACGTAGAGCGCGCGCGAGCGCTCGAGGTGTTTGATCATCGCCTTCTCGGCGCCGTCGGCGTCCTTCTTCTCGATGCGGCCGATGATCTCTTCGTGCTCGGTCAGCGTGAACTTTTCCTTGCCGGTCCAGATCAGCATCTCGGTATGATATTCCTTCAGCCAGCCGAGCATCGCCTCGCTGACGGCGACATAGATCGGATTGCCCGAAATCGCCGCGATCTGGGTATGGAACCGCATGTCCGCGGAGATGAACGCCTCGGCATCGCCGCGCGCTGCGCGCTGCTCGGCGACGGTTGCCTTGAGCCTTTGCACATCCTCGGGTGTCGCCTTGTCGGCGGCCTCCCTGACCATGCCGCGCTCGAAGAAGATGCGCGCGCTCTTCAGATGCTCCAGCGTGTCCTTCGACGACGACAGGATGATCTTGGCCGCGCCGTCGACCTGCTTGATGATCGACTTGGCGGTGAGCTGCAGCACTTTGGCGCGCTCGCCATGCGAGATGGCGACGAGCCCCATGTTGCTCAGCGCCTGCATGGCTTCGCGGATTGCCGGCCGGCCGACCTCGAAGCGCTCCATCAGCTCGCGCTCGGACGGCATGTCGTCGCCCGGCTGCAATTCGCCGCTGGTGATCAGGCGCTTCAGCCTGGCAAAGACTTCATCGGAAAGCTTGCGCCGGACGATCGGTTCCGAACGGTTCATCGCCGCGAATCACTCCTTTGACCTGGCCTCAATCTAACACCGCGGCCGCAATTTCCGGAATGCCCCTCATCCTTTCGCAGAGCGCTCCGCGGAAGACGATATTGCTTGCAATGCTCATATACTCATTATACCAGATTTCGAGCGCAGGGAATTCTTTTCCTGCCTTTCGACTGAGTAGACCGGCCATGATCACCCTCACCTATCGCATCGAGACCGCGGGGAGTATCGAGGCGCTGGCGGCCAAGATCGCCAGCGACCAGTCGACCGGCACCTTCGTAGCTTTGCCCGGCGAAACGGAGGAGTTGAAGGCAAGGGTGGCGGCGCGGGTGCTGGCGATTCGGCATTTGCCGGACGTCACGCAACCTTCGATACCCGAAGCCGGCAGCGGCCCCTTCAAGCGTGCCGATGTCGACATCGCCTTCCCATTCGATGCGATCGGCACCGACCTGGCGGCGCTGATGACGATCGCCATTGGCGGCACCTATTCGATCAGGGGCCTTTCCGGCATCCGCGTCGTCGACATGAAGCTGCCGGAGGAATTCAGGGGCGCTTATCCCGGCCCGCAGTTCGGGGTCGCCGGCAGCCGGAGGCTGACTGGCGTCGAGGGCCGTCCGATCATCGGCACCATCGTCAAGCCGGCGCTGGGTTTGCGGCCGCATGAGACAGCCGAGATGGTGATCGAGTTGATCGAGGCCGGCGTCGACTTCATCAAGGACGACGAGAAGCTGATGAGTCCGGCCTATTCGCCGCTGCCGGAGCGGGTGAAAGCGATCATGCCGCTGATCCTCGATCATGAACAGAAGACCGGCAAGAAGGTGATGTACGCCTTCGGCATCTCGCACGCCGACCCCGACCAAATGATGCGCAACCACGATCTAGTTCTTGAAGCCGGCGGCAATTGCGCGGTCGTCAACATCAACTCTATCGGCTTCGGCGGCATGGCGTATCTGAGGAAGCGCTCCGGCCTGGTACTGCATGCGCATCGCAACGGCTGGGACATTCTCACGCGCCATCCTGGCCTCGGCATGGACTTCAAGGTCTGGCAGCAGTTCTGGCGGCTGCTTGGCGTCGACCAGTTCCAGATCAACGGCATCGCCTCAAAATACTGGGAGCCGGACGACTCCTTCATCCGCTCCTTCGAGGCGGTGACGACGCCGCTCTTCTCGCCCGAGGATCGCGCGCTGCCGGTGGCAGGCTCCGGTCAGTGGGGCGGACAGGCTCCGGAGACCTATCAACGCACCGGCCGCACGGTCGATCTGCTCTATCTCTGCGGCGGCGGCATCGTCAGCCATCCCGACGGGCCGGGCGCCGGCGTGCGCGCCGTGCAGCAGGCCTGGCAGGCGGCGGTCCAAGGCGTCCCGCTCGAGGACTTCGCCAGGAGCCATGTCGAGCTGGCGCGCTCGATCGAGAAGTTCGCCGACGGCGGGGCGGCCTGAGCATGCAGAACCTGCTCCTCAGCTACTATGGCGACGATCTGACCGGCTCAACCGACGTCATGGAAGCGCTGGAACTCGGCGGCGTGCCGACCGTGCTTTTCATGCGCAAGCCGGACGCCGATCTGCTGGCGCGCTTCGCGCATTGCCGTGCCGTCGGGCTCGCCGGCACCAGTCGCAGCGAATTCTCGCAATGGATGGATACCCATCTTGAAGAGGCTTTCGACTGGCTGAGGACGCTACAGGCCGAGATCTGCCACTACAAGGTCTGCTCGACCTTCGATTCCAGCCCGACGATCGGCAGCATCGGCCGCGCGATAGAGATCGGGCGCGCGGTGTTCGAGCAAGCATGCGTGCCGCTTGTGATCGGCGCGCCGCAGCTCAAGCGCTATACCGCCTTCGGCCATCTCTTCGCGGCCTATCGCGACCGATACTACCGCATCGACCGCCACCCGGTGATGAGCCGCCACCCCGCCACACCGATGGATGAATCCGACCTGCTGGTGCATCTGTCACGGCAAACAGACCTTCTGTCTGAATTGCTCGACCTGGCGACGCTGCGCTCGCCCGGCCGAGCCGCAGCCTTCGACAGGTTGGCCGCCGGCGCGGCGATCCTGCTTATCGATGTCGACAGCCCCGAAAGCCAGGCGCTGGCCGGCAAGGAGATCTGGCGCGCCCGCAAGCCGGGCGGATATTTCGTCGTCGGCTCGTCCGGCATCGAATATGCGCTGCTGTCCGAATGGCACGGGAATGCGGGGCCAAGCGCGAGCTTCCCGCCGCCCGGAGCAGCCGACCGGATCGCGGTGGTGTCGGGCAGTTGCTCGCCGACGACGGAACGGCAGATCCGACATGCGATGGGCGACGGTTTCGACGGCGTCGAGGTCGACCCGGTCGAGCTGGTCTCCGAGGACTCCAACAACGCAATCGCGCGCGCGGCGGCAGCCGGCAAGGCCAGCCTGCAGGCCGGGCGTAGCGTGATCCTTTATACCGCACTTGGTCCGACCGCCGACCGCGGCTCCGAGATCAACCGCCAGGAAGGCGCCCGCCACAAGCTCGGCCGCGGCCTCGGCGAACTGCTTCGCGCATTGGCCGTCGAGCAAAAGTTAAAGCGTGTGATCATCGCCGGCGGCGATACCTCCAGCCACGCGCTCGGCCAGATGGGCGTCGACGCGTTGACGGTCAGAATGCCGCTGCCGGCCTCACCCGGCTCGCCGCTCTGTGTCGCCCATTCGAGCATCGCTGCGATCGACGGGCTGGAAGTTGCGCTGAAGGGCGGGCAGGTCGGAACGGACCGCTATTTCTCCGCCATCCGCGACGGTCTCGGCGGTTGATAGCGCCATGCCGCCCTCACCACATCCGATTCGCTGTCGCCAGGTAACTGACCAATGACACCGATGCCTGATGTCTGGATCGGCACGAGTTGGAAGATGAGCAAGACGCTTGGCGAGGCGCCTGCCTTCGCCGGCGGGCTGCTTGCCGACCCGGAAGGCGACCCGCGTGTCCGGCGCTTCGTCATCCCGCCCTTCACCGCCGCGCGCGAGGTCAAGGCGATCTGCAGTATACGTCCGTCAAGGTCGGAGCCCAGAACATGCATTGAGCCGACGAAGGCGCATGCTGAAGGATTGTGATTTTGGATATCGTCGAACTCGGCCATTCCGAACGCCGTGAGCATTTCGGCGAGACGGACGAAACCGTGGGCCTCAAGACAGAGGCCGCCATACGCCACGGCCTGACCCCCTTGATTGCATCGGCGAACATTACGTCCGATGCTCTCGGGTGGGGAACACCCGCGCAATTCTAACGCTCCGGCCAGCCGGTTCTCCCAGCTCATTCATTGGCCCAAGTCGCATTCCCAGCTTCGTCTTCTGGCTGATCAGGGCGAACATCGCGCAGCCACGGCTCGAACTCGGCCAGTATCGGTCGACTCCTTTCCTGGCGCCCTTCCCGGGGCCGGCAGGTCGTCGGGCTTGAGCCAGTTGTTGGGCCTTGCCCGACGAGTTTCAGCGAACCTGTGGGTATGCATCAAAGGCAGACGATGGTCCGCCTTCCTCGTCAGAACAAGTCAGCCACCCATCTTCTTGGCCATGGCGCAGAAATCGGCATGCGCCTTGTTGAGCGTGGTATCGCCGCAGTCTTTCAACACCGCGGTTCTTTCGTCAGGTTTCATCGCCATCCAGGCCGTTTTGAAATCGGCTTCCGACCTCAGGGTCTTCATCCCGGCATCGGTGAAGAACGGCGACATCTTGGCGGGGTCGTCGAGCGCAGACGTGGACCCGGCCATTGCTGCACCACTCACCATGGCGAGCGTAAGGGCGCCCATTGTGAACATCTTGATATTCATCGGACTACCTCCTTGAGATAATAATCCTAAGGACAAAACGTGCGCGTACCGTGAGAGGTTCCAAGCGCCGCTTGTTAGCTGTGCTAGCGCGAGCGGCTCGAAAATTCTGAAGCGAGGTGCTGGGGCTGAAGAGAGCTAATGATGGAATGCGTCATCAAAGGTCAGGGACGCGGTGTACACCACTTGCCCCCGCTCGTCGCGGACGGAAATGCTGTAATTGCGGTTGCCGCCTTCCGCATCACGGTCTCGAAGCGCTAAGGCCGGCAAGGTCGCGACAGCAGCTTTTCGAAACTGAATTTTTGAGGAAAACGGAAGCCCGACCTCATCGTGAGTGTGGTCGCCGTTGGCGTCTATGTCGAAGAAGTAGTGTGGCATGTGTTCATCCTGCTTTAGCCGCCCGCCGGTGCATTAACCTGGGTTGCGTGTGCCTCACCTTTTCACAGGAAAGAGCCCGCTCTGCTGGGGGGCGGGCTCTTTGTCGGGGCGCGCGTCAAGCATCCTCACTCCCGTCGATGCGACAACCTGCGCCCCAACGCGGCGTGCGTCTCGAACGCCGCCTAGACATCGAACTTGCGACAACCCCTAATGTTTCACCAGGTGCGCCAATATTTGGCTCCGGCCGTCACGGCCTCCTGATGATCCAATCCAGCATGTCGGGATCAACTTCCCTCTGCCCGGTGTACGACTGGATTAGCTGCATAGCCATCTCCCGCCACTGGCTCTCCGGCGACTTCCTTTAGGAAGGCAGATCTATGATGTCGGCGTCCAGCGCCGTCATTGTGATTTCGCCATCGGAGGCGAATTATATCCCAAACGGCGGTTTCGCGAGCCCTGTGAAGCGGAACAAGCGATTAGGCGCCCGAGTTGAACTCGGCAAGAGATTTTCCCGTGACGGACACGCCCGGCAGACCAGAAAACGCCAGGACCTATATCATCCAGCGCTTGGTGGATGAAACCGGGATTTCGGTAGAGGAAGCGAAAGAGTTGAATGGGGTCTTAGGCTTCGAGTCGCCTCCCTCATGCGCGAGGCCAATATCATAGTTGAGAGAAAGCGGGCTGGACGGGCATGATGTTGGAGAAGCCCGTCGCCAAGCTCGGGAGGAAAATGGCGACGGGCTGACCCTGAGACGTCCAGCGGCTACACCCCGGAAGGATAGACCGCTTTCCCCACAACCAACAGGCGCCCAATTGGTTGCAGACAGTTTTACGTACATTAGAACAATCTTGACTAACGGCGCAGCCGCACCAGACTCGCCTTATGGCGATGGGCAGCATCAACGTCGGCGATACGGTTGCGATCACCGCAACGATCCGCAAGCGTGTCACAGAGGACAGGGTCAGCGTGTTGATCCCTTCCTACCACCAGCCCCATTCGATCGTGGACACCACACCTCACATCAGTAGCGGGCAGAAGATCGAGCTCGTGGGCGAAGTTGAGCGCGTGGACGAAGATACCGTGACTGTCGGCGGTAAGGACTTAGGCATCACGGTCAAGCGCAGTGCCGTCCGGCTCGTTACGAGCCACCAGCCGCCGAAGAGGAAGGCACGTCAGAAGAATCCGCCGACCTAGTTCAACGGCCATTTCATCATCTCACTTCTGAAGCGACGACCCCGCCCGTAGTGATGGTCAGGCGATCCCGCCCGGAGCCGCAACGAGGCTCCGGCATCAAGTTGGACCCGGGATCGAACAAGGCAGAGTGTATGAAGACCTACCAGGTGGAAGAGACGGCCGGCGAAAGGCAGGGTTCCCATTACACCCTTATAGCCAGAATGCCCTGGGAGGCTGCAACGATCGGCATCAAGAAAGAGGTCGCTGGCGGTCCGCCTCACAGAAGAGAGCACTCGCGGTATATAAGTACGCGTTCAGATAATGGCGCTCGATTTGAGGGGGATCAAAGCAGTATTTGCCCTGCAGCGCATGATCCAGCGGATGTGGAACACGGTCCTAAACGCGCCCTTCTTATGCCCCTTGGAATTGGCCGTCATAGATGACGAGGGCGAGCACCCACTGGTCTTCCCATGCCGACGGACAGTGGAGGGCTGGGAAAATGCTATTACCGGCGTTGCCGTCGATGTTCACCCGACGCATTGGAGATTCTGGCGCCAGGAGAATGTCAGGCCGCAGTGAGCCCCGGAAAGCTCGCGTTGTTCCACAAATTCGAGTGTCTCGTCCGTAAGTCGTGTGACTCCGGTCGGCGAAGTCCTTGCCGGAAACTGACAGGTCCCCGCTCGTGCAACAAACTTCGTGTGAACTTTCAGTTGCCTGAGTTGCGACGAACCCCTGCGTCTTGGGTATCCCGAGAAGCTGCGCCTTTTTGCGGCTCACAAGCATTTGACGACAAAAAACCCGCCGGCCGAAGCCAGCGGGTGAATGGTTGGCTATGGCTCGACCCCGCCAGGGTCGAGGGCCTATATAGGCACATGGCGCGTCACAGCGCGCTCACAAATGTTAAGGTTCTCAGGCAAGAGAGCCGGATGTGACCCCTCGGCCGGCAAATCGCGCGGCAGTCTCGGCAGGAACCGGCGATCGCCAGTCCGTCACCGTCGGGCGACACTATCAAATGTATTCGGCGATGGCGCTTGCCTCGACTATTTTGCTGTCATGGCAAATTCCACAAGGCAAACACCACAATCGGTGGTGCAGCTTCTGGGTCCGCTGCGTAGAAAGGCCGCTCGTTACCGCGGCGGCTCCACGGACGCGGGTGATGAGTTGGTGGAGTTGACTTTGCGCGTTGCGCTTTCAGAAGAGTCCAATCGGCCAGCTGAAATCAGCCTTTACAGATGGCTGAACGACATCATGAAGCGGCACCTCAACTGAAATGGTGCCACGGTTGGGACCTGGCGATCTTAAAAGGGCTGCAAGCCCGGCCTGTCGTCCACCGGGACCGTTTGAACGAGCCGCAGGAACGTCCCCAATCGCGAAGCGCCACGCCGACGCAGATGTGCGCCCTCCCAGCGGCAAGGGTCATCTACCGATATCGTCAATGTGCCTGCCGGCGCCGAAACTCCTTCATTCCCTTGCGCAGGGACACTGCCGCTTCATCCGCGTCCTGCCAGCCTTTCAGCTTGATCTTCTTGCCCGTGCCGAGCACTGACGAAAAGAAGAACTGCTCGATCTCGCGGCGCAACTCGTCCGGAACATGACCGTCGGTAATCGGCTCGTCGGGCGCATCTTCCTTATGCGGGCAAAAGATGTACCGGTCATTGCGAATCCTGTTGCCGTCATCGTCTGTCTGCTTGAGGCGTACAGCCCCGAGCAACGCGCATTTTATGACAACGCCGGGAGCCGTCGCGGCCTGGTGGATCACCATCCCGTCCAGCGGGTCGCCGTCATCACCCAACGTCGAAGGAATGAACCCCCAATCGAACGGGTAAGTGTTCCCCACGGGCAGCGGTCGCGAGTATTCAAATACACCCGCCTTCGGTTCGTAGGCGAGCTTTGCAGCCGAGCCCTTGGGCGTCTCGATCACCATCCGGAAATATTGGCCCGTCATGGCAGGTAGCTTGAGAAGATTTGTCATAAGTCGCGGTTCCCACTAGGTTGCAAGCAACAGCACGCGCGTCCTGACGAAAGTTCCATCATTTTCGCGGCGCAAGAAACAATAGGCAGGCACCAGCGTTGATTTCGGCTGGAGCGGAGCGCGCTAAATGCCTGGGAGCTTTGGCCTCGAGTTCCAGCCCTTTGTCCAGGGAGAGCTTGGCGAACTGGCGGACCGGCATGTCGCATCCTAAGGCCAAGACCGCGTTGTGGCGTTTCTCGACCCGCAGCCGGCCTAGACGGCCCGTATTGCCGTTCGTTGGGCAGTCGATAGGCGCCGACCCCTTCGACCACGATCTCGGTCTCGGTCATGTCCGCGCCTCCCTGTTGGGACCGCAAATATTCGCATAAGTCGCGGCTTAGCGGCAAGCGCGAGAACATATTAGCCGATGCTTGCGAACCTATATGTCGCTCCGGCATTGTATGCCTATGGACAGCCGGCACTTACTCACCGCAGAACAAGCAAGAGCCGCCAGAGCTCTGTTGAATTGGTCTCGAGTGCGACTCGCTGCCAAGGCCAATGTTGGCGAAATGACTATCAGCGAACTTGAAAACGGGGTCAGGAAACCGAGGCCCGGTGCTGTCGCCGCCATGCGTCGGGCCTTGGAGGGCGCGGGAATTGTCTTTGCAGTTGACGGGAGCCCATCATTGATGCGCGACGAAGAGGCCGGTAGTCGCGAGGCCGACAACAGAAATTGGCGCCGCCGGGAGAGAAAGCGTGGCGCGCTTCAGCAAAACCGGTGGAATGTAACCAACCGTGATATTCATGCAGCCTCGCTAATGTAACGTGTGCGTCGACCGACTCCCCACCCCGAGTCGGTTAGGCCCGGCGGTTCGACCAACGCACCCCAACAGAGCGCGGAACTGTCGGGCCGCTCAGACCAGGGCATCCAGCTCGGGCCCCGCGAGTTGATGATCCTTCAACTCGGGACCTCCTTTCGTTCGGATGGCGATGATTTTAGGAAATTCCCCATATGATCGCTATCGGCCAGCGCGTGTGAATATCTAGTCGTGCGCCACCGGTCAGGCCCGGCCTGCGGCCTACCCCGCTGCTAGCCGGCCGCCCGGATCAAGGACAAGGGGGCAAGCCCTTCCGCTACGACATCTGCAGAGGCACATGATGCGCTCAGCGCCGCAGCGATCCTGACCGGAAAGGCGATCTCTACCAAGGCCTTGTAAGAGCACTGGTTTCGGGTCGTCGACGAACGGGAAGGCACCGTCCACGAATTCAGCATTGCAGAAGAGCCGCCCAAGGATTTTGCCAAATGACGAATTGGTTTGGCGCAAAGCCCGGCTCGCAAATCGAGGTTACACAGGATTATGCGGGCCGGGCTTGGCCGCCGACACCTATTCCGGGGGGGAATGGTTTCAAACTCGGCGGTAAGCAATGATCTTCGATAACCCCTTGTCATAAGGGTCCTATTCGATGGTCGTCCATTCAGCATTGTGAAAGAGCCCGCCTGACATGGGTGACAGACGGGCTCTTTATCGGGCCTACCTGCGGAAATCGCATTTCCAGTGTGGGCCTGGTTGCGATGAATCCCACCCGACGCGGCGCTCGGATATAAACAGCCTGTCCGCGCACCGCCTGCTTGGTCAACTTACCTTGGGATACGATGTTCCATTAGCAAGAGCTTGACGGAGCGACTGCCGCGCCAGAGTCATGGGTATGCGATAGGCACCATCCAAGGCTAACTAATTCGGACGCCCCATCATTACTGGGTAGCGCGACGTGGATTAATCTGCTGAGGGGCGAGCGCTTGTTCTGCAGCGAGGCTGAGGCTCAAGCGGCCGGCCGGCGAAGGGCGAGCCGATGACTAACAGCCCGACTGCCCTGTCCTGACTCGGTCCACCGCGTGCTCGCCTCAGTTGAGCGATCAATTTGGCGCCTGGTAAGGGATGTAACGTCGCGGGAACAAAAGTTCCCGGCGCTGATTGATTTCTCGAAGGGACGGCAAACCGCAAGTATGCCGAACGATGATTGAACTCACGGTCCTTGAAATGGGGGTCGCAAGGCAACGCGCAAAGCGAGCCGAGCGCTCGTTGAAGCAGGCCACGGCGCTGCTCGACGAGGACCATGGTCTCGCCGTCAGCCTTGCACTTTGCTGCCGCATTAGAGCCGGCCAGGCCAGAGCGAAGGCAGCGAAGCGCCGGCTGCTGAAGATCTCGCCGACCGCGCATTGAGGAGCCGGAATTATGACCACGATGATGTTTGCGCCACTTGATTTCGACCACCGCGAAGAGCGATCCGATCTGCACCGGGCCGCACGGCTGGAAATGCTCCATGATCGATTGGCGAAGCGTCTTGATCGCGTTGAACGCGCGGCCGACGAAGTCGAGCGAGCCGCCGCCGTTTTGGTCGACGTCACTCACGACAACGCCACAGAGGCCTTCGAAGACGCCATTCGCAGCAATTCATCGGCGGCTTTCTTGCACCTGGACGTGGGGCAGACGCTGGGGCTTTGACGGCGTCAGCCGACCCTCCGTGACACCATGTGACAGCGTGTTGCGAGCCTGTCGGAACCGATCCAAACCGCGACGCTTTCGAAAGTGAGGGGGCTACAACTCGAAAGGAAGCGCACCAATGGAACTGCTGCACATGGAACAGGCAAGAGTTCGGCAGCGTGTTGTACGCTCGGAGTCTTCCCTTAGGAACGCCAAAGCGATGCTTGACGATGATTGCGGCCTTGCGGTCGGCTTCGCAGATCGGAGCAAGGCAGCGCCGCATCGCCGAGACCAACCGGCGACTGCTGAAGGTTGGGCCGCAGACAAGCGCGCATTGACGAGTTGGCGCTGACGGTTGGTCCGGGTCTGATGGTCGGGTTAATCGATAAATCCCTTCCCACGCGTCAAAGGTTAATGCGGGCGCCTCGGTGGCTGTGGTAGAGGCGAGAGGCTGGATGTCTCTTGGGAGGAGTTCCGTCCTTTGGATATAAAATCGAAGCTCGCGAAAATGTCGGCGGCGCTGCTCGCGAGGCGTGCCGCAGCCGCTCAGTCGACCACCGCTGCCGTCAACCGAACGTCTCTCGCTGACGTTCCTCTCAGGCGCCAGTCACTTCCGTTCAAGCCGAAGCCGCCGATCCGTCCCTGCAGCAACATGTAACGCGGCGCTCATTCGTCGCCCGCAGGGAAACCTGCGTCACCATTCGCGCTCGAGCACGCTTGCTACAACATCGCCGACCGGCGTCCGCGGCGTGTTGTGTGCTGCTTAGTGTTGCGAGGAATGCAGCCTCAGGCATGCGCTCCGCAGCCGCCGCGAAGCAGCCAAGCGCGGTCTCGATCCAGACGGCGGCGCTGCGATACGCTATCATGCGCGCCTCCGCAGCGGCACGATGTGCGGCGGGTTGTTCGGCTGCTGCATGTGCCGCTCCCGCCACATCCGCTTTGCGATGCCAGGAATAGCAATTCCGTCGGCCGAGCGGCGGCCCATGCGAAGAGGTCGACCTGGTCGGGGCGAACCATCTTTCGCTTGGTCATGCGGCAGCGCTCCGCTGGCTTTGCACAATGGCGGGCCTCTATCGACCTTTGGCGAGCAGCTTGCGCACATGACTGTTGGCATTTGGCATGTCTGCGAGCATGGAGGCTGCGGCAAGAATGCCGGCTGGGGATTTGCCAAGCCGAGGCGGCCGCCAGCACCGTGGCGACGGTGAGGCTTTCCTTTGATGCTACGGACGGTACGGAGCGCTCGCTCTCGTAACAGGGAGTAAATCGTGGTAATGTCGTCTTGATGAACGACATCACTATGCCAGCCATCTCGTCTGGGTCTTGGAGCTTGGCAGATTTTGGTTTCGCTGCCGGTTGTGCGTTGCTTCTGATAGTTGTGCTTCTAGCAATTGCTAAATTCCGCGACGGCTCATAACCCAATATGTCCTGCCACATACTTGGCTCTGCAATTGCCTCGGTTGCGGTTGGTCTGTTTCAATAGAAACAACGCTGCTCGCCCGAATAGTGATGAGGCTGGCCGATCCCGGCGTGCTGGAATGGATGTCAGCAAACCGACTGAATCCCCTAGGATTTGCGACTTCAGTCGCCTCCGCCGATCACATTTGTTGGGGCGTCATCGAGGCGGCGGCATCTGGACGCCTGTGGCAGTAACCAACTCGGTGGCAAGCTCCGGCATGGTGATGTCGGCCATTACAAGCAAGCGGGAACCGCACTATGCGGGTCGAGCTTGGAATGGCGGCGGCCACCGCTGGCTTTGGACGCCAGGCTCTCGGTCTTTCGCTAGTTCCTCATCAGGATCACCAAAACGAAATCGACACCCCAAAATGTGCCGCCGCCGCACGCCGCGAATGGCCCCCTCGACAAACCGCACAACGCGTTCACACAAATCGAGCGAATAAGGCTTGGGCATGGCAAATCACCTCCATAAGTAAGTGAATCACAAACCCTTCATCAGCGGGATCCTTCGCGATTCAACCTGAATGTCCGATAATCTAAGTCTCGGCAGGCTCGCCAGCGGCGTCCTCGACGTCGCGCGCACCTGCCCGCTCAAGCCAAATGCGGGCAGCAGCCAAGTCTTGGTCGCCGGCAGTGCCCCTGGAGAGATAGCGGCCAAGCATCAGCTGCGCATGCCCGTGCCCTCTTTCGGCGGCCGCTGCAAACCATTGCTGCGCCGCTTTGGTATTAATCGACAGGCCTTGTCCGCTCTCATACAAAGCGCCGATCGCGAACATCGCTCCGGCATGTCCAGCAGCTGCGGCTTGCTTGAAAAGATGGGCTGCCGCAACAACAGAGCGTTCGCCACCGCGGCCATTGTAGAGCATTTCGCCAAGAGCCACCTGCGCGTCCACGATGCCTGCCTTGGCCGCCTGTTCAAAAAAGACCCGGGCCCGCCTCGGGTCGGCAGCTATGCCTCTCCCTTCCTGAAGCAGACGGGCATACATGTATTGCGCCTCGGCCACGCCTTTCGCCGCGCGCTCCATCCAATGCGCCGCGCGCTCTTGATCCTTGCTCACACCAACGCCTTCGGCAAAGCAAAGGCCGAGATTGAACGCCGCAACCAGATCGCCCGAGGACGCGGTTGCTCCAAACCATGTGGCAACGCTGATGCCGTCATCTGGCTCGCCTGAGCCCTCGAGAACGAGGTTTGCAAGATCGACTTGGGATTCTCGGTGGCCACTGGCTGCCGCCGCACGCAGCAAGCGCGTTCCTTCCTCGGCATCCTGAGCCACGCCGTTGCCCGAGAGATAGAGGGAAGCCAATGTACGGGCGGCGGTCTGGTGGCCCTGATCCGCGGCCCGCCGGTACCATGTCGCGGCCTCTGCATAGTCCCGCTGGGGACTGCTCGCATACAGTTCGCCGAGGCGATACGCGGCATCTACATTTCCCGCCAGCGCGGCGCGACGCACCCAGGCTTCGCCAGCGACGGCGTCCCGATCCACCAGGCTACCCTCGATCAGCGCCAGGCCCAGCCGGAATTGGGCAGATGTGAGGCCGTTCTCGGCGGCCTGTCGGTAGAGCCTTTGAGCCGCATTCAGATCGACAGGCGTTCCCATGCCATGCTCGGTGAGGATGGCAAGTAAATAGATCGCCGTTGGCAGCCCGGCGTCCGCTGCGCGACGGACCTCTGCGGCAACTCTGGTGCTTTGCTCAGGCTGTCCCATCCGCATCAGGGAAAGGGCAAGGCCAAGGCATCCTTCCGCGCAGCCGACGGCCGCAGACTTCTCGTACCAGCCGTGCGCCGCATCAAGATCGCGCATCGTTTTGGGACCTTTGCTCAGGATATAGCCCAGCAGGGCCTGTCCTGTTGCGGAGCCTGCCTCGGCGGCTTTCCGCGCCAGGTCGAGCGCTGCCGCGAAGTCTGGCTTCCTCGAAGAATTTCGCTCGAACAAGGCTTCCGAACCACCGTCGACTTCCCGGTCGGCAAGCCCGGCTACGCAGAGCGCAGCAAGAAGGGCTTGCGCATCGGGACTGCCGCGATCGGCTGCGCGTCGCAACCAACGCGCGCCCTCCGCGTGGCTGGGCGGCACGCCGGTGCCTTCCAGGTAGCAGCGGCCGATCCGATATTGCGCTTCCAAAATCCCCGCGCGTGCCGCCACGGCCATCAGCGTAAAGGCCTCGCCAGGCTTGCCGCTGTCGGAAAGCTGAATCGCCCGGCGAAGCGCGAGAGCGGGGTGGATGCGTCCAATCAGGCGGTCGAGCATAGCCATGCTATGGCTCCCGCATCGCTTCCTGTCCGATCGGCAGCATGGCGCCGAGCAGATATCTGAGCACTGTACGGCGACCGACCTTGACGTCGGCAGTTACAGGCATGCCCGGACTGATAGCGAAGTCAGCGGGCACGCCATGCAGCGCGACGTCGTCGATGGAAATCTGCGTGCGGTAAAACAGGTCGGCGTCGGAGGGCAGCATGGCCAGCGAGCTGTTGGGGTCGCGTGCCTGTTCCCGGGCCGAGAACGAGTCCGGGCTGACCGTGCGAACTGTGCCATGCGCCAAGCCATATTGCGAATATGGGAAAGTGTCGAACTTGATGGCCACGGGATCACCCACGTGGACGAAACCGCTGCTGCGACCAATTATGTTCGTCTCGATTTCGAGCACCGCATCGGCAGGAACGAGCGTGATCAGCCTGTCTCCCGACTGCAGCACCGAACCTACCGAGACCTTGGCGACCGACTGCACGGTGGCGTCGGCTGGGCTCCTCAGCTCAACCAGTTGCTTGCGCAGCCTCGCTTTGTTGAGCAATTCACGTGCATCGGACATGCGCGAGTTGGCATCCGAAAGGCTTTGCGAGACCTCGGCACGCCAGCTCTCGATGTAGCCGTCACGCTCCGCGGCAACGGCGGCCTTCTGACGCTTGGCAGCTTCCGTCGTCTGCTCGGCATTGCTGAGCGAGCGCGACATCTCGGCTGAATTGTCCTCGGCAAGAAGTGTGTTGAGGCGGCTGCCGACCTGTCGGACCTCGAGCTGCTTGCGCATCTCCTCGATCGACCCCGCGACCGCCAAACGCTGCCGGTAGCCCTCCGCATCCGACTGCGAGCGCAAGATGATCGAGCTGAGCTCGTCGCTCTGCCTATCGAAGCTTTCCAGTTTCGCGTCGTAGACGGCCTTGCGACGATCGAAGATCGAGGCTTGTAACGTCCAGCTTGGGTCCAATCCGTCATAGGTGAAAGGCTTTCCATCCGCCTCGGCCTTCAGACGGGCTACTTCCGCTTCAAGCGTCGTGACCTGGGTGGCGAGGGCCGTGAGATCGGCCGAGGCAAAAGTGGCGTCGAGCCTTGCCAGCACCTGCCCGGCCTTGATCTGTTGCCCCTCTCGCACCTCGATCGAACGGACGATCGCGGTCTCCAGCGGTTGAACGATGATGTTGGGTGACTGCGAGACCACGAGGCCCCGTGTCGTGACGACCTGATCGACCGGGATCAGTGCCGAAAGCGTTATCAACGCGACGACCAGACTGAAGATGATCCAAACGATGCTGCGCGCGACCCGTGGAATGGGGGCGTTGGCGACCGCCGTCGATGGCCACTGAAATTCGAGGATGATGGGGGCGGTCGGATCGCTCGCTTCTACGCCACGCCGGCGAGCGGGAGGGGCTGAGACAGTTATGCTGCTCATGGCCGACCCCGCCTCAAGCCACGCCCGGCGGCACAGCGGCCAGATGGCCATGTCGCGCACCGAGGTGCCGGTTCTGCTGGAACCATAGCTGACGGTAAAGACCGCATCGTTCGAGCAGCACCGAATGGGGAGCCACGTCGAGCACCTTGCCCTGATCCATGACGAGGATCTGATCGCATTCGGTGAGTGAGGCAAGCCGGTGCGATACAATGACCATCGTGCGGCCACTGGCAATGCGCATGAGGTTGGCACTAACCACCGCCTCGCTTTCGGGGTCGAGCGCGCTGGTCGCTTCGTCGAGGATCAGGATGCTCGGATTGTGGATCAGCGCGCGCGCGATAGCCAAACGCTGCCTTTGGCCGCCTGAAAGATTCGGCGATCCTTCCTCGATGTAGGTGTCGTAGCCATTTGGCATGCGTTCGATGAACTCGGCGGCGCCAGCAAGGTGAGCGGCTCGCATGGCGTCTGACAGCGTCAAGCCGGGCCGCCCGGCAATGATGTTGTCGCGGATCGAGCCGCGGAAAAGGAAATTGTCCTGCAGGACAACACCCAAACCCTGGCGAAGATGGCGAAGGTTGATCTCCTTCAGGTCCACCCCGTCAAGCTTCAGGAACCCGCTGTAGTCACGATTGATACCCTGCAGCAGCCGCGCGATCGTCGACTTGCCCGACCCGCTGCGTCCGACGATGCCGAACATCGTACCCGCTGGGATGTCGAAGGTGACGTGGTCGAGCGCCGGGGTCTTTGTGCCCATGTAGCTGAAGGTCAGGTCGTCGAAACTGATGTTCCCGGCAAGCTTCGGCCGCAGGCCGGCGGAATTGGACGCACTTTCCAGCGGGCGGTTGAGAACCGACGCGGCTTCGCCGATTGCGGCCCCCACTTCTTCGTAGTCCTCGACCAGCCGAGCAAGGCCGACCAATGGTTGCGCGACGCGTTGAGCGATCATCATGAAGGCGAACAGGCTGCCGACCATATAGCCCGTCTGGTCGTTCATCGCGAGATAGGCGCCGATCAGCATCGTGCCGAGCACCATGACACGCTCTATCGGCGTGACGAGAGTCTGCGGCCAGTTCGCCAATTGTCCGAAGGCGAGCCTGGCCTTGCCCGCGTCCGCCACCCGCTCGTCCCACAACGTCTTGCGTTGCGGTTCGAGACCGAGCGCCTTGACGGTCTTAATGCCGACGACTGTCTCGCCGAGAGCCGCCGCCTTCCAAGTCTCGGCGTCGACGACTTGCTGGTAGCGTCGGCGCAGCGGCGCAAGGAAGGCAAAGATTATCGCCGTGATCACTGCGGCGCAGAAAAGCACCATCCAGGCGAGCGTGAAGTTTATGTAGAACATCACCGGTATGAGCACGCACAGCGTGATCAGGTCGAGGAAGGTGCTGAGCAGCTTTCCAGTGAGGAATTCGCGGATGCGGTAGACCTGCGCGAGACGGTACATGGTTTCACCGGCCGGATGGCGCTCGAAATAGTCCAGCGGCAGACGCAGGAGCCGGCTGAAGACATGCAGATGCAACTTGGTGTCCAGCCGGGCCCCGACGACGTTGATGATCAGTCGACGCGCATGTCCGAGCAGCGTCTCGTAGATGAAAACGACAGCGATGATAGCGGTCAGCAGCGCCAGGGTCGAGGTACTGTTGAACTGCAGCACCTTGTTGACCACCGTCATGACGATCAGGGGAGGCAGAATGGTCAGGATGCTGAGCGTGAAGGAAGCGATGCCGATGTCTCGCAGCGGCCGGCTTTCCAACCGCACGAGATCGACAAGCCACGAGAAGGTGAAGGGCGCGTCCGCTGGGATGTAGGATCGCGTCGGACGCAACAGAACGGCCTCGCCCGACCAAACCCGCAACAACCGCAACTCGTCGATCGGTACGCCCTCCGCGTCGTCAGGCGCATTGACGCTCTTGAGGAGAACGACATTGCGCTCTGCGCTAGCCCCCATGAGGATGCCTGCGCCGCCGTCGCTGAACAGCAGGACGACCGGTCCCGACTGCTCGAAGCGCAGGAGGTGCGACCAGCGGATGCGGACGGCGCGCGCCCACATGCCGCCATTCTGCGCCCATTGCGAAAGATCGGCAGCTTCCGGGATCGGCTTGGATTTCGCTGCCCTGAATTCGTTGGGGTCTAGCTCGATCCCATGGTAGCGGGCAACCCGCAACATCGCCTTGAGGCGGGGGGCAATCTGGTCAACAACCCCGGGGCCGCCGGGGCTCCGGACTGCTTCGCTTTCTGGCCCAGTCGTGGCCTGCGGACCAGACTCCGTGTCAGCCTGGATCAGGAGCTGCTGGCCTTCGATGTTCACGGATACAACAGCCATCTGCCCTTCTTCCGTCATGCGGGCGGGCGCAGACCTTGCATTCATGCAAAACCCGCGCCCGTTCCTAGTCTTCAAGCGGGCCGGTACCAGCCCGCCATGTCTACTCAGTCATGCGGCTTCAGAATGTTCTTAAGCGCATTCTTGAGCGTATCGTCGGTCTGGACGTGTCCGACACCTTGCTTGGTCTTGTCGGAGGTCAAGTCGGACGTGGCGCCCGACGGCTTACCCTGGTTCTCACCGAAGCCCTTGATCGAATTGAGAACGTTCAAGAGGTCCGTCGTTGCAGAAGCGGCCGCCTGGCTGACGAGCTTTCCGAACGAGGCGGGGTTGCCTCCGCCGGACGAGCCGGACTGCAAGAACTGCTTGGAGTCCGTCAGCCCCAGCGTGCTTGCCGTCAAGGTTGCGTGAGGCCCGCCATTTCCATTGCCTTGGCCACCGGCAGAGTTGCCCTGCCCTTGGTGCGGGCTGTTATCGGCGTTGTTGTGGTCGCCGGAGTTGCCTGGCGCGTCTTGTTGGCCATTGCCGTGCCCGTTGTTGCCCTGCGGACCTTGGTGCCCCGTTTCGCCGCCTGGGCCTGTCGGTCCGGTGGCCCCCGTCGGACCCCCGCTACCCGTCGATCCGGTCGCGCCCGTGGCTCCGGTTGCACCGGTTGAACCCGTGGCACCTGTCGCACCGGTTGCTCCAGTCGCTCCAGTGGCGCCGGTGTCACCCGTGGCGCCCGTTGCTCCAGTAGCGCCGGTATCACCCGTCGCGCCCGTGGCGCCAGTTGCTCCGGTCGAACCCGTTGCACCAGTCGAGCCTGTTGCTCCAGTTGCACCGGTATCACCCGTCGCGCCCGTGGCTCCGGTTGCGCCGGTTGCTCCAGTGGCGCCGGTATCACCCGTCGCACCCGTGGCGCCGGTTGCTCCGGTCGCACCGGTCGCTCCAGTTGCTCCGGTGGCGCCAGTCGAGCCCGTTGCGCCAGTCGAGCCTGTTGCTCCGGTGTCACCCGTCGCACCTGTTGCTCCAGTGGCACCGGTCGAGCCCGTAGCACCAGTCGCTCCGGTCGAGCCAGTCGCTCCAGTAGCGCCGGTATCGCCCGTCGCACCTGTAGCGCCGGTCGCCCCGGTCGAGCCTGTGGCACCTGTCGAGCCGGTTGCTCCAGTGGCACCGGTCGAGCCCGTAGCACCAGTCGCTCCGGTCGAGCCAGTCGCACCTGTGGCGCCGGTCGCTCCGGTCGAGCCAGTCGCTCCAGTAGCGCCGGTATCGCCCGTCGCACCTGTGGCGCCGGTCGCCCCGGTCGAGCCTGTGGCACCTGTCGAGCCGGTTGCTCCAGTGGCACCGGTCGAGCCAGTCGCTCCAGTTGCTCCGGTCGCGCCCGTTGCACCGGTCGAGCCAGTCGCTCCAGTTGCTCCGGTCGCACCCGTTGCACCAGTCGAGCCGGTTGCTCCAGTAGCGCCGGT
>NZ_JARTVT010000028.1:42883-107141 GCF_029625685.1 Mesorhizobium sp. WSM4976
CCAGTCGAGCCTGTTGCTCCAGTTGCACCGGTATCACCCGTCGCGCCCGTGGCTCCGGTTGCGCCGGTTGCTCCAGTTGCGCCGGTCGCACCAGTGGCGCCGGTATCACCCGTTGCACCCGTGGCGCCGGTTGCTCCGGTCGAACCCGTTGCGCCGGTGGAGCCGGTTGCTCCAGTTGCGCCGGTATCACCCGTCGCGCCCGTGGCTCCAGTGGCGCCTGTCGAGCCCGTAGCGCCTGTCGCGCCGGTCGAGCCCGTCGCTCCAGTGGAACCCGTATCACCCGTCGCGCCGCTCGATCCGGTGGCACCTGTCGCGCCGGTTGCGCCTGTGGCTCCGGTTGCGCCGGTCGCGCCGGTCGCGCCGGCTGGACCAGTGGGGCCGACTTGGCCCTGGCCTGTGATGGTCAGAAGCCCGCCGTTGAACGTATCACCATTGTCGCCGTTGTTTCCTGCATCGGTCGTAAAAGAGTAAGTATCCGCACCAGCAGGTGAAAGCGTACCATATAGATTGAACCCACTGCTATAGATGGCATAAGTATGAGTAGTATCAGGCACCGTTATCGTTATGGCAAAGTTCGTAGCTACACCGTTTGCCGAAGAAGGAAGGACGAAACTTCCAACGACTGTGGCTGGGCTTGTCGTTGTGTCGATTAGATAGAAAGTGTTGATACTTTTGCTGCTGCCGGCGTCGATGGTGCCGGTTAGCGTGAGATCGCCAGAGGCGAGCACTGCCATATAATCGGCAATCCCGGTCGCCGTTATCGGCGGCAACGGCCCAAAGGATTCCCCGTGAACTGAAAGCTCCCAAGATCCTCCAAGGGAGGCTGCGCCTACCAGCGATACCGAGGCGCAAACGTCAGAGCCGACGGCTGCTTCCAAGGCTGCGATGAAAGCTTCGCCCGCACCCCCCGAGGCTGTGTTGCAGCTCCAAAGGCGCAAAGCGCCATCCGCGGCAAGCGCCCTGCCGATGTCGGCGAAATTGTCAGTCGCGTCATTCAAAGTTACGACCGACCATTCCCCTGAGGTGAAATTCACTCGCCCAGGCGCGCCATGCGCGATGATATGTACTGCGTTGAGGTTTCGGTGCCCGGCGAGAGCGGCGGCGATTTGGTGGGCAGCCGGCCGAAAGCCGTCAAGCATGATCGCCCTCACCTCGGGCCTCAAATTGCTAAGGACGGTCTCGACATCAGAAACTGAAGGATCCACAAACAGAATTTCAGATGCGCGGGCCATAACTGGCTCCTGTTGGCTTCGAATTCAATTCAGGGGGGAGCTGTCCACCGATCCGGCAGGCGAGCGTTTAGGCCAAAGAGTTCGGCCCGCGATCAGCGTCCAGACGGTCCGACGGCGCTGTCCGGCCGATAAGCGGCCGGATGTTCGACGCGCAGGGAGCTGGCGACTTGGAAATTCCCACCCTCATCAAACGTGCCGATCGCAAATGAGCGAGCGGTGCTGGGGACCTTGACTGTGAGGGATACAGCGAGGCTTTGCTTGACGGCCTTGGGAAGGATCACCTGGCCGACGATCGTGTTCTTGGCCGTGTCCAGAATGAAATAGGTCACATTTTCGGTGGTGTCGCCGATGGGCAGCACGCCGCGAATGCTCACTTCCGTTGCCGCAAAACCTGCTGTGTAGCTCATGACATCCTCCTCATCGGCCGCGGCTAAGCCGCCGCTTCCTGTTTCGTGCTTTGCTGTTTCAGTCGATGGCGAACGCCCCCGATCGAGCCTGATGGCTCGAGCTCGCGGATCTCAAAAATCGTTCAAGTCCGGGAAATGGTTTCGCTGCCCGCAACGCGCCGGCGGACGAGCGCTCGGCCGCTAGTCGTAGGCAGGTGAGAGCACCGACGGTTGAATTAATCGTGAGAACGTCGACGCGAGCAACCGCATCGGACCAGCCCCATTTGGCGGAGGGTATCACTCGAACCACTGCGGACTCCATCACGCGCGTCGCAATCTTTCGACTACGAATAGTGAGGGAACCGATCCGCTTGCGAGGGGATACTTAATTGGGAGACGCCAAGGAATGACAACGCCTTGATCAACCACGATGCTGCACCCTCACGCAGCAAAGCAGCTTTAACTCCCGGTTTCCAAGCTTCGCAGATGTTCGGGACCGACGGCATAGCCGCTCGGCCGCGATTACCCTCTCACTTGAACATTAGTAGATTCGAAAATTATAAACTTGTAAATACCTTGGTTAATAAATTATGAATTGCGCGAGAGCAGCAACAGCCGCCCGGTCAGCCCAGCCATGAAGCGCCAGGCCCAAATGTCGCGGGAAATCCGACCTTTGACTGAGCCCCTTCGTGGAGAAAAAAATGCGCAGGGTCCAAACATGACCCGCGACAGCTGGTCGGCCGTATCGAGTGGCTCGCCCGGAAATGGCCTTTTCCAAGAAGCGATGCCGTCGCACCCTGTCTCAAGGTGCCAAGCAGCGAGGTGTTCGGGAAAAATCGCTGCAGTGTTGTCGGGAAATCATTCGAACGACCGAAGCAGCAGCTCTTGCCCTTTCGCAAACATGGGGATGGTTGCGCACCGATATGAAGCGCTGTCTCATATGGCACCTCGAGACAGTTACCAAACCATCGCACAACGTTCTGTGGAGATCGCAGCCGGCGAATGAATACCGCAAAGCGCCTCTGCCTGAATATGATCGTCAAGAACGAGATGGCCAATCTTGGGCGCTGTCTCGGCGCGGTCGCCGATCACATTGACTGCTGGGTGATTGGCGACACCGGCTCGACCGATGGGACGCAGAATTTCATCCGAACGTTCTTTGACGCCCGCAATATACCCGGCGAGTTGCATGAGTTCCCGTTTCACAATTTCGAGCAGGCGCGTAACGCGGCCCTCGAGCATGCCTACGCCTCAAGCTTCGACTACGACTACTTGCTTTTCGACGACGCCGACATGGAGCTCGTCGTTGAGGATCACCGGTTTCGAGAACGGCTCGATGCGCCGGGCTATCGGGTCCTGCAAAGGTCGGAGTCCGGCCTTGCCTACTGGAACACGCGTCTGGTGAGCCGCACATCTGGAGCGCGCTACCACGGCGTGACCCACGAGTATGTCGACGTGCCCGGCGGCGTCGAGGAACTCGGGCGTGTCTGGTACAAGGACCATGCCACAGGTTCGAACCGTGTCGACAAGTTCGAGCGTGACATAAAGCTCCTATTGGCAGCTCTGGACGAGGATCCGGAAAACCATCGCTACTGGTTCTACCTGGCGCAATCCTACCGTGACGCCGGGCGGACAGCGGAGGCCGCGGTGGCGTATGCTAAACGCGCCGCGATGGGGGGCTGGGACGAAGAGGCATGGAACGCCCGTCTTCAGGAGGCTCGGTGCCTAAAAAAAATGGGCGACGATGCCGGTTTCATCCACCAGGCCTTGGCTGCGTTCAACGCTCGCCCGCAGCGCGCCGAGCCGCTCTACGATCTTGCCCACCATTATCGCGAGAAGGGCATGAACGATGCGAGCGTGCTGTTTTCGGAAGCCGGCCTGCCAACCAAGCGACCCGAGCAGGACATCCTGTTCATTGAGGACTTTGTCTACACCGCAGGACTGCGAGAGGAATATTCGATTGCCGCGAACTATGCCCGCGATCCGGCACGTAAGGACCGTGGTTTCGCAGCTTGCAATTGGCTTGCTCTCAATCGGGAAATCGGCGACGCCCCCAGGGATCTGGCGCGATCCAATCTGTATTTTTACATGCGCCCAGCCAACGCCATTATGCCGTCCTTCAAGGCACAGCGGATAGAATTTGCGGCGCCAAAGGGTTACGTGGCGACCAGCCCGTCGGTGGCGCGCCTGGAGGACGGAATCCTGGTGCTGCAGCCAACCGTCAACCCCACGCTGACCAATGCCGGCCAATATGCTACACCCGGCGGCGCGCCGATCACCACGCGCAACTTCCTGCTACGCCTAGACAGCGATCTCGCGATGACGGGCGCGAGCGAAGTGTTGCCGCCGACCGATCTGCCCGAGCCCGCCTACCATCTGGCGCTCGGCTTTGAGGACATGCGGCTGCTCGCCTGGCGGGACAAGCTTTGGGGACTTGCCTGCGTGCGCCAGCTTACGCCGGAAGGATGGTGCGAGCAGGTGCTGGCAAGAATCGAGGCCGGTGACCTCGGATCGAGTATCCTCACTGATTGGCGCGTCATCCGCCCCGCCGGACAACGGCGGCACGAGAAGAACTGGATGCCGCTCATCGAGCGCACTTCCGACGGCGGCGATCGACTACGTTTTGTCTATCGATACGACCCCACTAAGATACTGGACGAGAACGGCCGGACGGTTTCGGAGCATGAACCGATGATCGCGGCGGCACAGTTCAGCGGCGCTTCGCAGGGAATTTGGTTCGACGGCGGCTGGCTGGCGCTGATACACGAGGCGGGTGTCAGGCCAAACGAGAACCGGCGTCACCACCAGCACCGCTTCGTCTGGTTCGACGATGCCCACCGGCTGACTAAACTCTCCCGGCCCTTCTATTTCCATGACAAGGGATTGGAGCTCGCTGCCGGGCTAGCCTGGCATCCCGACGCCAAGCGGCTGATGATCTCTTATGGCGTGGGCGATGCCGACTCGTGGATTGCGACCGTGCAGGCTGACGAGGTCGCCGAGTTCCTCGACGATGCTGCAGGCCTGCCTTCGGGGCTGACCGTTGCCGACGCCGGCGACAAGCCGACGCTTCCTCTCACCCCGCATGGCGCAGAAGATGCCGACTGGATCAGATTTGGTAGCAGCAGCCGAGGCTATGGCGGCGACGCACCTGCCGAGCCGAGGTCTTTCGCCTCCCGTTCGGGCCGGACAGCGGAGGAGTTCTTCCGCAAGTTCGCCCCATTCCTGGAAGCGGTCGACTCGCCGGCGGAACGGTGCCGACAATCGCGGAATTTCGATCGGCGCATCCTACCGTTCCTCAACGATGGCGCCGCCCTGCCGCAGATCCACTGCTTCTACGAGGTGCTTTCCGACAAGGTCGACCACAGCACTCTGATCGCCGCCACCACCTCGATGATGGCGGCCGGGCACCCGGTGCGCGTGTGGAGTTATTCTCCGAAGAGATTGGAATTCCTGCTGCCGCACGGCATTGCGGTGAGCGCTGCCGACGATGTCATGCCACGTACCATGTTCGAGCGAATCGTCGCCAGTTCCGAGATCAGATACTTCAGCGACATCTTTCGCTATGCCGTGCTTTACGAGCATGGCGGGCTATGGATGGATTCCGACATCGTCATGCTGCGGCCGTTTCCGTTCAGCGGGGATCATTTCTTCAATCTGCAATGGCGTGGATCGCACAAGGGTCATTTTGTGTGTGGCAACGTTATCTACGCCAAGCCCTACAGCCGACACCTCAGGGCGCTTTATGAAATGTCTATCGAGCGCTTCCACGCGGTAGCGGGCAAGGAATTCGGTGACATCGGACCAAAGCTGCTGTCCGACTATATCGCCTCGGATGCGGGCTCCGAGTTGCACGGCCAGCTATTCAGCCCGATGTTCTTCAACTCGATCGACTGGACCGAGACGGACAGGTTTGAGAGGCCGATCACGGAACTGGCAGATTATTTGAACGACGATCGCGTTTTCGGAGTCCACCTTTGGACGGCGCGCAACGAAGCCAGGCCTAACGAAAAGAGCGCTGCTTTCATCGCGCAGCTAATCAGGCCGCTGGAGGGCTTTCCTGCCTTCACGACGCTTGCCGACAAGTTCAACACCGACAAGAACCGGCATACCGGTAACCGCCACTACTACGCCAGGATCTACGATCGCCTGCTGTCGAGCCGTCGGCTTTCCTTGCGGAGGCTAATGGAGATTGGGCTGTGTCGCGTGCTGGCGGACGGCCAGAGCGAGACCCCCTCAGTTTCGCTGTGGCAGAGCTATTTTCCTTTCTGTCAGGTGATCGGCATCGACTTGACGGATTTTTCGCGGCTGAACAACGAGAGATTCAAATCCTTCATCTGCGACCAGTCCAACGTGGAGAGTCTTCGTCGGGTTGCCGCGAAGCTCGAACGCGCCTCGTTCGACGCGATCATTGACGACGGCAGCCACGCGTCCTTCGACGAACAACTGACACTTCGCGAGTTCTTTCCGCTGCTTGCCGAGGATGGCTGGTATTTCATCGAAGACCTCGATTGGCAGCCGCCTGGAGAAGACCCCACCAGGATCACGCCGACAAAGACCTTGTTGCGGGAAATCAAGGAGTGCGGGATGGCGCGATCGGCCGATCCGCTCGGCGTCAGCACGCTTGCCGGACAGTTCGCCGAAATTCTGTTCTTCGATAGCCACTATGAGCTCGACCGGGCGCAATTGCTCGGCGGGCTTGTGGCCATCCGCAAGCGCGCAACTCTACGGGTGACATAGGGAACTTCGCACAGGTGGGAAAGCGTCGTGAAAGTCGCAGTCTATACCATCGCGTTGAACGAAGCCGCCAACGCGGAACGGTGGGCCAGTTCCGCCATTGACGCCGACTATCGGATAGTCGCCGACACCGGCAGCACTGACGACACCGTGGAACGGCTGACCGCTGCTGGCGTCACGGTGCATAAGATAGCAATCCGCCCCTGGCGCTTTGACGACGCCCGCAATGCCGCCATGGCGCTCCTGCCCGATGACGTCGACGTGTGCTGCACAATGGACATGGATCGGTTCCTTGAAGCCGGGTGGCGACAGAAGCTCGAGGCTGCCTGGACCCCCGAGACCTCCGCCCTCTATTGCCAGACCATATACAGATCGAGCGTCGAGGACCCGACGCCGCTTCGAGGGTGGTCGACGAAGAATTTTCACCACCGATGGGGATATCGCTTCAAACGACCGGTCCACGAGGCGCTCGTCTTCACCGGAGAGAAGGAGGTCACGGCGAACAGCAGCGACATCGTGATGTACGAGGTACAGGATCTATCCAAGCCGACGCGCAGCAACTACCTGCCGCTGATGCAAGTTGCGCACGATGAGGATCCTCACGACGCGCAGATCTGTTTCTGGCTCGGACGGGATTTGATGTGGGCTGGCCAACAAGAGCGGGCCATCGAATTGCTCGAACGCTACCTTGCCCTGCCGACAAGCAGATGGCACGAAGAACGAGCCGAAGCCATGCGTTATATCGCCCGCATGCAACCGGAGCAAAGATTAGCCTGGCTCGATAAGGCCAGGATGGAAGCGCCGCATCGACGTGAGATCTGGCTTGATCTCGCCGAGGAGTTTCACGGCAAGGCCGAGTGGCTCAATCTGTTCTGGGCCTGCAGCAACGGCCTCGAGAAGACGCGACGCACCGGAAGCTACCTCGATGACGCGAGTTGCTGGGGTTTTCGGCTCTACGATCTCGGGGCTATCGCATCATGGCACCTGAATGCGATGGACCGGGCAGTAGAGTGGGGGCAGAAGGCGCTGCAACTAGACCCCGGCAACCATCGACTTAAGAATAACCTCGATTTCTTCATCGGGCGACGCTTAGAAGATCGAGAAGGCCACCTCAATCCGTCACTCGGTCAAGAGAACGGGACAAACGCATCGCGAACCAGAATGAGCTAATTTGTGGAAGATTGTCGCCTGGTCACCTTACGTATTGATGCGCACCGATTGTTCGGGCTGTTCGTTACTGATCACAAGGGGTGGAAGGCAGACATAGGCCTTCAGAGAAGGCATGACTCCATTCATTAGACAGTCAATTCCCGTGTTGCTTAATCGAAGGCCAAATCCGGCAAAATCCACGATCATGGGGCGTATCGGCAGGCACCAGTCGAGCAATGACTGCGCCCCGCGAGGGGAAACAGAGTAACAAACGAGGCCCAGAAGATGGCGCGCGCGAAGAAGGCGGGGTTCAGTATGTGCTTCCTGGAAGATTTGGATGTTACTCATCACATCACCGGAGAAAAATTCGAGCCTTGCTCCGGTTCCTCCTGGAAGTGCGTCCAGCCAAGCATAGCATCGCAAACTTGCGCTCCACAGGATAAAGTCCCAATCGGCTTTCACGGAGCCGACAAGCGAGCGCATTTCATCTTCAAAATGGCGCGAAAAAATCGCGTCGTCTTCTGCGATGGTGATAGCCTGATCCCGTTGCACTGCCTCTTTCCACAACCGGACGTGAGACACAGCGCAGCCCAGGCTGCCAGCCGTGTATTCCAAATCCTCGGAAACGATTTTTTCCTCGACAAGCCGACAGCGATCCAATCCGCGCCCATCCGCACCGGCAAATCTCTCCACATTGTTCAGATGAGCGTTCATTGAGCGAAATTTTGCCAGTCGATCCAGGCTGCGATCGAGATTGATCACGTGCACACTATCCATGATCGCCAGCTCGCCCCTGCCTCTTGAATATCCTAGATGCTATTCCAGTTTCGGTTTGTCCGATATCGAGAATTACAGTGTTAAGGCGAGATTTTGTTCGGTTGCTTGGCTTGGTGGCCGGCAGTTTGGCTATAGGAGCCTCCACCTCTGAAGACGCTTTTTGGGAGGCCTCCTACGCCATGGCCGCAAACGGGCTTCATGACAATCGGTCTGCTTCTCTCCTCACCGCCCCGATCGAACTGGCCGGCGACTGGGGACACATGCTCGCCCACGCTGTCGACCAGGTCCTCGATCACATGCGTCATGCCTGCCTTGACGGCATCCGTCTTCTTTCCGACCGTCAGCCGGGGAGGCTTCGCGTCGACGAGCACACTTCAGGCCAGCCTGCCATCTGGCTTCATCCGGACGGCAGCGACATGGCATGGATCATTGTCGACATCGGCGAACGCGACTGGTCAAAGCTCGCCTATCAGTTCGGGCATGAGGTCGGTCATGTGTTTGCAAACAGTTGGCAGGCCGACGCCAAGCCGGCGCCCCCATGCCAATGGTTGGAGGAAGCGATCGTGGAGGCCTTCTCGCTGCGTGGCCTAGAGCACCTGGCGAAGGGTTGGAAACAAGACCCGCCGTTCGCCGGCGATAACGCCTTCGGCGATGCCATTGCCGAATACCGCCGGAACATAGTCAAAGGCTATGAGGCGCTTGCCGACACGCAGGGCCTCAGCCGCGATCCTGCAGTTTGGTTTGCCGAGCACCGCAGCCAGATCGAAATTCCAGGGCTCAATCCATTCGCACAAGCGATGTCCTTGACCATTCTAACAGAATACGAGCAGGCTCCAGGATCCGTCGAGGCAATTGGCGCACTCAATCGCTGGCCTGGCCGGAGCGGCATTCCAGTCGCCCAATATCTCCAACGATGGAAAGACAGCTGTGCCGAGTTGCATGCGTCACCTCACCTGCCGCTCCGCTTAGGCGAGCTTTTGGGAATACCGCCCGGTGCCAAGTGATGACCATGCCGGGACTGTTAACCAATCTTCGGCATCGGATTTGGCTGCCTTGGCCATGGAAGACTGCCGCCCGGCGAACCGAACCGCCTGATTTTATCCCGAGCGTGAACTAGCCGGCACCGTCCAGCACTGTGGCAGCACGAAACACCCGGTACAGCTCTCACCGCCGGCTCTGCCCTGTAGACGCCGGCAAGCTATCCGGCGAATGAGGATGCAGATGCGCATCAAAGATAGCGAGCTTAAGCCCATATGTGAGGCGGGTTTGCGTGTTGCAGGCCTCGCAGATGAAGACCTTAGCGCTCTTGATCCACGATCCTTTTCGGACCGCCGCAGTTTCACACTTGGGACAATGGAAAGTCAGATCAGCCTCGAAAAGTTCGCGTGAAAGTGTCATCTTGCGCCTCCGCCGCTGGCAGCGGAGCAAAATCCATGCCGAGCTTGCCGTTTCAGAGTGATACGCATCATCCGTTTTCACATGGCGCAAGCATCCGTGATCGCTGATAAAGTTTGTTTAGCCGGTGTCCTGCTTTAACAGGCCCGCGCCGGTTGGGCCCGGCTCGTAGCCCTACCCCGCTGCTGGCCGGGCACTCCGCGCCCACGATTTCAGACGAAATGGCTTCTCTTTCCAAAGGTACTGCACATGCCGGGCCGTAGCGGGGGCCGCCGGCTGGCTGATCAGCGTCTATACGAACTTGACCGGCAATCCGGCGCATAAACAATCCAAGCCCGGACGAGCTGCCACGCGCGGACGAGCTGCCACGCGAGGAACGTAGCCCTTAACACTTGTAGGTGTGGCGCATGTCGTCGTGTGCACATGCCGGAGCAGGCAGCCCTGATCCGGGGCGACTCGCTTCACCAAACTTCCTCCCTTTGAAGGATGAATGTCGACCGCACTTCACACTAGTTTGCCTTAGGGATCGGCATTCTCGAGCTGGCCCTTCCGGCACTCGTCGCTGACTGCGGATGTACCAGCGGCGACGAGAGCAGGCGCTCGACACCCCCGGTGGCAGCGCTCCCACCCCCAAGATGGGGCATCAAATTGTTCAGTTGGAAGGGCGACCTTGTGATTACACCTCAACAAATCCGCACCGCACGCACTATGCTTGGGTGGACTCAAAAGCAACTGGCACGGGCAGCCGAGCTTTCAGAGATGGCTGTTAAGAACATAGAGCGCGGTGCCACGGCCGATCCGCGTCCCGCCACAGTTTCTGCGCTTCGGCAAGCCCTGGAAGCAGGTGGTGTGGAGTTTTTAGGACAGACAACTCGAGTTGGGCAAGGCGTGAGGCTTCGCGCTGCTCAAACCCTCATTGCTCCCAAAAATCTTTCAGTGACGCATGACGCAACGTCTCCTCGCCCTTGAGGTATTTGACCCGGGCCGCCCAGGCCGGGCTTCAGCAATTCGGCCTTTTGCTTCTTGAGGTTTCGGGGTCGCGTCCCCAGACGTGATGTAGCTCGGCGGTAGCGAAGCCGCTCGCGAGCGCGCCCTCAGCAGCGCCGTAGCGAGCGAGCGGCATAGCGGTGGTCATCGATGTTCTTCCGCTAGGGTCGGTTTGCTGACACCAACCTGATTCGAAGGAACCACCGATGACCGACGACATGATGAACCTGCGCGCGCTCGTGGAGAAGACCCCGATGCCGATCTCCTGCGCGAGATGATCGGCTTTGCCGCCGAGCGGCTGATGGAGCTGGAGGTTGGTGCCTTTGAGCTGCGCGTTTTTCTTCTGCTCGGTGATGTCGCGATTGTAGGTGATGACGCCGACGATCTTGCCGGTCTCGTCACGGAAGGGAGCCTTCAAGGTGTAGAGCCAGCCCTGGCTGCCGTCCGGGAATCGCGCGGGCTGATCAATGCGCGATGTCTGCCCCGTCTCAACGCGCCTTTTTCATCTTGCCTGAAACGCTCGGCCACATCCTTCGGGTAGAAATCGAAATCCGTCTTGCCGATCAGGTCCTCGGCCGAGGCGGCGCGCATCATTTCGGCGGTGGCCGGGTTTGCAACGACAAAGCGGCCGGCGGCGTCCTTCACGTTGAGGCAATCCGGCAGCTCGCGGACCATGGCGCGGTATATCATGTTGGACGTTGCGAGATCGCGACGCCGCTGCTGGCGGTCGAGCAGCACGCCGATGATGAAGGTGCCGATGAACCGGAACACCAGGGACGGAAGCGTGCTCTGCAGAACGAAGCCCGCAAGGACCTGCTGAGGGATGACCACAAGCGTGATCAGCCCAGCAAGCGCCACCGTCACACCAAGGCCGAGTATGTCGAGCATGGTACGCGAGCGGACCGCGACGACATGGTGCCAAGCCAGCCCGACGACGGCCGTGATCAGGATGCTCATGATGCCTACACTCGCGCCCTGCCCGCCAAGAAAGGCGCGGTAGGCGATGGAAGCGGCGGTCGCGACGAACATTGCCGCCCATCCGCCGAAGAAGGCAGCAGCGCCAATGAATGCGGCCCGCAGGTCGACGACGAAGCCCGAGACGGACAAAGCCGTCGCCATGGAGATGATCGAGCCGGCGCACATGACCACGCCGAGAAGCAGCGACTGTACCAGCCGCGGGAGACGTCCGGTATAATCCGCCACAAGGTCCCAGGCGACGACCAGGATGGAGACGAGAGCCAGATTGGCGAGGAGTGAGTGCCAGATTTCGGTGATGACGTTCCTGCTCCTTTGCTCCGAAAATATCGGCAAAACCTATCCGAGGTCTAAAAAGCAGCCTGCAGGCTCGGGTCCTTGGCACCCGAGCGGGCGGTCCATGCAGCCGGTCGGCAGGGCATCTGGTTGCCGCGGGCGCCTCGATCATCAAGGCGAAGACTGCTCTTCTCTGGCCGATAACGTGAGCGGTGACCAATCGACTTAAGGATGCTGGCAGCCGTTCGAAAGTCTCTCACACAGGAACCGGCTGGCCACAGATGGCGGGCTATGGGGTTTGTGCTCGTGGTGTCCCAGGGCCAATCGCGAACAACGGGTCGAGCCGCTGCTGCGAAGGAAGGCAGCCAGAACGTTCGACGCATTCTCCCAAGCTCTCGATGACATCTGCCATCTGTTCGAGCCAGCTGAATGCAGGAACTTCTTCAAGGTTACCCGATTATGAGGCCGATTAATGGTCACGCGCTTTAGGTGAGGATTGAAAAGATGACGCTCCGACGAGCCGGTTAGTTCATCAAAAGCACCAGAGCGGGATGCAGCTTCTTGAGATTTGGCAATGATTTCGATTGCCAGGGTATGTCGGGCGTTCCGCGTACGACGAGACGAACCTCGGGATGCTTGCGCACCTCGATGGTAAATTTCGCCAGCAGATTGATGCCGGAAGAGTTAAGAAAATGAAGGTCCTTCAAATTGAGCGTAATAACTGAAGGGTTTGAGGCAAGGACACTGTTCGCCAAAGCCATGACAGGCGCGCCCGCCTCTGAACTGGCAAGCCGCATTGCACCGTCGAAAAAAATATCGCTTCCTTCAATCCACACCCGGTAGTCGTCCGTCTTGATTTCCATTGCTTGGCTTCGTTTCATCTAGTTGTGCGTTTGCGCTATCGGAATGGAGGCATACGTCTCCAGGTAAATCCGATCGCTTTCATCGGCGGGGCTGAATATCCAGGCCAGGCGTGCGCCATAGTCGCTCATCAACGTCAGCAATCCCAGTCCGGAGCGCGCCACGTCAGGATTCGCTGCATTCGCTTCAATTCGCTGTATCAGCAGGTCTTTGGGGTCGCCAACCGTGATGTCCGCCAGGAGACTTTGGAACTCAGACGCGTTCTCATTATCGACGTCATTCGAAACCTTGAGCTTGAAGCACTCCGAATCCATCGACGCCTCGATCACGATCTCACCCGGTGCGCGAAACTTGACCGCATTTTCGATGAGCTCGTTGACTACATATCCGATGCTATGTCGCACTTCCATGTAGTCATTGCGGGACGACTGAAAGCGCAACGCGAACAGATCGGCAATGAAGTCCGAGGTCGTGGCACAATGGCGCCAACTCAAGTCGAGAGGTCCGTCGAACAGCCGCAGGCGACTGACACTCTCCTTCATCCCGATTGCAATGTCAGGGGTACCGAACAGCGCTGTCATCCTATGTATGCCTTATGATCACGAGGGTGATGTCGTCGTGGATCTTCTGGATACCGATATGGGCCATCAGATCATCGATGATCCCGGTCTTGATGTCCTCGGCGCTGCTGCCGTGATGTCTTTGCACGCTCTGGCAGAGGCGCTCGAACCCGAATAGTCTCTTGTCTTCATCTTCCGCCTCGGTCACGCCGTCGGTGTGCAGCACGATCACGTCACCGCTCCCGAACGCGATTTCACGCGTGTCAATGAACTGCGAGATGTCATTCTCCAGACCAACCGGAAGACCCAGATCAAGCGTATCTATGCGTTCGACTTCCCCGCCAGCGCGCATAACCAGAACATCCTCATGCTGGCCGGATAACGTTACCCGTTCATCCTCAAAGTCAAGAAAGGCCAGCGAGAGATGCTTGCCGGTGTTCGTGCGCTCGATGTTCTTGTAGATTGCTCTGTTCAGCCGATCGAGAAACTGGTGCGGATTCCCTTCGTTGGTCTCCTGCAGCGCGCGTGCAACCGATTGGACCATCAGCATCAGCACGCCGCTCTCGAGACCGTGACCTGTTACGTCGCCGATGCCGATCTTGATCCGTGATCCGTTCTGCAGAACGTCGTAGTAGTCGCCACCCACCTCGTCAGCCGGCCGCATATAGGCGGCGATCTCAAGCCCCGGAATCGCTTCGAGTTCGAACGGTTTCGGCAGAACCATCATCTGGATGTGCCTGGCAACCGCGAGTTCGGCGCCGAGCCGGATGTTCTCGTCCCGCAGCTTTTCGTTGAGCGCAGAAATCTCCTGATTTGCGTCACCGAGCTCCCTGGTTCGTTCATCGACGAGTTGCTCGAGGTTTTCTGTGTGAAAGCTGATCTGCTCGGCCATTCGATTGAAGGCGACGCCTACCGCTCCAACCTCGTCACGCGTTGGAATACTCACGCGGACGGAATAGTCTTTGGACTGGAGCCTCTGGGCGGCGCCTGCAAGCGCCCTTAGGCCGGCTGTGATCCGCTTCGAGATCCCGAGCACTGCCGCAAAAACAATCAGAAGCGAAACGACGATGGCTCCGATCTGAAAGAGCAGGATGCGATTGGTTGCGCGGGAGATACTCTTCTGCGCGGCGAACAGAGACGCATAGATCTCGCGTTCGGGAACGACGATACCGACCGACATCGCTTCGGACTTGATCGGTCCCGAGCTCCACAGGTTGGTCGGCTTCAATCGCTTGAGCACGACTATGTAGGGTACGCGTTCGCCCTTGTTGTCGAGCATGATATGCTGAATGACACCGTCATTGTTCTGGTCGAGTGGCAGCGACGCGATAGCCGGCTGCGTACTTCCCCGCAGCGACCTCTCGAGGCCGGTGACGCCCTGCGTGCCCGCATCATTGGATGAAGTCAGGCCGATGATCGCCTGGCCCGATGGATTGATTGCCACCACATTGCCGGTCGACATGGTGAGGAAGCCGAACCCGGTTTCCGCGATCTTCACGCGCTCGACGACTTCCGCGAGCTGATCGAGAGTGATGTCCGCACCCGCTACGCCGGCGATGCCGGTGCGATCGCGCGTCCACAGCGGGTGGAAAAAGCTGACGATCAGCTTTCCCGTGATCGCATCGGTGTAAGGCGCTGTTTGAGTGATGTCGTCGGCGACCGGACGTAAGGTCGGATCTCTGGCCCATTGCTGCCATGACCCATAGATCCCCGGAAAGAAGAACTCCCAGAACTCCGCCTTGTTGTGGCCCGGATAGAGTCGGTCGAAGGTCTGCGCCTGGTCCGTGTAGGGTACCGTCCTGAAGATCGGCCGTTCCTTTGGGCCAATATAGTACATCTGCAATTTTGGCGATCCGCTGGCCATGAGGGTCGGCGCGACGAGATCGATCACGGTACTGTCTTCTATTTCCCGCTGAACGCCGGGGAGCGGAGTGTGGTCGGCGCCCAGCAGGTAGCCCCAGACGCTTATCACCGAAGGTGCGCCCGGCAGGTTCTGCGCCCAATCGCCCTTTGCGTCATAGACGACCTTCACCGAGCCTGGTGCTTGGTGCGAAAGGGTTGCTCCGACCTGTTGCTGCCTGCTCGGATCGTTGATCTGTGCCTGCAAAACGCCGGCCAGCGCCTTCACGTCGCCATGAACTCGATCGAGCAGGAGGTCGACACTTAACGCTGTCGAGTCGGCATACGAGCGGATGTATTCCTGGTTTGCGGTGGTCAGACCCTCACCGACTTCCGATGTGGCGTCGCGCGACAGCTTTTGGACATTCCAAAGCGCCAGACCACCGCTCAGCAAGAGGTCGAACAGTACCGCGCCGCCGACGACCAACACGAATTTCGCTCGAAACGAGCGCAGGCCGAAGCGTGGTGTAGGCTGATCGTCGGCTTTCATTGTGGCCGTCGCCCCGATGCGACCCAGATCGGCCAACCCGCGTAGCCCTTGGGGTGCAGCGCAGCGAAAATGTGATCCTGAAACCCCTGCCGGAACCGTGCAACGAACTCCGGCCCATCGCCGCGTCTGGTGGCCATATCGCCCGCGTAGACATCCGCCCAGGCCACAATGACATCGGCGAAGTCCTGCGGATCTCCGTCCATGTTTGTGACCATGAAGGTCTCGACACGTATGTCTTCGAATCCGGCTTCAATCAGGTACCGCCGACTCTTGGGCCCAAGCTCGACGTCCATCTCGAAATGCGCGAACAGCTTCGCCACTTCGTTGTATGTCCAACGAATGCTTTCTGCGCGCGGCTCGCCGAGGCAATGGGAATTCTTCTCGTTGGTGATGTAGACCCGCCCGCCTGGTTTGCATATGCGGTAGAGTTCCTTGAGGATGAGTTCCGGTCGATTGAAGATTTGAAGCGAATGTCGGCAGGTGACCAAGTCGAACTGCGCTTCGTCGAGAAGCATTTCCGACGCATCGCCATAAGTATATTCGATGCCCCGGATATCGAACTCCCGCATCACTCGCCGGGCGTAGTCCAGGCTTGATATGGAATGGTCGAGGGCGACGATCCGCGATGGCTGGAACTCTTTCTGCACGAGCACGGCGAAATCGCCGATCCCGCAACAGATATCGGCCATGGCGATCCCCGGCCTCATGCCGTGTCGCGGCAAGATTGTTCGCTCGTGGCGCCAGGTCATCTTTGTCTGTGTGCGCAGGATTGGAACGAACCCACCTTCCTCGAGGAAACCCTGCCCTGGATAGAACTCGCTGTCATACTCCTCGACCGTGATGTTCGGTTCGATCCCGCTTAAGCGACCGAATTTTCGTGAGGTCCATCCGACGACGCTTGACGTGACGACGACAAATTTGAGATCGGGTAGAGCGCGACAGGCGTCAATGATGATCCTTGAAAAGGCATGGAAAGCAGCGTTGTTCATCTGCGTCAGGCGTCTGACATTAATATAGAGAACGCCGCGTACACGACCGATCGCATCGCGTAGCAATGCCAGGCTGGGCCCAAGCTCATCGATCGCCTGCGGCCGGACCACCCCAGACATGGAGAACTCCTGGTTGTTCGCGTCGTATTGCGCCTTGAAGCGCGGGAGAAGGTTGTAAGGGGTCAATGCTGCAGGCCCTCAAGTGGAAGATCGACGACAAGCTTGATCGCATCACTTTCGGCTTCTTCGACCCTGAGTGTCGCGTTGTAGTCGACAGCCAGTTCCAGGAGTACGACCTCCCGGCTTGGCGCCAGATCTCCAGATACGGAATTGAGATATCGCTCCTTCGCCTCAACGCCGGCGACTTGCGACACGGCCTCCTGATAGAACTGGCGTTCCTCCGGCACGCAAGGGATTGTCAGCTCGATTCTATCCGTCGCGCCGTGGCGGGACACCCTGCATGCCAGTTCGCCGTCGGCGTGGCGCGTACGGAAAGCGACCTCCAGCAATTCGTTGAAGGCAGAGGAAAACAGATTCGAATGCCGGACCGAGTCTGATCTGTTTTGACTGATCATCCACGCCATGTATGTGGAGACATAGTCGCAGTGTTTCCAAGCGGAGACAAAAGTCTTGATCTCCACGTCGATCTGGATCATGGGTTCAAAAGTCGGCTCGCCAGCCGGTTCGTTACGAACAGATCCCATCAGCATCCTCCTGACCTCCGAGACGGAAATTTGACCGCCTCGTGATGAGTTTCCGCATTGCGCGGTGTCCAGCTCGATCGTTTTTTTTCCACCCTCCACAAACAGTGCAGGGCTAGAGCGCCCGATTTGATTCCTCCATCGCTCTCCTCCCCTTCGACGGCGACCGCCTGATGAAATCGCCGGTTGCGTCGGCTCCGAGCGGCCGTCCCAGGAAATTACCTTGCAGACAATCGCAATTCTCCTCGACCAGCCACCGTGCCTGTGCCGACGTCTCGACCCCTTCGGCGGTGACGCTTATACCCAGGCCGTGTGCCAGATTGATGATCGATTGCACGATCGTTTGGCTCTTGAGGTCGGTTTCCAAGTCCATGATGAAGTATTGATCTATCTTCACGGTGTCGAATGGAAAATTCTTAAGGTAGCTCAAAGATGAGTAGTACGTCCCAAAATCGTCAAGAGATATTCTTATTCCCAAGACGTTCAAAGTATTTAATGTGTCGATATTATCAATTGTTTTTTCAAGAAGAACCGTTTCGGTTATCTCAAGTTCAAGTCTTTCGGCTCTAATTCCAACTGCGTCAATGATCTGAGCGACAGTATCTGTCAACGAACCGCTCAGAAACTGAGCCGGAGACAGGTTGACTGCGACTGTCAGCGAGGAAGGCCACGTCAATGCCTGACGACAGGCTTGCTCGAGCACCCATCGTCCAATCTCGTCCATCAGACCGTCGGCTTCGGCGATCGGAATGAACACACCGGGCGGGATGATGCCGATCTCGGGGTGTCGCCAACGCAGCAGTGCTTCAAATCCGATCACCGATGAGGGAGGCCGGATGAGCGGCTGATACTCAATATAGAGCTCGCCCCGCTCCAGCGCGGTTCGAAGGCTGCGCCTGAGATTCTCGCGTTGCTCGAGCAAGAGCAGCATCGGGCGATTGAACGTTCGGGCGCAGCCGCGTCCGTCGGTCTTCGCTGCATAAAGAGCGATGTCGGCGGCTTTCATCAACTGCTCGCCGTCGGTCCCGTGCTCTGGCCCGAAAGCAATTCCGATGCTTGAACCGACGAACACGGGAATGCCGTTGATGACGAACGGGTCCTTGAAGGCGTTGACCAGGGATCCGGCGAGGCGCTCGGCTTCCATGGGCTGCTCCTTGCCCAATTGGATGACAGCGAACTCGTCGCCGGCATAACGGTATGCAGATTCGCCATCCTGCAGCGCGTCGCGGATTCGACTGGCCGCGAGCTGCAGAAGCGTGTCGCCCGCCCCATGGCCGAGCGTGTCGTTGACCGACTTGAAATCGTCAAGGTCGATTTGGAGCAAGGCGGCTTTCGGCGTGGGGCCGCCGATTGCCGCCAGCGCTTCCTGTAGTCGCTCTCCGAATCGCCGTCGGTTCTGCAGTCCCGTCAGCACGTCGTGGGTCGCCTGATGGAGCAGAATTACATGCTCCTGCTCTTCCGCTGTGCTGCGCCCTCCCCGCCCCTGTGATTCGATGATTCCGACACCATCTGCGGTGCCGAAGACGAAAGCGGACCTTGGCGCTTCGCCCGATAATCGCGGCAATTCGATGCTTGCCGCAGAGCCGCCCTGAAATACCCGCAGAAATTCGTCGCGGCACCTGGTATCCAGGAAGCTTGGGTAGATCTCCCAAATGGCGGCGCCTGGCACCACCGCGCCTCCGTACAGGCCTTTGAGCCTGGCGGCGTAGTGGGTTAGCCGAAAGTCGCGATCATAGAGCGACAAAAGTTCAGTCGTATTCGCCAACAGGTCAGCGAGAAGCGCTTCGCCAGCACGTGAAACATCGATCGAGGAAGGCTTCTCATTCTCTGTGCCGACGCCTGATGCCTCTGGGCGCAAAAGCCACCTCCATAGGCGGTGTAAATTAGCGTCCCCGTCCCCAGATTAGAAATAGCATAAGTAACAAGCTTGGCAACTTTCAACTCGGCGGTTTAACAAACGCCGCGTGCGCCACATCGCAAAATTCATGGTCCACTGCTATTGGCGGCACGTTATCCACATGCCGAAGGCCTAAACTCATTAACAAAACGTAAATTAGTGAATGATTAAATAGCGCCGCACCGGATTCGAACTATTGGGCCCACGGGGAGCAGCGTTCGCTGTGCGGGGCTGTCCTGGCAATTCAAGGACGGCTTTCAAGAATATTCGGTCTTCAGCCATGTTTTCGACAGTCCGCTCCTGTAGGGGCTGTCGGAATGCTTCGAGATAAGACCGCCAGGCCCCATCTTCTCGATGACGCCAAAGTTCGTCAGCGCACCGCGCTCAAAATGCTCGCTGTATTGGATCTTGCCGAAGCCAGGTTCGACCAGTTGCCGCAGAGCGTGCTTGCGCTGCAACAAAGGTAAGGGGGTAAGATTGCGACCATCGAGATGAAGGATATCGAACGCGACGAACACAAGTCCGCTCGGCTCATTCCAGACCGCGACTTCCAACGCTGCGGGATCGGGCGTGCCGCGCTCACCTGACACAATCACCTCACCGTCGAGAATGGCAGCCCGGCATGGCAGGTCGACCGCCAGCGCGATGGGCCAGTATTTTGTCGTCCAGTCACGGCCATTCTTGCTGTAGAGCCGCACGCCGCACTTATCGATGATGATCTGGGTCCGGTAGCCATCGAGCTTGGCCTCGTGGACCCACCCGTCATCTTCTGGCGGCTGCTCGACAAAAGTTGGCATTTGAGGCGGAATGAACTCCAGCCGTTCGCCGTCCACCTTGTCACGCTTACCCAACAACGCCACCATCTTTGACGGATAGCGGTGGCGCGAGCGGCACAGGCGATCCGGCATCCCCCAATTTGGACACCTGCCACCTGTGCCGAGCCCCCACTAAGCCATTCTGCGACGGATTGAACACCAGCCGGCCGCCCCCCGGCCATTGGCACGCTTACTCAACTACGCCACCACGTTTGACGGATAGCGGCGGCGCGAGCGGCACGGGAATCCGATGTCCCCAACCTGGACACCTGCCGCCTATGCCGAGCCATCGAGCCCCCACGAAGCCATCTTTCGGCGCAATGAACACCAGCCAGCCGCCCCCCCGCCTCGGCACGCTAATTCGATTACGCCACCACCTTTGACGGATAGCGGCGGCGCGGTCGGCACAGGCGGTGCGATATTCCCCCCAACTTGGAAACCTGCCGCCTGTGCCGAGCCCCCCGCTAAAGTCATCGCGAACATCTACGAATAACGTCGCGTTGTCGTTAGCTGCGCATCCAAATTCTTATCCGGGCGTACATATCTCGATATCGGGGCGGCATCTCTCGCCCAGGGCTATTGCCATTTGGTTGCCGACAGCCCACGCAGTCTCTTGCCGTGAGGGGGATTGCCGCTCGGCATCCAGCAGAACCCCACGAGGCATTCTGATGGAATGTCGCCGATCTCAAGCAGCGCCGCGCTTGTGCTCAGCTTCCAAGCGCCTTGAGCCATCCTTCAAAAGAGGAGGCCTTCTCATGCTCGCCAAGCGAAACAAAGTGGGCGGGGCGCGGCAACACTGTCGTCCTGCGCCCTTCGCGAGGGCTATAACCGAACTCCTTGCTGAACGCTCGGCTGAAATTTGCTGCTGAACTGAAGCCGAAGGCTTCCGCAATTTGAACGATGCGCCGGCTGTCCGCCGGATCGCTGAGCGCAACATGGGCAGCCATAAGTCGGCGACTTTGAATGTAATGGAGCACTCCACCGCTCGGCTCGAACAACTGATAGAGACGAGATCGGGAAACCCCGAGCGCCCGACACATTGAATCCGGCGTCAAACGAGCCGCGTCCAGGTTGTTTTGGACGTATCGACGCGCCCGTTCCATTAGCGCGACACTCGCCAGTTGTTCGGCCGCAGCCGCGTTTTCTGCCAGAGGCGCGAGGCACGCAATGATCATGCTGCGTGTGGCGTTTACGATGCGGGGCAGGTCGTCCGCGGTGAGACTGCGCAGTCTTGTTACGATGCTGTCAATGTAGTCGATCAAAAGGTTAGCAAAGTTGCCGGAAAGAATTGAATTGTTGTTCCGATCGAGGGTTGCCGCCGCATCGGCAAACAAATCCCGCGGCAAATAGAGAATGAGACTTTCCGAATCCGTTGTCCTGCCGCGAAACGGGTAGCCCAGCGACCTGATCTCAAGTTTACCCGGTTGTCCCTCCGCAACGCGGCGATCGACCTCCGTCCATGACCGGCCATTATGTGGCAAGACGACATACCAGTGATCGATCGAGCTGGAGCGAAGTTTTGCGGCGGAACGGACATAACTGTGCGCCGGCGTCCGCTGTTCAACGATCAGCATTCCACCAAGATTCCAGGCCGTGTGGACGGCCGGGAAGCCATCGTCCAGCGATTTGTTATCCGGCAACCTGAGCTCGACAAGCGGTGCCACATGCGCCTGCCAAGCGGGAAATTGGTCCTTCGGCGCCAGGTCAAGCGTTGAAAAGGACAGTGGCACCAGCGCCGGCGCCGTTGGCGGAGCCGCGCTGTCAGATTGAACGTCGCGGGGCCAACGACGTCGCTCGCGCTCCGGCGACTGCCTAATATGCGCCTCGTCCTGCTTGTTAGCGTCCATCGCGCGTGGTGCCATATCCGATTCCGGTATGCCCATGCCCCCCGCAATCATGTGGTGTATTCCAGGTATCTGGCAAGCCTGTCGGCCGGATCGTCGATCACGCTGAGTTACAATAAGAAATGCATCCCGAGACAAGTTTCTGGATGCGGGGCTAACGACAGAATTCAGAGTGGTGCCTATAGATTCCGACATCGTGAAAGCGACGTTGAGGAGACCACGAAATGAACGAGAAGATCAAAGGAGAAGCTCGCCGCAAGATAATTCTTGATGGATACGTCAATAACGAACCATTGAAAGAAATTGCGGAAAAACTTGGGTGCTCACTGGCGAGCTTGAAAGTCAGCGCCAGCAAGCTTGGCTGCACTCGAACTCCAAAGGAGGCGGCTGAATTTCGGCGCGGCTTTGGTATACCGGAAAGTAAACGGCAAGACTATTACCAGCTGATGACAGTTGGGCAATATAGGTCTCGCGAGTGCGCGCAGATTTTGGGATTATTGACAACGCAATCGCCGAGTAGGGAGTAACTTCTAGAAAGCTGTAAACGGCATCGCTCAAGCCTCAGTGATACCAGCCCGCCGCAAAGCACGGGCGGCACTCCCCTGAAAGGTTCGATCACATGCTGCGTCAGCGTTTCAACGGCACCTGTCTTAGCCCTCTTGATCTGGCTGTTTGCGAACGACTGTTTAATCAAGTCTGCGCGGATGAACCCCTCGATCCCCGAAAGCTGAAATTTTGGCAGAGATGGTTGTGACCGTCTTTCGCAATGCTCGCACCAACGAGCGCGAACTGTTGGAAGCGATCAGACCTCAGCGGCAAAAGATCACGGGACCCGGCCAATAGCGCGCGTCTGCCGGCTGGCCGCAGATGTCATCCTCGACATGATAGAGCTCTGCGAAGCGCCGGAGTGTTCTATCGTGGACCGCACGTCTAAGGTGAAGCACGGCCAGGAAATCGAGCAGATTGGAGATGTGACTTAGGTGGACGGAGGAAGCCGGCAAGGTCACAGTCAACCTGGGGATCTCAGTGACGGTAAACGCCGAGACGCTCAGGCTGGTGATGAGCCAGGCGCCGCAAAGCGGCAGACGCCCCTGATGGACAAGGCGACGTGACGAAGCTTTTGGAGCTCGGTCCATTCGAACCTCATCCCAACGGCAAGATCTGCGCGCACGAAAGTGAGTATTTCTACCGCCCCCCGGTGCTGCCAGATGGTGGGTGAGCGGGACGCGCGGCAGGTGGTCTGGCACGCTTTCTTCGAGCACGCGCGTTTGAAAATCAAATGGGGACGCGCCTCAAATGCCATAATCACAGCCAGGCGACCGGAAAGTGTGCAGGGACCAAGAATGCTGGTAACCGACGGCCGGGGTTGGGGGCGGGCGCGAGCTGTCGGTTACCGAGCGCGGGAGGCCATCGAATCAAAGAATGCTTCGGCCCTGCATCGGATTGTGCCACCACTCGATGCCGACGGGAACTCATGTTGTCTCGTTTCGAACCGAAAAAGCTGGCACCACCTTGCCTGAAGATGTTGCCGGTACCTTCCCGGGCCGGCAGCTCGTCGGGCTTGAGCCAGTTGTTGGGGGCTTGCCCGACGAGTTTCAGCGAGCCTGTGGGTATGCATCAAAGGCAGACGATGGTCCGCCTTCCTCGTCAGAACAAGTTAGCCATCTATCTTCTTGGCCATGGCGCAGAAATCGGCATGCGCCTTGTTGAGCGTGGTATCGCCGCAGTGTTTCAACACCGCGGTTCGCAGATCGGTTACCGGAGTCAGGGCGCTCACGGCATCATTATGCCTCTAGTGATCGCTGTGATGGCAGCAGTTGGCGGTTTCCGGAGCGACGGGTTTCAAGGAGCCTGCGTACCGAGATGCCGGAGGTTGCAACCTGTTTGCGTGACCTAGAAGCCGACCATGCTGCCGGCCGCGGACCACAAATTGCGGCGTGCCGGAAGCTTGTGCTTTGCGCGGGACGTTCAACTTGCCCGGGCCTCCAAGGTTCAACGGGATCAGGCATCTGTACGCTGCCTCGAAGCGTCCTTTCCTCGCCAGACGCAGCCAAGTCGCGGTCGAGCACTTCCTCGATGTGGAGCACGTCGACACTGGAGGGTGATCTTGCTGGCGGCCGTGAGGGACCTTCTTAGAGCTTGAATTTCCGCCAACCTGCCGCTACGGCTTCGGCTTCCGAGCAGAACCACCTCTCGCCCTTGGCTAGGTTGATGACGGTGACGCCGTAATATTTTTGGCCCGGCACGTGATAAATCCGCTCGCCTTCCGCCGAAATGTTGCCCTTGATGTTGCAGCCGGCGTTGCCGCTGCCGAGCGCGAAGGTTGGTGCCGACGGTGCCTGCACGTGGTTGTGCTGTGCCCGCCAATCCCAGGGCGCCTGGAAGTTGCCCACCCATAGGCCGAGCTTTGCCGCCTGCGCCCTGGCCTGTGGCGCTGCATAGGCGCCGTTGCTGTATTTCGGCCAGTCCAGCGCTTGCCCCTGCCCGACCATCCAGGCGGCCACGTCAGCCCCGTCGGCGCGCGTGCAGTTGCCGACAAAGCGCCCATAGCGGTCCCATGCCACGAATGCGCATTGCACCGGCCTGGAGGCCGCCAGGAATTTGTCCAGAGCTTCGGCGGAGCGGCGGCCGCAGGGATATTCGAAGCCTTTCGCGTCGTCGCAATATTGCCGGCTCTCCGGCGCGTCGATGCCGTTGAAGCGCACACGCCGCCCGTGGATCTCGATCGTGTCGCCGTCGATCACAGAGGCGACGCCGGCGATCGTCGCCGCCGGCCTCGGCTTGATGATGTTTTGCAGGCTGACTTCCGGCAGCGGACCGCTGTTGTGCATGAGGAATTGCGTGACCAGGGCGGAAACCGCGGCGACCGTCACGAGCACGAGACGCAGCGGGAATCTCGCCCTCGGCCCGTCCTGAAAACGCCTTGCGCCAGCGCGTCTCATTTGAGGTTCAACAGTTTTTTGAGGAACTCCCAGAAGCTGACCGTTGTTGTAAGCCGCTCGTTTGGGATTGGAAATCCAGCCCAGGCCTCGCGGCGCCTTCAGGCCAAGCTGCTGCCTCACCATCCGCTTGACGGAGGTCCGAGCTGCTAGGCTGCGCTTGATGCCTGGTTTGCGGACGCCAAACTTCATGGCCCCGAAGCGACCGTTTGCGAAAGCGAATTGGTGTTGTTTGCATCGCCGGACGCAAGCGTCATCGTATCGTAATTGTTCAAATAGTCGGCAGCACAGCCCGACAACAGCACCGCACTCGCTGCGGCAAAATACGATCGTAAATCCACAGAGGTATCCCCCGACACCGGCTGGCATAATGCTTCATTTGCATTTTGTTGTCGAATCCGAGTTTGGCGGCTTGCCATTGGCGCCAGGCTAAGCAACTTTGGCAGCGGGTTTGTTTTTTTGGGGGGCACTATGAAGCGGTTTTCTTTGACCATCGCTGCTTTCGTTTGCATTGCTGGCTGCGCGACGCCACCGGACAAAATAGCAGGCGTGCCGAATGCTGGCCCTGCACGCAAGCCGACAAAGAGCGCACGGCGACTCTGACAAACCAGCAGAACAAGGCAGCGAACGGCGACGCACTTGGCGTCTTCCTCATCGGCGTGCCGGTGGCGTCGATGTCCGCCGCGACCACGAGACTGAAATCGCGGTGCTGAAAGGGCGCTGCGGGCCGCCGAAGACCTGACATTGCGGGTCACAGTCAGCGCAAGAGTCCATCCATATCGATCCAGTGACCAGCGCGCAGAACGGCGCCGTTTGTGATCTTTTCGCAACAGCAATCCCGCGCCCTATGGCAGAATGCGACTCAACGTAAGATTGTCTGCGGGGAAGACATGAAATTTGCTTCTGCTTTGCCCTTGCCTTCTGCGGCCCGGTGATCGCAGCCGACATCCTGGAACCGGGTGCGACAACCGAATGGACCTGGCAAGGGTTCTATGCTGGGGCGTTCGGTGCTGGCACCCTTGAGCACTCCAAGATCCGTGAGCCCAATATCGGCGCAGATATGACCCACAACGTGGGTTCGCCAACGATCGGCGGTTTCGCCGGCTACAATTTCCAATCGGGCAACATCGTCTATGGCGTCGAAGGCGAACTCGCCTATCGGTTCAAGAAAGGCCACTTCCACGACGTGCCCGGCCCAGGTAATGTTGATGAATCTCTCTGCCTGTTCGGCTCGGTCAAAGGGCGAGTCGGCATGGAGATGGGCGGGATCCTCCCCTACCTGACGGCGGGTGTCACCGCGTCACAGTTGAAGGCCAATGCGATCGGCTATGCGGAACGGAACGGCAGTGGGCGGGATTGTCGGCGCCGCCGTTGACGTCCCCCTTACCCACGACGTGTTCCTTCGTGGCGAGTAAGATTTCTCGTTCTTTGGAAAGAAGACGTTCGAATACTGCGGCGGCGGTTGCGTGCTCCAGCACACCGCACAGACGCATGATTTCCGCGTCGGCCTCGGTGTGAAGTTCTGAGCCATATCGAATCGTTGGAACAAACGCTGCGCCCCTCTGTTTGCCTCCAAGCACAATTCAGTGCGTTAGAGGACATTATCTATGAAATCTCATTTGCTATCGGCCGCGCTCTGCACGGCCGCCGCCTTGAGTTTTGCCCATCCGGCGTTCAGCGCCGAAAAGGCGCAGGATTTCGTCAACAAGGCCGCCGCAGGCGGGATCTTCGAGGTCGAGTCCAGCAAGATCGTCCAGGGCAAGGCGAAAGACCAAGCCGTCAATGACTTCGCGCAGAAAATGATAACAGATCACGGCGCGGCCAACGCCAAGCTGCAGTCGATCGCCGGCGAACAGAAACTGCAGGTCCCGGCCGAAACGGACGCGAAGCACAAAAACGATCTCGAGGCGCTGAAATCGGCGAACGGATCGGCCGACCAGTCCTACGTGAAGATGCAGCAAGACGCGCATGCCGACGCGGTCAAGCTGTTCCAGGACTATGCAGCCAGTGGCGACAACGCCGATCTCAAGACATTTGCGCAGCAGACGCTGCCGACGCTCAAGATGCACCAGGAGATGATCGACAAGATCGCCTCCGGCAAAACCGACAATACCGCCACCACCAGCACCGCGCCTGCTGCGACAGCCACAGACCAGAATGCATCCGCCCCGGTTCCGGGAGCGAACAGCTTTACCGAAGCGCAGGCGAAGTCGCGCATTCAGAATGCCGGCTTCTCGAACGTCAGCGCGCTGACGAAAGACGACCAGGGAATCTGGCGCGGCACCGCCGACAAAGACGGAAAGCAGGTAGCTGTCGCGCTCGATTTCAAAGGCAACGTGGTTGCCGGCGCTCAATAACCGAACTCAGACGATGGAGTGAAACATGACGACTGTCACCGGACTCTTCGATGACTATCAGGACGCCTCCGACGCAGTAAGCAAACTCGAAGCGATCGGCGTGCCGCGAGACGATATCAGCATCGTGGCCAACAATTCCGACAATTGGTATCGGCAGGATGAGACCTCGGAAGCCGGCGAAGATGCCGCCGCCGGCGCGGGCCTGGGCGCGCTTGTCGGCGGCGCGGGCGGGCTCCTAACCGGGCTCGGAATCATGGCGATCCCTGGTGTCGGGCCAGTCGTGGCGGCCGGCTGGCTCGCGGCTACGGCCGTCGGCGCGGTCGGCGGCGCCGTGGTCGGCGGAGCAGCAGGTGGCATCGTCGGCGCGCTCACCGAATCCGGCGTTTCGGAACGTGATGCACACGTTTATGCCGAGGGCGTGCGCCGCGGCGGCAGTCTCGTGACTGCCAGAGTGGATGATCGGCTTGCCGGCGAAGCCGAACGGATCCTGCGTGGCGAGCGTTCCGTCAATCTTGACGAGCGGCGTATTGCTTACGAGTCCGGCGGATGGACAGGGTTCGACGCCGCCGCAGAGCCCTATGACGACATCGAGGCTGAACGCGAGCGCGTTCGCCGAACCACACCGCTCTAACATATGCGGCCCGTCGACCTCTCGACGGGGCCTTTTCTGCCCGGCAGGGGAGGGAAGCCTTGACGCGGATCGCGACCTTCAACGTCAATGGCATCAACGGCCGCTTGCCGGTGCTGCTGAAGTGGCTTGGCGAGACTGATTATGACGTGGTCTGCCTCCAGGAACTGAAAACGTCGGATGACAAATTTCCGATCGAGGCAATTCGAGATGCCGGCTTCGGCGCAATCTGGCACGGCCAGAAATCCTACAATGGCGTGGCAATACTCACGCGTGGAAAGGATCCGGTCGAGCGCCGCCGCGGTTTGCCGGGTGATCCCGATGATACGCACAGCCGCTATCTCGAGGCGGATATCGACGGCCTCGTCGTCGGATGCATCTACCTGCCGAACGGCAATCCGGCGCCGGGGCCCAAGTTCGATTACAAGCTTCGTTGGTTCGACCGTCTCGTCACCTACAGCAAATCTCTGCTGAGCGAACGCGCAGTCCTTTGTGGCGACTACAACGTCGTCCCCACCGAAATCGATGCCGTGGTCCCTCGGCGCTGGTTGGGAGATGCGGTCTTCTTCCCCGAGAGCAGGAAAGCGTATGCCAGCATGCTAGACCTGGGCTGGGTGGATGCGATGCGCCGGATCCACCCAGGCAAAGGCATATACACCTACTGGAACTTCTCCTATCGCGGCGGCTACGACCGAAGCTCCGGCCTGCGGATGGATCATCTGGTCGTAAGTCCGTCGCTCGCGAAGAGCATTCTGGCCGCAGGCGTCGATGTCGAAACCCGTGCCTGGCAAAAGCCCAGCGATCACGCACCCGCCTGGATCGATGTAGTCGGATAAGCCGCGCCTTCTTGAACTGTGCTGGGCAATCCCAACATCAATGGGCAAGATACCTCACCACTTTGGCGCTCTCCAAGAGTTGGAGAATATAGCCCTTAGCGGCTATCAGCTCGAGATTCCAAATGCCGCCCTGTTCCTCCGCCTGCCGGAACTTGCGGCTTAGATCGGCCAACTCGCTCTCCATGGTGGTCAATTGCACGCCTCGATCTCTGGAAATTGCTGCTGCGGGCGTGAAGGATCGGCAAGCTGCGATGGCGACGTGAGGATTACGAAGACCCGAGCCGTGTCAAGCTTCACTCTCCAGGGCAATCATCACGTTCGCGATTTCGACCTGCCGGTCAGGTACGACCTGTCGGATCCACAAGGATGAGGCCAGCGATTTTGGTGTTTCCTTTCCCAACTTCCCAGGCGTCGGCCGCCACGCTGCCATCTTGGTTCGCTTAAAGATCGACTGACCGCGGCCATTTACCCTCGCCAAGCCAACTTTCCCTTTTGGCAACCATCGTGTTCAACCGCCGAGAAACCCTGATTCAGTTCGTGAGCGAGCTCCGCCGCCGTTCCGCCGCAATACGACCGCAGTTCAGCTCCGTTCGCCCCCGTCGTCAGTCCCTGGGGCTTCAGAGGAGTTCTAGTGATGATTATCAAGAAGGCTATTCTGGCGGTGATGATGGCCGCGGCACTTGCCGGCTGCGAAACGCAGACCGAAGGCCAGCAGCGGGCAACCACAGGCGCGCTGATCGGCGGTGCCGGCGGCGCGCTTGTCGGCCAGGCGATCGGCGGCAACACAAAGAGCACCGTGATCGGCGCAGCGAGCGGCGCGCTCCTCGGCGCCGTCGTCGGGAGCGCCACCACCCCGCAGGAACCGCGCGGCCGCCAGCTCTGCCGCTACCAGGACCGCTACGGCCAAATCTATACCGCGCCCTGCGACGACCGGTATTATCGCGGCGATTACTGATCGTGTCGGTCTTCCTTCTCCCCGCTAGCGGATCTCGTTACGGGGAGAAGGTGACCTCCCGTTCCCGCGGACCAGGAACCGTGGTGGATGCATACCAGTAGCGTGCGCCGCAAAAAAGGTTCTTGTGCGACGCAGCAATCAATGCGTAGATGAATTGGGCGACGTTGGCGGGTTCGGATAACCGGAGATCGGTTTGAGACCTGAGACAACCCACTTCGACGCCTTGCACGGCTTAAGAGGCATCGCTGCCGTTCTGGTGATGCTTGGTCATTTCAGCGAGCTTACAGCGCGGCATCTTGACCTGGCGCCGTCGGGCTTTCTCGCCGTCGACCTGTTTTTCCTGCTGAGCGGCTTTGTGATTGCCCACGCCTACGACGAGAAGTTCCGGAAAGGGATGTCTTTCTGGGAATTCGCGGAGGCCCGCATCCTCAGGCTTTATCCGCTATATTTGGCGGCCATTGGTGTCTTCATGGTCGGCGTGGGCGCGGTCGTCGCAACGCAGGGTCTAGGCGCCTATTCGCGGCTGGATTTGCTGGCGAGCTTTGGGTTTTCCCTCCTTTTCCTGCCCACGCCACCGTCGCTCTCCGTTGGCCCAGATATACTTTTCCCGCTGAATGGTCCGGCATGGTCGCTCTTCTATGAACTGGTCGCCAACGCAGTCTTCGCCGCGCTGGCCCTAAAGCTTGCTCGCCGCTCGCTGGCTGCTATCTTCAGCCTTGGTTTCCTGGCGCTGGCGCTCCTGGCTTGGCACGGCGTCGGCCTGGGCGGTGGCGCCCATTGGGACGGCACGATCGCTGCTCCCGCCCGGATCACCTTTTCCTTCTTCCTCGGCGTTTATCTGCGGCGATATGCGACCGGCGACAGCGGGGATGGCAATCTTTACATGCCGGTGCTGCTTGCGCTTTGCGCGGGACTGATGATCTTCCGCCCGACCGGACACGAGCAGTTGTACGATCTGGCTATCATAGTGCTGGTCTGGCCATGGCTTGTTCTTACGGCTTCCCGCTTGCGGCTATCTGGCTTTTGGCGCGCATTCGCCCTGTTCTCCGGCAATATCTCCTACGCCATCTATGCGCTTCACACGCCGCTGATCAGGATCGTGAACATCCTGGACGAATCCCTCACCGGAACCTTGTGGAACCAGCACGGCCTGCCATTCATCGCGGGAACATCCATTCTCGTCATCGCGGTCGCTGCGTTCGCGCACTACGTCTACGACAAGAATGTCCGGACGCTGCTGCGGCAACTGCTTTCACTGCGCCGCGCACGCGAGGGGGTGACGCAGTTCTAGCCGAGGTCTTGCCGTATCGGCGGGGATCGGACAGTTCGCCGGACCATCGATGTGCAACGTTGCTGATGCTACCCGGCGGGACTTGGCTCAAGCACCGGCTTCTTTCGTGCGAACCGGCGCAAGACCACGCGGCCGAGTTGCTGCCCGGGCATCTCGATGAGCCTGTAGGTCACGAATGACAAAAGCCAGACAACCGGCAGCACGATCGCCAGCACGACGGCGAAGCGCAGCGGCGCGCCGAAACCGTCGCCATAACGGGTGATGACGAAGGCCGCGACGGGCTGCAGAATGAGAAGGTGGATCAGATAAATGCTGTAGGACAGTTCGCCGAGCACATGAAAGACGCCTCCGCCCAAAGCGACGGCGACTTTTCGCGCTACGGCGCCCAGCGCGCCGGGCAGCATCCGATAGAGCACGAGGGCAAAGAACCCGAGCACCATCGCCTCGCGTATCAGGAACTTCGAAACGCCGTATCCATCGCCGAAGGGGATGGCCGCGAGCGCCATGGCCATGGCCAGATGCAGCAGCGGCCGCGGTTGGCTCTGCCCCAGGACGCCCGCCAGAAGCATGCCGCACAGAAAGACCTGGATCTTCAGCGGCAGGAAGGACGGCATCGGGAAATGGACCGACATCGACTTGAGGATCATCACCGCCAGGGCGCCAAGCGCCGCCACGACTAGGGCGCTCCTGACCCAGCCGAAACGCCGCGCCAAAAGCATGAGCGCCGGGAACGCCGCGTAAAACTGCATTTCCAGCCCCAGACTCCAATCGGGCAGCGGCGTCCGGTAGGCGAAGTTCGGGGAAAGGCCGAACAGGAATGTCAGGTGGGCGACAATGTTCTTCAGGCTGCCGTCGAGGAAGCGCTCGGGCGCCTGTGGCGAACGGCCCAGGAAGGCGTCGATGACCATTCGCGACTCATAGAGATAAGGCCCCAGCGCCAGCGCGAGGAACAGCATGACGTAGAACAGCGGGGCAATGCGGAAATAGCGCCGTGTCCAGAACTTCAGCCACGTTCCGGGCCTTTCCCAGGCCTCGTTGTCGCGGCGCAACTGATAGTGGAACACCATCAGGAAGCCGGACAGCATGATGAAGAGATCGACGCCCAGCGCAGGGTCGCCAAGCACCGGAAGATGCCAGCCGGTCAAAAGCAGGCAGTGTCCGATCAGAACCCACAATGCGGCGGCGGCGCGAAGGCCATCCAGACATTCGATGCGCGATGACTCAGTAGGGCTACTATTCATGCTGCATTGCAGCATGGCGAGCGAGCCCCGAATGTCAACCCACGATGGGTGATCAGTTGAAGTTCGAAGCGGTCACTTCCGGAAATCATCCCGCAGGCGCGTGTAAGCCGTGGCACGAGTTGGGCCGTGCACGATAACAAGAGCAGGCAATACATTCCAATAACGACAGGAGAACGAACATGACGTAATCGCGGGAGCGGTGGCCGCCAAGCGGGTCGGACCGCACACGCTGCGTCACAGCTTCGCCACCCACCTGCTGGAGGACGGCACGGACATCCGGATCATCCAGGTCCTGCTCGGGCACGCCAAGCTCAATAGCACCGCCTTCTACACCAAGGTTGCCACCCGCACGGTGCGCACGGTGACGAGCCCGCTCGATAAGCTTGGCCTGTTCAAACCGGAAGAGATCTCGCCCGACAGCTGAGCCGTGTGCGCCTCGATCGAGGTCGCCGACATCCTCCGCGCTGCCGGGCCCGCCTACCGGGCCGCCCATGCCAGGCATCTGAGCCTCGCCCAGCTCAAGGCCATGTCGGCGATCGAGCACTGCCGCACCGCGGCGCTTGGCGGACACGTCGAGGCCTGCGAGGACTGCGGCCAGTGGCGCATCGCCTACAACTCCTTGTATGGGGATTTTTCTGTCAAGTCCTTAGATTAGTGCGGCTCTCAGCAATCTTTTCCTTGAGTTTCTCGACAGCCGGCGCCTGGGCCAAAAAGCGGGGCGGTCGACCACGAGAGTGAGGCGGGCGTGAACCCGGATCGGGAACAGGGCGAGCAATTCGAGGGGAGCCTGCCTTGGGGCGCAAAGCATCGCGCCGCGACCTTGTATTCGGTTGGATCCGCAGGGGATCCCGACCATGAAGCAGTCAATGGCTTCGGCAGCAAGGCTCCGAGGCGGCGGGCCCATTCTGCCGACGGCATTGGAGCCATGGAGTTGTTCGGGTCACCGCCACCTCGAATCGCTACGCGTAGACTCGTCGCGACAGTCGATCCGTCGCGTGACGACCATGTCGCGTATTCAGATCGTCTGCCGCAGCGCGACGCCCGCCGGGATTTCGCCGATGGTGACCATGCGCCAAAGCGCGATGAGCAGCTTGCGGGCGAGTGCGACGATCATTGTTGTCTTGCGCGCACCCTTCGGGCCACCAGTCCGCGATCGGTACCATTGCGCAAGCGCGCTGTCGCTCTGGAATCTCAAGAACCGCCAGGCAAGTTGGATCAGCCCGCGACGCGCGCGGGCATTGCCCGCCTTGGCCAATCCTCTCTCCCGTCGTCTCTTGCCACTCTCGTCGGGCGAACCCGTGAGGCCAACGTAACGGGCCACGGCTCGCCGGTCTCGAAGGTTTCGGGACAACACCTCCTGAACCAACATGTCTGCAGTTTCCATTCCCACGCCGACGATGCGGGCCAACAGGCGCACCATAGCGTGTGGCCCTGCCGCCGGCGCTTTTTCCAGGCGCGCGAGGCGGGCCATTTCGATCGCATTGATCTGTTCGCGCACTACAGCGAGCCGATCCATGTCACGTCGGATCTCGTCAAGCGTGTTCGGTGGAATCGGCACACCCTCAGGTGTACGTAAAGCGGCGAGCCGTTGCGGCGCCTTGCGCAACGCCGGTTTGAACCCGCGGATGCCGAGCCGGGCCAAAGTGGCCTTCATTCGGTTGATGATCCGTGTGCGCTCGCCGACCAGGCCTTCCCGTTCACGGCTCGGACGCTTGGCGTCCTCTTGCTCGAGCGTTGGGATAGCGACCATCCGGCAGTGTCCGCGCTCGCCACGCAGCCATCCCACGAACACACGCATAAGCATCGCCGTGTCCAGTCGATCGGTCTTCGCTCGACGATGCTCGCGTGACACGGCGACGCTCGTCGAATGGACGACATGCACTGCGATGTCGCGAGCCTGCAGCCACCGCGCCAGCCAAAAGCCGTCCCGTCCCGCCTCAAAGGCGAGGGCAATCTGTCCAATCGTCTTGCCTGCGTTCATTGCCTCCAACCGCCAGCGCTCCAGCAGCCGCAGCAGCGCGACCGGATCCGGCTCCTGCTTCTTTACGGGTTGGCGCTCAATTCCGGGAATCAACCCAGCTACGAGCCAGCTGGCCTCGCTCAGTTCAACGACTACCGTCAGAGTGGCATTTTGATCAAAGGGAGCAAGGGAACGGCTCAGGTCACTTACTTGGTTCATGGGGCATATCCATCCGTTTCATTGAACAACGGAGGCACCATTTCACGCCCACGCCGCTCTCCCCATAGCTTCTGCCGCAACCGGCACTGCCCCAAGTGCCAGGGCGCGGCGGCGCGAGCGTGGCTGGCCGAGCGCGAGGCGGACCTCCTGCCGGTCGGCTACTTCCACGTCGTGTTCACGCTGCCCGCCGAGGTCGCCGACATCGCGCTCCAGAACGTCTGCGACCTGCTGTTCAAGGCGGCGTCGGAGACGATGCTGACGATTGCCGCCGATCCCAAGCACCTCGGCGCGCGCATCGGCATCACAGCCGTGCTCCACACCGGGGGTTCGGCGATAACGCACCATCCGCACGTGCACATGATCATGCCAGGCGGCGGCATCGCGCCTGACGCGAGCCGCTGGATCTCGTCGCGACCGGGCTTCCTGCTTCCGGTGCGCGTGCTCGGCATGCTGTTCCGACGGGTCTAACCCGCCTGGTCGCACTGCACGAGGCCGGGCGGCTCGCCTTCTTCGGATCGCTGGAGCGTCTATCCGACCGACGAGCATTCCTGCGTCACCTTGCTCCTGTCCGGAAGAAGCGCTGGGTCGTCTATTCCAAGGCGCCCTTCGCCGGACCGGAGGCGATGCTCGCCTATCTGTCACGCTACACCCACCGCGTGGCAATCTCGAACCGTCGGCTGATCGCCTTCGACGAGACCGGCGTCACCTTCCGCTACAAGGACTACCGCCGCGACGGAACAGATCGGCAGCAGGTGATGACGCTTGCAGCCGACGAGTTCATCCGCCGCTTCCTGCTCCATGTCTTGCCAAAGGGATTCCACCGCATACGGCATTACGGCCTGCTTGCCGGCTCCGCTCGCAAGGCCAGCCTCGCGCTTGCTCGTGACCTCCTGAACGTCGCCGCACCGTCCGATGACGACACCACGGACGAACCGGACGACTTTCGCCCGCCATGCCCCTGCTGTGGCGGCCGCATGATCATCATCGAGACCTTCAAACGATGGAGGCAGCCGCGCGGGCCGCCGGGTGCACGGACGACGAACCGGGAGACCGCCCCATGACCCGGCATGGCATGATCCTGTCTCATGTCGTAGGCGCCCAGCCTCCGGCACCGGATCCACGCCTGTCCATGGTGATCATCAACGCCGACAGAGCCGTGGCCAGCCGCGTCCCGGGCCGACAACATCGCCTCGAGGCGCATCGAAGCGGCCTGTCGGTATCCATCTCCGCCCTCTTGGGCGAGGTCTCAGCCATTGCCGACATCAGCCGCAAATCGAAATCTCCATAGCCGTCGCCTGTGGCCCGCGGGTTCCTTCCTCGGGGACTTTCGTACGCCTGCCGGCGCCCGAAACTCTTCACGTGATCGGACCGGCAGCTTTTTGGACTGGCGAGCCGGGAACCGACGCTCCATCCGGCACACCACGCCGTCATCCTATCCTGGCTTCAAGTACCCAGAACTGCTTCCGGCTGTTAAGCGGAGGTCTGCGATCGTCCCCCTCAAACGGTCGCAGAAAAGGTGGAAACACCGGCCCGCGTCCTTGCCGAGGGGCGCGGGTTTCCGCTTTGTATGACACGCCGGAACCAAACGCAGCCGTTGGCGGTTCCTCTCCTTCCAAACCGGAGAACGAGCGCATGTTTAGATTTCTGATCACCATCGGCGCGGTCTACGCCGCCTTCAAGCTCGGCAGGGACGTGGGACGCGGTGAGGCTCGGATGTTGTTCAGCGGCCCGGTGGACTGCGATCGGCGGCCATCGGCACGGAGCCGGGAGCAACTCGGCCTTTAGTCAAAAGCGAAACGGACTCTGGTTGGAAATCTATGGTTGGAGCAAGGCGCCGCCGTATTGTGCCCATAGCCGGTCGCAGTCCCATTTCCTCAGGCTAGGCTTTCCTGGCAATCCATAGAGGACCATCGCACCGCGCACATCGTAGCCCAGCACCGACGCGTTAGCGACAAATTGAATTGCGTGTCCCAAGCTGAGGGTGACGTACCTGGCTTCGGTTTTGGTGGTGAGATCGATTACACCAAAGATTTCCGCATCTCTCCCTCTGCCGGCCAAAACAGCCGACGAGATGGCGTCGTCCAAGGCAAGGAGCATAGCAGAGTCCCCGTAAGCGCTTCCTAACTTTTGCGCGTGGAATTGGTTCCGCGTCCGGTACGGAATATCGTTCTAAGGAATGAATTAGCGAGCCCGCGACCGAAGACCAGCAGCGGATGGAAAGCCTATCGTCGATATTGCGCTTCAGAACTCGCCACAGCCGCCACCTCATCGATACTATGTACCATCCATTGACTCATCGAGCCCGTGCGAATCCTTCACGCCGAATTGTAGAACCACCCGCGACAGCTTTGGGGCCATTCCCGACAGTCCGGTTCTGGGGAACGCTCAGCGGTAAGCTGCCATTAGCGCGATCGGCAACAAGCCGCCGATATCGCTCATGAAAGGCTCATCGGCGGCTTCCGCCACCTGAGCCAGACACCCCGGAAGTTCCGGCCCGGGGCGATCCAAAGACGGGGAGCACCTCAGGACCACCAATGACCGAGGAATCCGATACCCGCTCTGCCGAACTAGCTGAGTTAACCGCCGACATATGTCTCAGCATATGTCAGCAACGGGGGATTGACAGGGCTCGGCACCGTTAGTGTTGGGTGACAGCGAGGCTTACTTCGCCCGCGAAATGACAGGCGGCGGTATGACCTGGTCCCATGACCTTTGCTGGTGGGGACGGCCTGCCGCCAGGATCTCGGCAAGACGCGGCGTGTCGAAGTTGGTGGTGCCGAGACGATGTGATGCCTGCGCTCGGCCCATTGACTGCCCCAGTCCTGTAGGAGGAGCCAGTACCGGCTGCCTCCGCTCTGTTGTAGGGATTTAATCCCCTAGGACGAGCCAGGGCCGTTTGACTCCGCACGGCATTGGCAGGCTGAAGCTGGGCGGGCCTCAGCCGCCTTGAATCTTGCCGCCTAGCGTGCATTCGGAAAGGGACACTTGCTTCGACGTTAGCGATGCCAGGTAAAATGGGTGGCTGCAAAGCCAATCGACGCCGGCCTGACATTCCTGCATTCACGGCCGGTCAACTGCGTGAGGGGTGAAAAAATGCTGAATCCGGTCAGGGCGGTAGCTGTTATCGGCGCTGGCATCGTCGGCGTCAGCGCGGCTCTTTATCTGCGCCGCGCAGGGCTCGAGGTAATCGTCGTCGACCCTCTGCCCGCGGGCAGCGCGACGTCTTTTGGCAATGCCGGCATGGTCAGGCACGATTGCAACGTGCCAGTCGCCATCCCTGGAATGTTGCGGCAAGTGCCGGGCTGGCTCGCCGACCCGCTAGGACCGTTGGTCTTGAGGCCAGGCTATGCCTTGACGGCCGTGCCATGGCTGCTCAGGTGGATACGCGCCGGCAGGATGGACCGCGTCAACAAGGCGGCCGACGCCCTCGCTATACTGCATCGCGACAACCTTGACTGCTATCGTGATCTGATCGGCGGTCCGATGTTCGATGATCTGATCCGCAAGGTGGGCGGCATCCAGGTCTGGGAGAGCGAGACGCGCGGCCTGTCCGACCGCATCACCGCCGGCATTAATGCGCGGCAGGGCGTTGTGACGGAGCCGTTGTCGCGCCAGGATCTGGAGCGGCTGCTGCCCGGCATCTCGGCTATCGCCAGGCGCGGCCTGCTATACCCGGATAACGCGCATACGATCAATCCGCTCCGATTGGTCACCGCCATCGCCGATGGGGTACGGCGGGGTGGCGGCGTTTTTGCGGCGGAGCGCGTGCTGAAAATCATCCCGCGCGAGGCCGGCGGCTACATGCTGATGACTAACACAGCCAACCGCAAGGCGGACTCGGTGGTAGTTGCTGCTGGCGCCTGGTCGAACCGGCTGCTCGAACCCCTTGGCTTCAGCCTGCCGCTGGAGACCGAGCGCGGCTATCATCTGATGCTGCCATCGCCGTCGATCGAACTGCCTATGCCGGTACAGATGAAGGACCGGGGTTTCGCGCTCACCCCGATGGAGCACGGGCTACGGCTGGCCGGAACGGTAGAGATTGCCGGCCTGGAAGCACCGCCCGACGAGCGGCGGTCCGAGATCCTGCTCACCCATGCACGAGCCCTGTTCCCCGAACTGAAGGGCGGCGAGCCGACGATGTGGATGGGCTATCGTCCTTCGCTGCCGGACAGCGTGCCAGCGATCGGCCGGGTGCCGGGACATGGCTCTCTATTCGTTGCCGCCGGCCACGGGCATACAGGCATGATCGGGGGCGGTTCGACAGGGCGGCTCGTCGCAGAGCTGGTGACGGGTAGCCCAGCTTTCATTGATCCGGCACCTTACGCGCCGGATCGATTCTGAAAATGGCTCAGGCTCGCGCCGAACGCCATTCGCGCAGGAAATCCATGCCCTGATAGGCCCAATAAGTCAGTTGCACCGCCGCGGTACCGAACGGCCCGCCATTCCACAGGAAGCCGAAGGGCTCGAACAGGCGATAACGGTCGCTATCGCCTGAAATCGCCTCGGCGACCACCCGAGCGCCGATCGCCGTCGTGTTGAGGCCATGGCCGCCAAACGCGGTGCAAGACCATACATTCGGCATCACCGGCCCGATCAGGGGCATCAGATGCCGCGCATAGGCCATCAGCCCTGACCATGCCGCCTCGACTTTCAGGCCTTCCAGTTGCGGATAGGTGGTGACCATCTCGTGGCGGATCACGGCTGCGATGTCGCGCGGATCGGTGGTGCGTGTTGTGATGCGGCCGCCCCACAGCAGCATGCCGTCGACAACCCGATAGTAATCCCCTGCCCGGCGCCCATCGCTTACGCCGGCCTGTGTCCGAATTGCGCCGGCGATCAGTTCGGGCGCCAGTTCGCTCAGCACGACGTAGGTGGCGATCGGCAGGAAGGAACGGCGCAATGACGGCGCAATGCTGTCTGTATAGCCGCCGCCGGCAAGAACAACGGTTCTTGCCCGCACCTCGCCCGCCGGCGTCCGGAGCCGTTTCTCCGCACTAGCTAGGTCCGCCGACACGATCGGCGTATCCTCGTGGACTGATCCACCGAGGCGGACAATTTCTCGCGCCAAAGCGCGGGCGTAGTTCAGCGGATGAAAATGGAACGAGCCCTCGTCGAGAAGCCCTTCATGGTACTTCTTCGACACCAGAAGGCTTCGCACTTCGTCGCGTGAAAGCAGGCGCAACTTGCGGCCGAACTCCGCCTCCTGCTCATCGCGCTGGATCTTGAGAGCGGCCTCGTTCTCGTAACGCGACACGCGCAGAATGCCGGCCCTGACATTGGCGTCGGCAATGCCCAAGTCCCGGATCGCTTCGACCACCATGGAGACCCCTTCCATCGACAGCCGAAACAACGCCTTGGCGTGATCGATCCCGACGAGCCTCCTGATCTGGTCGGCGCGTGCTGCCCAGCCCGGGGAAACGAAGCCTCCATTCCTTCCCGACGCGCCCCAGGCGACCCGGCGCGCCTCCGCTACCGTGACCGCGTGGCCGCGGCGCGCCAGCTCGAGGGCGGTCGTCAGCCCGGCAAGGCCGCCACCGACGATGCACACATCAACGTCATGCCGGCCGGACAGAGCCGGGTAGGCCGCGTCCGAGGATAGTGTGCGCTTGTAATAGGTATCGACATAGGCAGTCATGCGGCTCCGCCGGCCACGCAGGCTCAATCGAGGTTGATGAAACGGGTGGCGCCCACCCTGCGCTCCGTCCAGCGTGTGAAGCGCAGCACCGGATAACAATAGATGAAATATATCAGCGCGATCACTCCGTAGACAAACAGCACGTCGCTGGGAAACCGCATGATCGAGATCTCGCCTTGACGCGTTAGTTCCGAAATCCCGATGACCGACAGGATGGCCGTGTTCTTGATGATGTTGACATAGACACCGCTCATCGGCGGCACAGTTAATTTGAGAGCCTGAGGCAACACGACGAGAACGAGGATGGGGATGCGTTTGAAACCCAGCGCGGTGGCCGCCTCCCACTGACCCTTTGGGACCGCATCGATCGACGCCATCACGATCTCGGCGACGTAGCTCGACGTATAGATCGACAGCGTGACGAACGCAGCCATCTCGGAACTCCACCGCAGCGCTTCGACGCCAGTGTTTGGGAGCACGAAGTAGAAGACGTAGAGCTGAACCAGGAATGGCGTGCCGCGAAGAACATGGATGTATAGGCCGAAAAACTGATAGAATCCCACGATGCGCTGGCTCCTCAACACGCCGATCACGGAGCCCAACAGCGAGCCGGCGACGATGGCGACAAGGGAAATCCAGAATGTTTGTACAAAGCCGATCCACAGAAACGGCAGGATCGCGATCACAACATCGAGATAGTGCTGCATTCTATCGCCCCGCATTCCAGGCGGGGCCGGCGAGCCAGCGCTTAACCGCCCATGACAGCCCCAGCATCACGGCGTAGATGGCCAGATATCCGGCGGCGATGGTGAGGAAGCTCTCGTTCGGCCGCACCCTTTCGCTGTTGAGGAGGAGGCCTGCGCTGAGGAAATCGAATACCGCGATGATCGAAAGGAGCGAAGTGTCCTTGATCAGCACGGCGGTCTGGCCCAGCAGGGGTGGCAGTGTGTTGGCGAACGCCTGGGGCAGCACGATGTAGCGAAGGCGCTGGAGATAGGACATGCCGACCGCCTTGCCACCCTCGATCTGCCCGCGTGGAACCGACCCGATGCCGCCGCGCACGATCTCGCTCATATAGGCCGCGTTGTGCAGCGAAAGCGCCATGATGCCAAGCACCAGTTCGCTCCAGCGCCTCGTCGCCGGAACCAGGATCGGCAGGCCGTAATAGATAAGATAGATCTGTACCAGCAGCGGGGTTGCCAGAATGAAGGCAACGTAACCGGCCGCAGGACGCCACAGGATAGCGCGCCTGGACATGCGGCAAAGCGCCAGCATCGTGCCGAGTATCACGGCAAGGACAAGGCTGGCGGCCGCCGCCACAAGCGTGTTTGCAAGACCTTCGGCGAACTGCCCGAGATACTGCTCCACGATACGGAAATTGTAGAAGTCTAGGACCCAGTTCATCCGGTTTCTGCTTTGAGAGCCTCAGGCGCTTTGGATCGTTTGGCCAATCGGTCGTTAGCCTCGGGCCAGGAGGCAATGGATCGGCGCGGCGAGTGTTGGCCGTACCGATCCAGAAGAGTGCCGTTATTTGTGGTCCTTCTCCCAGGCGTCCGACGTCCACCAGTAGTCAAGCAGGCCCTGCAGCGAGTTGTCGGCCGTTTTCAGCTCGACGTAGTTGTCCAGCCACATCTTGAGGTGAAAGGCATTCGGCCGGGTGGCAAAGGCCAGCGGCTCGCGCGTCATGGTGCCGCCGAGCGGCTTCAGATTGCCGAACTGGCGGACGTAAGAGTTGTAGTCCTGTCCGCCGACCATGGCATCAACCCGCCCCATGGTGAGCGTCTGGGCCACCGCGGGGCCGCCCCCGGCAAAGACCTTCAGTGTTGCTTTCGGCAGATACTTGGTCACGGCATCGGCATAGGTGCTGCCCTGCAGAGCGGCGACCGTCACGCCTTCCTTGTTGAGATCCTGCCAGGTCTTGAACTGCGAATCCTTGGCGGCGAACGCAATCGTGTCGTTGAAGAACATCGGCCGCGAGAACAGAAGCTGCGAAGCGCGTTGCGGCGTCGGCGTCATGTCACCAGCGATCATGTCGGCCTTGCCGGCCAGAAGCGCCGGGATCAGGCCTTTCCAATCGTAATCCTGGAATGTGATCTTGACGCCGAGATCTGCTGCCATCTGCTTGGCGATCTCGACGGCAAGGCCGGTGCGTACACCGTTCTTGTCGACGAAGCTGACCGGCGGCCCTTGCGTCTGTACAGCCACGATCAGTTCGCCCCGCTTCAGGATATCGTCCATTTCGTCGGCTTGCGCGACGCTGACGACCGTGAACCAGGCCGCCATCATCACGGCCAAGCTGGCGGCCACCCATGCCAATTTGGATGTAAATCGGTTTATCATATGTCTCTCCCTGGTTGCGGTGGTGGTTGATCATGATTCCACGTCACCGATTATAGTATCTGTTCGAGGAACGCCTTTGTTCGCTCCTGCCGGGGGGCGTCAAATATCTGCTGCGGGGTGCCCTCCTCGACGATCAACCCGTTTTCCATGAACAGCATCCGATCAGCGATCTCGCGCGCAAACCCCATTTCGTGGGTAACGACCGCCATCGTCATGCCTTCGCAAGCGAGAACCTTCATCAGATCGAGGATGCCTTTGACGGTCTCCGGATCGAGTGCCGAGGTCGGCTCGTCGAACAGCATAACCTTCGGGTCCATTGCGAGTGCACGGGCAATGGCCACGCGCTGCTGCTGCCCGCCCGACAACTGGCTGGGATAGTGGCTTGCCCGATCGCCGATGCCGACCTTTTCGAGCAACTCGTGCGACCGCCGTAGCGCTTCCGCCCTTGGTCGGCGGCGCACCACCATTTGCGGCAGCATCACATTGTCGAGCGCCGTGCGATGCTGGAACAGATTGAACAGTTGGAAAACCATGCCGACTTCGGCGCGAAGCTTGTTGAGATCGGCTTTAGGGTCGGTCAGCGAAACGCCGTCGACAACGATCCGTCCGGAATCGATCGTCTCCAGAGCATTGAGCGTACGAAGAAATGTGCTCTTGCCGGAGCCAGAAGGCCCGAAGATGACAAGCACGTTGCCACGGTCGATTTCGGCCGTAACTCCGGCAAGCGCCAGGTGTGACCTGCCATCGCTGGAACTATAGGTTTTGCGGACGTCCTCGGCGATGACGATCGGCTTGCGATCCGATCCAGGCCGCGCCTTCTCAATCTTATATACGTCGTCTCGTGCCTCGGTCGGACCGTCTTTGTGATCGACCAAGAGTTTTCCCACCTGGCATTCCGGCTGCGTCTATTTCTTCGAATTGGGCAATTCGCAAGGGCGGCAATGTAACGCCTTGTTGTGCTTCCAATTTGGCGTTGATGAAAGCCGAACGTACCCCGCAACACAAGCGATTTTTTCCATACCCCTGAGCAATGAAGCCGTGGCGTCCTGCCGGCAGAACAGACGAAATGGCGAGGCGGCCCATCAATCCAAGGCGTTTGGGCTCTGGCTCAAACATCTTATCAAGTAGGCACGAGAGAGAGTCCCAGGCGATGGGTTGCGGTCTAACGCGCCCTCCCAGTGGGTTCTCAGAAGGTAGGCCAGGTCCGGCCCAAGGATATCGGTCCAAGCCACCTTCGGGTTCCACTGTAGATGGAGAGAGGCAGGAACGTGGCGCTCGTTTCATCGCCCTTGAACAGTAGGATCGCTGCCTTGCTGGAGCGCGGAAGCTTGTCATTGACATGCCGATGAAGGTTGCCGGTTAGATTTTGCCGCTGACTGGTCGATCCGTTCGGCCGGGCGGCGCATGTGCCTGTCTCTCGCCGCCAAAGCAGCGACAGCTCAGAAAGGCGGTTGAACTGCTCCTCGAAGAGTTCGAGGGCGCCCTCAAAGGAGGCACGGCCGACTTCAAGAAGCGTGGACGCATTCTCAAGATCATTCTCTTCGGATCTTATGCCCGCGGTGGCTGGGTCGACGAGCCGCATACCCGGAAAGAATATCGTTCCGATTGCGATCTGCTCGTGGTGGTGAACAACCGCAAACTGACCGACTTTGCGGGGTATTGGCAGACGGCGGCGGACCGGCTGATGCGCGAGGTCAACACCCCCGTCAGCTTCATCGTCCACTCTCGTAGGGAGGTAAATACGGCCCTGAGGGAAGGCCAGTATTTCTTCGTCGACATTCGTCGCGACGGGATCGTGCTGGATGAATTTGATGGGTGATCCGCTTGCTGAGGCGGGCTCTGCCGGACCAAGCGAGGTATTTCGAGCTCCTGAGAATTACTTTAATGATCGACTATCACACGCGAAGACTTTCGCTGAGATTCTGAATTCTTTATCCTAAGAGGGAAAGCGGAATAAGCGGCCTTTCTCTTCCATCAGGCGATCAAGCAGGCCTGCGCATTTCTTCTGCTCGTTCTGACGAACTACAGTCCAGCATCACACAACATCAAATTTCTCCGCAGCCTTGCAGAAGATCAGGCTCAGGTGATAGCCGACGTGTGGCCCCGCGACCAACAACGTTTTGTGGCGTGGTTCAATGTCATCAACGAAGCGTATGCGAAAGCGCGCTACTCACAGCATTTCGAGATCACTGAGGAGGCACTCCATTGGCTCTCAGGGCGGGTTTCGGATCTCATTGTTCGGATCGAAAGGATCTGCCGATCACAACTTGAGAAGCTGAAACACGAGGCTGGCGATGCGTCAGCCAGCCGGTCTTCGGCCTAGAGATGGCCCTGGTTCGATCGCCGACGGGATGACGCGTTTGCGGCCAAAGAACGAACATGACGTAATCGCGGGAGCGGTGGCCACCAAAGCTGTGGCGGCGATATTCGGAGCTCTAGCCGGCTGGCTGTCCCCGCTAGGATGAAGAACGGGCTCACGATGGACACCGGGCCCGGGCATCGAACGGAGGACAGCCATGAAGCAGTATATCGGTCTCGACGTATCCATGAAAGAGACGGCAATATCGATCCGGCAGGACGGCAAGAGGATTTGGCGGGGCAAATGCGCGTCCGACCCGCAACTGCTCGCGGCGGTGATCCGCAAGCGCGCGCCTATGCCGGGCGGGTTGTGTTCGAGACGGGGCCGCTGTCGGTGTGGTTCTACCATGCGCTGACGTCAGAGGGGCTGCCGGTGATCTGCATCGACGCGCGGCATGCCAAGGCCGCGCTCGACATGGCCGCGAACAAGACCGATGCAAACGATGCCGATGGCTTGGCACATCTGGCCGAGGTCGGCTTCTACCGAGAGGTTTGGGTCAAAGGTTTCGACAGCATGCTGATCCGCACGCTGATCACCGCGCGGCGCCAGCTTCTCAAGATGCGTTTGCAGATATCCAACCAGATCCGCGGATTGATGAAGACGTTCGGCCTCGTCGTGCCCAAGGGCGCCGGCAGTGTGTTCGAGCGCAACGTTCACGATCTTCTGCAGGGCGAAAAAAGCTGGCGCGCATCGTCGTGCCGATGCTTCGGGCATGGAGTGGTATTCGATACCAGATAGCAGAGCTGAGCAAGCAGCTGGCCGCGATGGCTCGTGAAGACCAGCACTGCCGTCTGCTCATGTCGGTGCCCGGTGTCGGCACCGTCACAGCCACCGCCTTTGCCGCGGCCGTGGAGGATCCGGCGAACTTCAGGAACTCGCGCGTCGTGGGCGCATGGGTGGGCCTGACCCCGAGACGCTACCAATCTGGCGAGGTCGACAATGACGGCCATATCTCGCGCCGTGGCGACAATCAGTTGCGCGCACTGCTATACGAAGCGGCCGCGGTCATCCTGAACCGGTCGACGGATACCAGCACCCTGCGAACCTGGGCGTTGGAGCTCAAAGAACGGCTCGGCTTCAAACGAGCCGCCGTGCATGCGATGCTCCGGACGGGCGAGCTGTTCGATCCGCACGGAGGAACGCCCGCCGCTGCCTGATCCTGCAGACGCTCGACTACGACGATTTCTTCAGGCCATTCCACCAACAGCGTTCTTACAGGACGCACCGAGCCGTCCCTGCCGGGACGTGGCTGAGCCGCGAAGCGGGAAGCAACTGCCTCGTTCAGCAGATTGCGCAACGAACATAGGAAGATCTCACCTGCGAAACTCACCCTGCGGCGATCTTTGCATCGACCGCGTAGACGACCCTGTACCCGGCATACGAACGAGCATGGACAGAAAGGACGACTGCCTTGCACTCACCCCCTTGACGGCCGAGCGATTAGACGACCCGCTGCGCGGGAGGGCGCCCGCGGTTGAGGTAGAGGACACAGGCCGGACGTCGCGCTCGCATTGAGGGTGGTTCGGCAGCGGAAGAGCATCACGAGCTTCTTCAACAAGGAGCCTGACCATGAACCATGCAGTTCTCGAAGCTTCGATCAGCCGGCTGCGGCAGCAGGCACGCGTCCGGACCAGCGCCGGGCCGACAACATCGCGCGGAAGTGCAACGAAGCGGTCTATCCGCATTCATGCCGGCGTCTCCCGGCTGCGGTCGCGCCGTCGCCGACACCGGCCGAAATCCGAAATCCCCATAGCCATCGCCTGTAGCCCGCGGGTTCCTTCCTCGGGGACTTTCGTACGCCTGCCGGCGCCCGGAACTCTTCACGAGAGCGGACAGGCCCCTTTTTTGCCAATCGGCGCATAAAGCCGACCTGCTGGAGATTTGGGCTTTGGTCAATTAAGCCGGGCGACATCTTCGAAATCTCGGCCGGAATACTGAATTAAAGCGTGGCAAACGCCGGTCGTAGGTAAACCGCTCCGAGCCCATTTCAAAAAACCGCATATGCCCACGGCAACAGGTCCGAACCACTTCCAGCTCATCCGCCGACCTTGGTCCGCCTTGTCGTATTTGAGGACAGCCACATATTGTGGCAGGACTGGGGATCGATGATGACGGCGGGATTGCTTATAGCTTGGCTGGTTGGAACCTGTATCTATTTCAAGATCGTGATGGATTGGGTTTTCGAGGCGGACATCATGGTAAGCGCCGCCATTCTGATAGCGGCTCTGGAAGGCATCTCAACCATTGCCATCGGGGGCCTCCACGCCGTCCAATTGTTAAACTACGACTGGTCCACCGGCTCCAAAAGTTCCGGCTTTCGCTCGGCGATTGAAAGAACCTCTCTCGCTTTGATCGCAACGCTTCTCTTCGACGTTGTCTGTGCTCGATTGATAATTTTTGGGTTCTCAGAGGATCTAAGCCGCGAAATTCAGAACTTTTGCAGAAGTGGCTGCTTTATCCACGGTACAATCGTTAGATTCGTAGCGATAGTTACCTTTCCACTTCTCATTAATTACGCCACGCTTGTAATATTGACCTACAAAAGGTCGAACTAGGTAGCTTTTTAAAGGTGGATTACCAAAGAGGATAGTTGTCTTCAGGATCGGCATCTTTTGCGCTGCGCCGCGTACGGATGTTCAGACGAACAAACACGCCCACTGCGCCGATGAGCAAGACGGCTATTCCTATGTATACAGCAAGGTTGCCCATCCCGCCGGTCTACGATATCGCGTTCATTTGGGTTGTATCAGGCCCGAGCAGATCGTTGCTGACTATGGCGTCGGCGATGATCCTCGCCGCCGCATCTGCCCCCTTCTCGCTGAAATGGACCTCATCCTTGTAGTTCTCGTTCAAGATCGCGCCTCCTTCCTTCGGATAAGCCAGCGCGCCGCGCAGATCAACGACCGGAACCTCCATCACCTTGCCGATATCGTCAACGATACGGCGATGCTCCCAAACAGCGCCCGGCACAGGATCCTGAGCGCTTTCCTGCCGATAGTTCGGATTGACGAGAAGAATACGCGCTCCTGCGGCTTTTGCCAGAAGAACCAGGCTGGTGAGATTTGCGCGAAAGGCGACCGGTGGATTGCCCGCGATGTGCTTCGAATTACGGCGGCCGCCTCCATGCCGCCGCACGACATTGCCAACATAGGCACTCGCGAGGTTCTGCCGTCTCTTGAACCAGCCGTAGAATCCGCCGCCCATAGCCGGCTCGTACCACGAGCAGGAATATTCCCTGTAGTCGCGGGACAGGTTCGCCAGGCGGCGGGGATGAACATCGTTATGAGTGTAATAGTAGATGATGAGATCCGGACGCAAAGGCACCACGTGAAAGAGCAGCCTTAATATGTTCTCGATGGAGGTATAGCCGCCGACGCCCGCATTGATGACTTCAATGTCGGCTCCAGCCAACAAGCTCCTCAGATGTTCACCGAGGCGGTAAGGGTAGGTGTCGCGGTCGTCGTCTATGCCAGTGCAATAGGTTGAGGACTCGCCCATGCAGACAACCCTGAAACGGCCTTCCGGCTTGGGAACCGCAATTTCAGTCCCGCGAAATCCGAGACTGTTATGACTGGATTTGCCGTCACCCGAACGCCAGGCGGGATTCAATTCGTAAAGGGTGTAGGGGTGCGGACGCACCAGCGGCGGGGGGCAGCCGAGCCATCTGGCAATCCGCCCGGGATAGCCGACCTGCAGTAGGGCCCGGTCGCCGAAGATCATCACCAGACCCTTCAGCGCGGCACGCTGTGCCCTCGTGCGTTTCTTGGCGACACTCATCTCAAGTTCCGCTGGCGCGCCGAGGCCAAAAGCTCAATCAGGCTCGAAATCATCGCGATAGTCCACGGCAAGCGACATGTCCTGGGCCGATTTTTGCAAGACGCAATTGCCGACCACCAGAATATCCAAATTGGTCCCCAGGAAGCATCGGAACGCATCCGATGGCGTGCACACGATCGGCTCGCTCCGAACGTTAAAGCTGGTATTGACCAGGACGGGACAGCCAGTGAGGGCCTCGAACCGCGAGATCAGCGCATAGTAAAGCGGGTTAGTGTCCGGATGGACTGTCTGAACCCTGGCCGAGTAGTCGACATGGGTCACCGCCGGTATTTCGGAGCGTCGGACATTGAGTTTGTCGATCCCGAACATAGCGGACTCCTCATGGGTCATCTCGCGTCGCCGGCTCTCCTTGACCGGAGCGACGAGCAGCATGTAGGGCGAATCGACATCCAACTCGAACCACTCAGATACTTTCGTCGAGAGCACCGACGGCGCGAACGGGCGAAAGCTCTCCCGGAACTTGACCTTTAGGTTCAGCATCTTCTGCATCTGAGCTGAACGTGGGTCGGCCAGGATCGACCTGCCGCCGAGCGCCCTGGGTCCGAACTCCATTCTGCCCTGGAACCATCCCACGGCCTTCCCGGACGCCAGCGCAGCCGCCGTCGTGTCGATGAGCTGATCGGTCGGCATGGTTTCGAACACAGCCTTGAGCTCGGTGAGCTGCCTCTCGATCTCGTCCTGGCTGAATTCCGGCCCCAGCAGGCTGCCTCTCATCGAATCCCGAGCGGCGGGCACGCGCCGTCCGCCCAGCTTCATGTGCCAGGCGGCCAGGGCCGAGCCAAGCGAGCCGCCGGCGTCACCGGCGGCGGGCTGGATCCACAGCCTCTTGAAGGCGCCGTCCCTCAGCACTTTGCCATTTGCCACGCAATTGAGCGCGACGCCGCCGGCCAGGCACAGGTTAGGTATCTGGAATTCGCGCGCCAGGCTTCGGGTAAGCCGCAGGATGATCTCGTCCGTCACCGCCTGGATCGAGGCCGCCATGTCCATGTGGAAGTCAGTGAGCAAGTCGGCGTCAGGCCGCCGCACCGGGTGACCGAACAGGCTGGCGAAACGCGCGTTCGTCATCCTCACGCCGGTCGCATAGTCGAAATAGCGCTGGTCAAGGCGAAAGCTCCCGTCGTCCTTCAGGTCGACCAGTTTTTCCAGGATCAGCGACTTGAACCTCGGTACGCCGTAAGGAGCAAGGCCCATCACCTTGTATTCGCCGCTGTTTATCTTGAAGCCCAGATAATAGCAGAAGGCCGCGTAGAGCAGCCCGAGCGAATGGGGAAAGTGCAGTTCCCTAACCACATCGAGAGTAGAGTCACGCCCGATCGCGACCGTGGTCGTTGCCTTCTCACCCACGCCGTCAAGTGTCAGAACCACGGCCTCGTCGAAGGGCGAAGGAAAAAAGGCGCTGGCTGCGTGGCTCAGATGATGCTCGCAAAACAGAATCCGTGACGCGTCGACGAAACAGGCGTCGATTCTTTTCAGTTCGTCATGAATGATCCGCTTTTGGAACAGCTTGCCGTTCAGCCAGGCGGGCATAGCCTTGCGAAAGGTCGAGAAGCCCTGCGGCGCGGCGTCGAGATAGGTATCGAGCAGGCGGGAAAACTTGAGCAGCGGCTTTTCATAGAAAACGACGTGATCGATGTCTCTCAAGGTCACGCCGCCGATCTGCAGGACAGAGCGGACGGCGTGCGACGGGAACCGTTCATCGTGCTTGCGACGGGTGAAGCGTTCTTCCTGCGCTGCGGCGACAATGGCGCCATCGACGACGAGGCTGGCCGCGCTGTCGTGGTAGAAGGCGGAAATGCCCAGGACACTGGTCACGATCGGGCCTTCAATATTGACGGCTCATCCGGCTTGCGTGGTTGCCCGGCTGTCTGGCGATCCAGAATGTGTCCCTTGGCGCTCGCGGCCGAAACGCCTTAATGAGCCGGCGGACCAGGCCCACCGGCAAGATCAGACCATAGAACATCAGTCCTGATATCAGGTCCAAAAACCAGCCACTTGATTGAACTCTGTCCGACATTTGTCCCCCCGTCGCAAAAAGTCGGGCCCAGTTCGTCTCACCCGCGTGTGTTACCTGCTGAGCCATCGACTGCGTGGAATGCATCTCTCACTAAATTAGCATTTTCGCAACACCGACAACTCGTATACGTTCCGTTGACCGCTGCAAGAACGGTCGTGGAAGCTTCGTTCGAAAAGAGCTTTCATCCAGCACGATTCATAATTTGCGCCTGGCGGCTGTCGCATTCGGGCCGGCATCTGGGTGCAGCAGACCGGTAGCCGCTAGGATCAGCAAGCTTGGGGGCGCCGTTTTGGAGAAGAATGATTGCTTTGGTCAAAAACTGAAAAGAGATTCAAGGGCACCTGGGAAGACAGACTTGACGGGATATTCTCCGTAGGTGTCGACTATACCGGCAAATCGGTTCTTGATGTCGGCTGCAATATGGGTGTTGTTGCCTATGAGATATCCAAGTTAAGACCCAGCTTGATCCACGGAATCGACATTCTCAGACCTCATGTCGAGACGGCGAGGATGATCTTTTTAGGCTCGCCGGTAGAGAGTCGATTTGATTGCCTCAACCTCGGCAGTCCGAGGCTGGGACGGATCCTCAGGCCGCAATATGACATCGTCATGCTTCTGGCGGTCTACCATCATATGCAGGACAGCCTTGGCCCAGGTAAGGCGCGAAGTGTGCTTTCCGACATCGTGAGGCGTGCGCAAACGATTGTCGCCCGCGTTCCTCCCAGGAAGGATAGCGAATTGATCGACGTCCTTTCAGCCGATGGCTTTTCGGTGAAGAACGCTCACGTGTCGCCGCTTGGCAGTCATGTCATTGCATTTGAGAGATACGAGCATAGCAAAAGCGTTAGTTGAGCAGGAACCGTCGGCACGTCCTCGCTCCGCAAGCGACTTTGTCGGCATTGACTGCGACCGAGAACGAAGTCACAGACGGGGAGGTGCATTAGGGCCGTCTCATAAGGAAGGACCCGAGTCCAACTGCACCAGTTTAAGATAGCGGCGGACGGTGTGATGAAGGCGAAGAAACGAATTTCAGCCGCGCTGGCGTATCCGCTGGTGAAGCGACTGATCGTTGAAAATCTGCCGCCGCACGCGATGCTGTATTTGACGGGGTTGCTGTGCTCGATCGCGGCCGCCGGCGCGACCGGCGCATCGGCCTGGATCATGAAAGTCATGATTAACACCATCTATGTGGAACGCGATGCGACCGCCGTCTGGGGCATAAGCGCCGTGATAATCGGCATTTCGTTCATCAAGGGAATCGCCGCCTACAGCCAGACGATCACGACGGGAAAGATCCGTCGTGCCATCGTCTCCGATCTGCAGAACCGTCAGTTTTCCCAAGTGGTGCGTTTCGACATCAGCCGTTTCGCCAATCAGCATCCGGCGAAGTTCGTCTCCAAGATCATGTTCAATGCGCGCGCCGGCGCATCCGTCATTCTCACGCTGACGAGCAATACCGTTTCCGACGTGCTGACGCTGATCAGCCTGACAAGTGTCATGATCAATCAGGACCCGATGATGTCGCTGATATCGGCGGCCATTCTGCCGGTCCTGTTTGTCTCGGTGGGGGCCATAACGCGGAAGATCAAGGCGCTGGCGAAGGGAGAAACGGAGCTCGCTGCGATGGTTCAGTCGATTGGCACCGAAGCCATCGAAGGCATCCGCACCATCAAGTCGTTCCAGCTTGAGGATAAAGCAGTCGCCAGCTTCGCGAAGGCCGTCCGCAAGATGGAGAAGCGCGGCATTCAGATTAACCGGACATCGGCAATCATGAGCCCGCTGATGGAGACCGGCGGGGGTCTGGTCATCGGTCTCTTCATTATCTATGCGAGTTGGCAAAGCCTCGGCAACGGCAAGACGCCCGGCGAGTTCATGGCCTTCATTACCGCCTTCCTGTTCGCCTATGAGCCGGCCAAACGGCTGGCGCGCGTCAATGTTGATATCCAGAAGCAACTGGTCGCGGTGGAGCAGATGTACCAGCTCATCGACATGCCGGTGCAGCAGTCGCAAGGAACCGGCAGCGAACGGCTGAGCGGCATTCAGGGCGCGATACGCTTCGAGGACGTCTCCTTTTCCTATGACGGCAACAGCCCGGCCCTGCATCATGTGTCCTTCGATGTGCGGCCGCGCGAGAAGCTTGCGGTAGTGGGACGCTCCGGCGCAGGCAAGACGACAATCGTCAATCTCCTTCTTCGCCTGGTCGAGCCCGGTCAGGGCAAGATCTTCATTGACGGCAAGGACAGCGCCGCGATCAGCCTCGCCGATATCCGGGACAATATCGCGCTGGTGTCGCAGGACGTGTTCCTGTTCGAAGGCACGATACGCGACAACATATGCGACGGCCGTCCGGGCGCCAGCGACGCCCAAATAGAATCCGCGGCAGACCTCGCCCATGTCAGCAGCTTTGCATCCGGCCTCGAAAACGGGCTCGACACCTTTGTCGGACCGGGCGGCACCAATCTGTCGGGCGGCCAGAAGCAACGCGTCGCGATCGCGCGCGCCCTGCTCAAGAACGCGGCGATCATTATCTATGACGAGGCGACGTCCGCGCTTGACGGCGAGAACGAGCGAGCCGTGATGGACGCGGCGTTCGACGCTGCCTCCCAGCGAACGGTGATATGCATCGCGCATCGGCTTTCGACGATCAAGGAGGCCGACCGCATCCTGGTCTTCGATGCCGGCCTCCTCGTCGATTCAGGAACTCATGAGGAACTCGCCAAGCGCTGCGAAATCTACCGTTCGATCTTCCACCTCTCGACGCCGGCGGTGGTCCAAAGCAGCAGGAAGCTTCGGGCATGACCGCGGGGATCGGAATCTATTACCACCTCGCTGACCCTCGATTGGTAAGGGAGTATGCACCGGCTCAACACGCCACGGCGTCCCTTTGCGCATCCGCGAAAACGCGATGCTGCCGGGGTAAAATTTCTCGCCTGGCCCCATGACCAGCTTTTACCATGGATCCTACCTCCGCTACGCGATCGGCGGCCTGGGCCTGCGACTGGGGCGGGCCACCAGGGCCCTGAGAAGGCTGGTCGGAGCCAACGCTCCGGTGGCCGCTCCGGCTCTGGCGCAGCAGACCAGGATCGACGCGCTGATCGCGTGCCGGGATTGGAGCAACCTGGCGGTCTGCGTCGATGAGATGGCCGCCCTCGCCAAGGATACCGCCGACCCCCGGCTGATGCAAAAGGCAGGCCAGGCCTATGAACGGCTCGGCGACTTCGCGCGCGCGGCCGAATTGCGCCTCGCGGCGCGACACTGGGGCAAAGGCGAAAGCGTGAGAGACTGGGCCGGCGAGGACGTCGGAGCCGATACGCTGCTGATCGATCTGGTCGAGGACGACCCGCGCAGCCTTGGCCGTGTCATCCGACACGCAAGGCTTGCCGGCGCGGCCGCCGCGCGCGCCGAAAACGCAACGATAAGGGTCGAGCCGCGCATCGTGCCGCTTCTGCAACGCACCTTTCCGAAGGCCACGATCATTTCCACCGGGCAGGCCGCATCCGGCCAGAAGTTCGCGACGTTCGAGCATCTCGCCTGGGTATTCGGCCGCGACGCCGCAGAGCTTGCCGCCAGTTATACGCCGCTGCGGGCGGACCCCGGTGTCGTCGAGACGTTCCGCAAACGGTATCGCGGCATGACGGACATGCCGCTGGTCGGCTTGTCATGGGGAAGCAAGTCGCACACCAAGGATGTGCCGGACTTTCCCGAATGGGCAAGGTTCATGGCGGAAACGCCGGCGACCTTCGTCTCCCTCCAATATGGCCCGATCAAGCCGGCCTTGCGGCGACTGCGCAAAGGCAACAATGCGCGTCTCATCCATGACGATAGCGTCGACCAGATGGTCGATATGGACCGTTTTGCAGCGCAAATCTCGGCGCTCGATGCGGTGGTGACGATCAGCAACACCGCAGCCCATCTGGCCGGCGCGCTCGACGTGCCGACCATCTTCCTGATCGACGACAAATTTCAGACGGCCTGGCCGGTTGCCGGTGACCGGACCCCTTGGTACCCAAGCGGCGTTGTCCTCCACAAGGACGGACGCGAATGGCCGTCGGTGCTCGACGAGGCCCGCCGCCGGCTGGCGCCGCTCCTGGCCGGGCGCTCCGATGCCGGCTCGGCCGGAGGCGGCCGAAAATGACGCGGTCGATCCTTGAAAAGGCCAGGTCCGCGGACCTTCGACCGCAGAGTAGCGCCGGCAAGCGTCTGTGGACGATCGTCGACCGGGCGAAAGCTCTTTTCAAGCGACCTTCGCTGCATTCCAACGCGGAGATCCAGCGGCACACACGGTTGATGGAAGAAAGCATTGAGCGCAGGGATTGGCCGGCGGCCCGCGACCACGCGTTGGCGATGGGCGAACTCGGCGAACGCAGCGGCGATGCCGGCCTGGTCAAGAAGGCGGGGCGGGCATTGAGACGTCTTCACGGCGGCAACCGCACCTGGCAGCTGATAGCAGCGAGCAAGCGCGTCCCGGGTAGAGCCGAATGGGACGGTAGCGATCTCGCCGGCCGAACGCTGCTCATTGACCGTCGCGCCGGCGACTTGGCGATCTTCTTTCAGTTTGCATCGCTGCTTGGTCCGGCTGTTGCAGCCGCCGATCGATGCATCCTCTTCGTCGAGCCCAGGCTGGCGTCGCTCTATCGCCGGACCTATCCGAAGCTAGATGTCAGGGTCGAGGGAGAAGAAGACCTGGACGCCGTCAGGGCTGATGTCTTCTCGGGCTTTGAGACGCTCGCGGCGCATTTCTGGCCGGACGATCCGGCGGCGCGCGTCCCCTTCGTCCCGTTGCAACCGGACCCCAGAGGGGTCGCCGAACTACGCGCCAAGTACCTGGATCGCGGTCCAGGCCCCCTGATCGGTTTCGCCTGGGGAAGCCTGAACAAAAGCAAGGACCTGCCGGCGCTGGAGGATTGGCGGAGCCTGCTCGGACGATTGCCGGGCCAGTTCGTCAGCTTGCAATATGGAGATATCGGACCGGCGCTTTCAGAACTCGAGCGCCATGTGCCGGGTCGCATCATTCACGACAACTCCATCGATCAGCTCTCGGATATGGATCGCTTTGCAGCGCAGATCGCGGCGCTCGACATGGTCGTGACAATCAGCAACACCGGCGCCAATCTGGCCGGAGCGCTGGGTGTGCCGACCATCATTGTGCTCGACGACGGTTTCCGCCTGTCCTGGCCTGCTTTTGGCGACGCCGTGGCCGCCTATCCGAGCGTGCGACTGATCCGAAAGGGCGGTCGCGCCTGGGTGCCTGCCTTGCAGGAAGCGGCCGATCTGGCGAAAAGCATCATGGGTGGGTCTCACGATGGGCAATAGCCGGATTATGCGTCAGCTTCGCCGGTTGGCCTCGCTGGCGGTGTACCGGTACAAAGTGTGGTTCAGGCGTCACCGGCGCCAACTCTTCCTTCGCCTGCGCGACGGCGACTTGGCCGTCCAGATGGCGGACTATCGGCAGAGCGTCGAGGATCGCGACTGGCAGGCCGCGCTACCCAAGGCCCTTGCCCTTGGATCAAGGGCCAAGGAGAAGGGAGAGGTCCGGCTGCTCGACGAGCTTGGCCAGGGGCTGATGCGAATGGGCGCCTACGGCCCGGCGGCCGAGCTGAAGATCGCCCGGCGCCACGTCGTCCAGGGCCGTTCGGATGGCGAGTGGCTTGGACAGGACATTTCCAGAAAAGTACTGCTCGTGGATCTCATGGAGACCGAGAAGCAGGGACTCGCCACGGCGATCCACCATGCCAGCTCGGTCGGCCGCGCGCTCGCCAGCGCGGCCCGGGTGATCGTGCTTGTCGAGCACCGGCTCGTTCCGCTTTTTCAACGTACATTTCCCGCAGCCGATGTCAGACCGGTGGGTCCCGGGAGAAAGCAGGCCTATGCCGAGGCGCAGGCCTTCGCCGGTGTCCAGCATCTGACCGCCTTGTTTGAAGCCGACGAAAGAGCGATCCGGGCGCATTTCGTGCCGCTGAAGCCGAACGCTCAAACCGTCGCCGAACTGCGGGCCCGCTATCGTAAGGACGGCCGGCCGCTGGTCGGTGTCGCCTGGGGCAGCTCAAACCCCGGCAAAGATCTGCCCCCGCTTGCGGCCTGGCGCGGCTTGATCGGCCGACCTGACCTCACCTTCGTCTCGCTGCAATATGGCCAGATCGAGGACGACTTGAAGGTGCTGACGGACGGCGTACCGGAGCGTGTTCTCTATGACCGGACCATCGACCAACTGGTTGATATGGATCTCTTCGCAGCGCAGGTCGCGGCCATGGACGCCGTGGTGACCATCAGCAATACGGGCGCGCATCTTGCGGGGGCGCTCGGCATTCCTTCGGTCTTCATACTGGGCGACGGCTTCAAACGCTCCTGGCCGGTCGAAGGCGACCACACGCCTTATTATCCCTCTGCCGTGCTGGTGTCGAAGCGGGAACGGCCATGGAGCGAGGTGATGGCAGAGGCCGATAATATCTTGACGGCTTGGGCCGGCATACATGGGCGCTAAAGGTGTGCCTCGCGATGTCAACGAGGAGCGAACTACAAAACTCAGGAAAAAAGGGCCAGGCTTCGAAGAGCTTTCGTGCGGGGAAGCGCGGGTGGCTCGGCCTGATGATTCACCAACCACTCCTTCAGAACTGAATTACCAACGGTCATGTTCCGGCCGGGCCTCAGCCAAGTTATGGAAACGCACTAGAGAGCACTCGCTGATGTTCCTTTCAAATTTATTCCGCCGACACGACAGGCCCGTTCTTGTATCGTTTCCCAAGTCCGGGAGAACCTGGATCCGCGTCATGATGAATGATCTGGGCGTTGAAATGCAATACATTCACGACGGAACGGATCACAAGCAGTTGAGAGATATATCGACAATCAATACCTCCAAATCGAGATACAGGAAAAGAAAAGTCATATTTCTAGTCCGAGATCCTCGTGACACTGTAGTTTCCGGATATTTTCAGGTCCAAAAGCGACACAAACTACAAGCTGGAACGTTTAGTGAATTCATTAGAAGTGAATTTCATGGTGTTGAAAAAATAGTGAAATTCAATTTGGGGTGGTTTACTATCATGCCAAAAATGCGCTCCATAAAATACCTCCAATATGAAGATGTCCACCGGGATACCGTCGGATCAATTTCAGGAATTGTTTCATTCCTGGGAATCCCTGCTAGCCCCAGCAAAATCATTGAGGTAGCCGAGAACCGAACCTTTGAAAAAATGCGAGCATCCGAGGCACAAGGCGACCTAGGTGCACGATATGGAGAAGTGTTGCAGCCCGGAGATAATAGGGATCCTGAAAGCTTTAAGGTGCGTCGGGGCAAGGTCGGTGGATTTCGCGAATATCTTTCTAGTGACGACATAGCCTATTGTGATGAAATTCTGGCCAACTCGCGTTATTGGGTGACACTGGACAAGGTTTTTCGGCAGAATGGTCTTAACTACCGGGCTCTTGAACAAACACGCGTTGCGGCGACGGGCTAAAGAGTTATCAGGATGCATCTGCGAACGGGATTCATCTGTGGTTGCGGACATAGCGGCACCACACTGATCGCGACAATCTTAGGGTCCCATCCAGACGTTTATCTCCCGTTCGAGGAAACCAATATCTTCTTCAAATGGACGCCGCTGGCAATGGTCCGTTACTGGAAGCTGAAGCACGCGGCGAAGTGGAACGGCAAGAGTTTGCTACTTGAAAAGACGCCCCGGCACATCCGTCGCGTCGCCCGAATCCGGAATTTGGTGCCAGGAGCCCGGTTCGTCATACCGGTGCGGGACGGTCGCGATGTCGTGGCCTCTCTGACCAAGCGCCTGGGCAATCCGAAAGAGGCGCTCGACCGCTGGATCAGTGACAACGGTCTCGTCCTTGCCGAGCGGGGCGAACCGGACGTGCTGATCTATCGCTACGAAGATCTCGTGGAAGAGCCGGCCAAGGTGGTCGAGCGGATTTGCACCTTTCTCGAGCTGGCTTACAGCCCGGACCTGCTCGACTATCACAAGCGTCCTCAGAACTGGTTCAAGTCGAGCGGCGCCCGGGCGGGGCAGCAAGGGCATGTGGCACTCCGCAACCAACAGGTCAGCCAGCCAATCTATGACGGGCGCGGACGATGGCGCTCGGAGGTCGCAGACCTCGAACTGCAGGACCTGATGCAGGGGCGAGGCGCACAGCTTATGAAGGAATTCGGCTACCGGTAGAGTCGGGAATTCCTGTCTACCAGTCGATCGGCTTGATCAGATTGGTTTCGGCCAGGTTCCGCACTCCTTGATAACGCACCGAATGGTCCGTCATAGCGCTGAGCACGGCCCTTTCGCTCGAAACCGCGTGATACTGCCGATATTTGGCCGCGCCGTTCCAGTACTGCCCCTCGTCCACCGCTGTCCGCGCCTTTTCGTTGAAGTCGGAGAAGAACTTGAAGTGAAGCAGGGCGCCGAACGCATCCGCGTAGTTGCGCCAGTAAGGCAGCGGCGCATGGATTGAGGTGAAGATGGTAGGCCGGTCGACATAGATGAGAGGAAATTTCATCAGCTTGTGCTGGCGGTCGAAAAGTCGGGTCCTGGGACCGCCGGTTATTTTCACGCCTCGGGGGCTCTTCGTCACCTGATAGCCGGTGCTGTCAAAATGATCGGCCACGTGCCAGGGCGGCACGTCAGGATCGAATTTTGCATCCCAGATGTTGCCGCCGGGATACATATCAATCATCGGCGCCAGCAGACGTGACATCTTCCGCCGCTCCAGCCAGCGGATAAGCGCGCCTAGCGGATGCCGATCCATGCCCTCATACACAAGGTATTCGTCGGCATCCACCGTGACATGCCAGCGCGGCTGTCCGTAAATCCGCGCGATACGCTGTCTCCACAGATTTCCAAGGTCCGCCTGCGCATAGCTTATCGGCGAACGGAACAGATCGACGTCCGGCTGCCCGGCGAGCATTTCCGCCGTGCCGTCGGTGGAATGGTCATCGAGCACGGCGAATCTGGTGATCCCAATTTCACGATAATGTCTCAGGAACGGCGCCAGCCGTTCGGCCTCGTTGCGCACAACAACGATCAAGGACAGATCGTCCGGCTTTAGCGGCAAGATCGGCTTTGCCGAACTAACTTCCGCACCGCCCAAGCCATGCCGTAGCCGATAAAGGGCCGTGTCGGTTATGCTTCGACGCACAACGCTTGGCCAGGCCGTTCTGCTCAATTTCGCGTTTCCTCATCCCAGAGGTGACCGAACGTCCAGGGTCTAGAATAGAAGGCTCGGACCGAGCGCCGGCTTGATCTTTGCCTGCTAAATGCAGCAATGCTAAACAAACCGCAAGCTGACGGGAAGCGGATCGATCGGCTCGGCGCCGGGCCTTCCCATATCTCGCCGCTTGAGACAGTGGGGGTGCCCTCTCGATGCAGACAACAGCTCTCCGGCCCGACGGCACGTCCCGAAACTCCATTCTGTTTGTGCGCCGGCAATATTCGCCATTCGGCGGCGGCGAGATCATGCTCGACACAATAGCCAAGGAATTCCACGCGAGGGATATGGCGGTCGCGATCATGTCGGGCGACTGGCCGACTAGCGAAGGCATAAAGTTCATTCGCTGCACCGCCCGCCATTTCCCGCGTGCGTGGCGGGCTCGATCCTTTGCCACGGCTGCCTGTCGCATGATTTCGCAGCTCGACCCGGCGCCGGTGCTTGTCCAGAGCAACGATAGGTTGCCTTGCTGCGATATCTTCCGCGCCGGAGAGGGTGTTCATGCGGCCTATCTCGCCGAGCGTCGCCGGCTGTCGAAATTGGACGGCGCAGGGCTTCACCTCAGCCTGTTTCACAAGGAAATGCTGCGCCTTGAGCGACGTACCTTTCAAAGCGCGAGGCTGAGGGCCGTGATCGCCATATCGAAAATGGTGGCCGACGACATTCGTCGCCACTACGATTTTCCGGGCGACAGGATCCACCACATCCCCAATGGTATCTCTCTGGCGGCATACAACGCTTCTCTGCGCGAGGAGCATCGGGCAAGGGTCAGAGCACAGCTGAATGTTGCCCCGGATAAGCCCGTCATTTTATTCGTCGGCTCTGGCTTCACAAGAAAGGGCCTCGCACCACTCATCGAGGCGACGGCACACCTGGAGTCCCGTCCGGAATTGTGGGTCGTTGGGCACGACACCCGAATGGAAACCTTCAGGCGCATCGCGCAAAAGCGCGGTCTGGGTGATCGAGTGAGATTCGTTGGGCCACAGAAGGATGTGAGGCCCTGGTACGGGGCGGCCGACATCGCGGCCCTTCCGTCGGTGTACGAACCCTTCGGAACTGTAGTTTTGGAAGCTATGGCATGCGGGCTGCCGACGGTAGTGAGCACGATGTGTGGGGGCCGCGAGTTGGTCGAGCGCTTCGACGCTGAGCTGGTATGTAATATTGCGGATCGGGAGGGGCTCGCGAGAAGTCTCCGTCGAGCTCTGCAGCACTCCTGCTCCCCTGGGGCTGCCGCGTTGGCCAGGCGGGCTGCGAGCAAGTACAACCTCGACACCATGATCGACAGGACCCTTTCCCTTTACGAAAGCGTCTTGGCGGAAAAGCGCCAAGAAGAGCTTGCGTGGTCGCGGCGGATCTAGGCGTGACGACAATGCAACTTTCTTTGCCTATGACGGTTCTATCCATCGACTGTCGACCGCGTCGTCCGATCGTGCTTGCGCGAGCAGCTAACGTTGGGGCATATTCGTGGGTACGAATATATTAAATCGGGCGGAAGTGGACCGCCCGTAAATTCGTTGTGCCTTTGTGGCGCTGCTGTTTGCGGCGCCGTTCTGGCGTTGGAGGTCCGGGGGCGGATGTCGGGTGATCATAAAGTCGATAGACGTCGGCTGTTGATTGGCGGTCTAAGATGATGCCGAAGCTATCGGTCATCGTCATAACCCTCAATGAAGAGGCTTGCATCGGGCGGTGTTTGGACTCCGTCAGCTTTGCCGATGAAATCATCGTGGTCGACAACGGCAGCACAGATAGGACCCGGGAAATCGCTGTCGACATGGGCGCGAAGGTGCATGTGACCGAAGACTGGCCGGGCTTCGGTGTGCAGAAGGGCCGTGCGCTGGCCGCGTCCACAGGAGAGTGGGTATTATCCCTGGACGCCGACGAGTGGGTGGAGGCCCCTCTAGCCGCAGAAATAAAAGAGGCCATTGCGGAGCCGCGAGGCTATGCGGGTTTCGAGATTCCCCGGAGATCACGCTTCTGCGGACGGGTTGTAAACCATGGAAGCTGGTCTGCGGACCGTGTCCTGCGCCTGTTTCGCAGGGAGGCCGGTCGCTTCACCGATTATCCTGTTCACGAGAAGGTTGTTTTGCGAGGTAATCTGTCTCGCCTTTCCCGGCCCTTGGAGCATGATTGCGTGACCGATCTAGGCGACGCCCATCGTAAGATCCAGATGTATGCTAAGGCATCAGCTAAGCATATGCAAAGCTTGGGTAAAAAGGGATCTGCCACAAAGGCGTTGCTCCACTCCGCTTGGGCCTATTTGAATAGCTACGTTATCCGACTCGGCATCCTTGATGGAGCAGTTGGTTTATTGGTTGCTGGTTATTGCGCAAATTATACGTACAGCAAATGGACAGCGTCGCCGTCGGTCGAGTCCGGCGACAAAGCACCCATTCGCAACAAGCCAGCTGTGAAGATGAATTGAGAAAGTCTGCGACGCAGATCTCCAGTATTTGTTATGCACAGGAAATTATATGACGGACAAGCAGTCAATCTGGATCGGTTTCGATCCTCGTGAAATCGATGCGTTTGCTGTTGCTCGCAGTTCTATCAGACGCCACATGATCTCGCCGATATCACCGCGTGGTGTGGTGTTGGCAGACCTGCGGGCTCGAGGTCTTTACACCCGCCCGACAACGCGACGGGACGGTCGTCTGTGGGACGAGATTTCGGAAGCGCCTATGGCAACCGAGTTCGCCTGCTCGCGCTTTCTTGTGCCGCATCTGGCAGGCTCCGGTTGGGCTCTGTTCATGGACTGTGACATGCTGATCCGCAGAGACCTGCAGAAACTCTTTGGACTTGCGGACCCGTCCAAGGCCGTGATGGTTGTAAAGCACAATCATCAACCGACAGAAACCGTCAAAATGGACGGGCAAGCCCAGCTCCGCTACGCCCGTAAAAACTGGTCTAGTGTCATGCTCTTTAACTGCCGTCATCCGGCTAACGAGGCTCTGACGGTCGAACTTGTAAATACCGTGCCCGGGCGGGACCTGCATCGTTTCTGCTGGCTGGATGACGATCTGATCGGCGAACTTCCACCGGAGTGGAACTGGCTTGTCGGCCACTCGGACCCCGGCGTTGATCCTTCCATCGTGCATTTTACCGATGGAACTCCGGCCATGCCTGGCTATGAAAATTGTGCTTATGCAGACGAGTGGAGGTCGGAGCTCATCCGGTGGGCGACCTGATGAGCATGATCGGCACCACCTTGACGGTCGAAGGCCTACGCAATGTTTCAACGAGGCCCTATCTCATTCATAGCGGTCGCCGAGGCTTGCATTAGACATGTGTTCGGCCGAAGCAGACGGCACGGCCGCCAGGGCCAATGTTCTCTTGATCAACCTGAACCGATCTTCAGACAGGCTGAAATTTCAGGAAGCGCAATTCCGGCGGATTGGCATGAAATTCCTGCGGCAGGAAGCCGTAGATGGAGCATTGCTCCCGCACGACCAATACCGCAAAAACGCCTTCTTATGGGAACGGCCCTTAAGTCGATCTGAGGTGGGCTGCCTCCTTAGTCATCAAGCGTGCTGGCAGTACGTGATCAGGAGCGGCTTGAACACTCTGATCCTGGAAGATGACATGGTGCTGGCGCCGGAAATTGCTACCTTCTTGCATGACGCCGGCAAGGTGGAGGGTTCCGTCGCGATCAATCTCGAGGCCCGCAAAAACTTGCGGCATCTTTCGACCAAAGCCGTAATCCTTGAGGGGCTTGGCGGCTACGGCATCTTCGAGATGTTGCTTGGAGTGACAGGCTCAGGCGCTTATCTCTTGACACCTGATGCTGCAGCTTGGCTAGTCGCGGACATCGGTCGCCGAGGGCCAATCGCCGACATCTATATTTGGAATGCTCCTAGGGTGAGACAGTTGCAGGCCGATCCCGGGTTTGCCGTACCGATGGACAAGATGAGGGGACTTTTTGGTCATCATCTGCCCCGGTTGGGAGCGACGACAATCACTCGGGACATGAGCCTTGCGCGGAAATTTGGAAACCCAAAGATGCTCATCCGCCGTGCGTTTGGCCAGCTACGCCTTGCCGGTGAAAAGCTAAGATGGTTCGGGCAGGCAACAGGCCGCCGCGTGTCTCCGCTCCCGTCGATCCATGTCAGCTACAAGGCCATCGTAGATGACTGCCTAAACGAACATTTTCCGAGATGATCAGTTGTGGATCCGGCCGATCTTAGCGAAGAGCCCAGCCCGGTCACAAACAGCTGATCGTTCTTGGTCTCTGGCCAATTCTTCGATCGGCATCGAACTCTTTCGAGTCGGGTTATTTTGCCCAGCATACAGACTTCGGCCGATGTCGGATTAGAGGCTCGGCGGTTTACACAGAATTGCGGAAATCCAATCCTTACCTGAACGAGCAGCCGCTTTCGGAAATGTCCACGAAGACGCCAGATGATGTCCAGCCGATAGATGGGTAACACTTTGAACCGGATACATGGGTTACAGTTTTCCCCCTGAGTTGCTGTCCGCCGC
>NZ_JARTVT010000029.1:0-95035 GCF_029625685.1 Mesorhizobium sp. WSM4976
TCACGGTGGCGCGGGACCAACGCCCAATCAGCTCTTAAACTGATTCAACGCAATCGTGAGGTTGCCTGATGAGCGACATCCACCTCAAGAACCTCACCAAGAGCTTCGGCGACTTCAGGGCGCTGAAGGCGATGGACCTCGAAATCGCCGACGGCGAGTTCATGGCGCTGCTCGGGCCTTCCGGCTGCGGCAAGTCGACGACGATGAACATGATTGCCGGCATGGAGGAGCCGACGAGCGGAAAAATCCTGTTCGGCGAGCGCGACATGGCGGGCGTGCCGATGGGGCGGCGCGGGGTAGGTTTCGTCTTCCAGAACTATGCCATCTTCACGCATATGACCGTGCGCCAAAATCTTGCCTACGGTCCCAGGATGCGCGGCGCCGCCAAGGCCGAGATCGACCGGCGTGTCGACGCCATCGCCGAGATGCTGCAGCTTTCCCCGCTGCTCGACCGCAAGGCCGACAGGCTGTCGGTCAACATCCTGCAACGCGTGGCGATCGGCCGCTCGGCGATCATGGAGCCTGCGATCTTCCTGCTCGACGAGCCGTTATCAAATGTCGACGCAGCGTTCCGCGCGGTGATGCGCACCGAACTCAAGCAGCTGCAGCGCCAGTTCAGACAGACCATGGTCTATGTCACGCATGACCAGCTCGAAGCCATGACCATGGCCGATCGCATCGCGGTGATGGATCATGGCGTGCTGCAGCAGGTCGGCACGCCGCTCGAGGTCTACAACAATCCGGCGAATGTCTTCGTCGCGCGCTTCATCGGCGCGCCGGGCATGAACCTGCTCAGGGGAAAGCCTGCGGAAAGCGATCGGGGGCTGGTCATCGATTTGGGACCGCTTGGCATCACGCCGCCCTTGCCGGACGAACTGGCGTTCTCCGTGAGAGCAGCGCGAGCCGAGGTGTTTTACGGTTTCCGGCCCGAGCAGATAGCGCTTACCGAACGCGGCCTCTCGATGCCGGTGAGCTTCGTCGAGCGGATCGGGGCACGCACCATCGTCCATCTCGGCGAAGGCGAGAGCGCTGTGAAGGCGGTGTTCGAGAACCATGTCGGGCTGTCGGTCGGGCAGACGGCAATTGTGGCGCCGCCTGCCTCGTCGGTGCGCGTCTTCGACGCCACCACCGGGCTTGCAGTGAGGGCGGGCTGAGCCATGGCCGATATCGTTTTCCGCAATGTGACCAAGCGCTACGGCAACACGCTTGCCGTCAACGACGCCTCCTTCACCGTCAACGACAACGAGTTCTTCTGCTTCTTCGGTCCGCCGTTGTCCGGCAAGTCGACGATCCTGCGCCTGGTGCTCGGGCTGGAAGTGCCCGATCAGGGCGAGGTCCTGATCGCCGGCAGGCCAGTCAACAGCGTCTCGCCGGCCGAGCGCAACGTCGCCATGGTGTTCCAGAACCTGGCGCTGTTCCCGCATATGAGTGCGCGCCATAACATCCGCTTCCCCCTGGTCGAGCGGAAGATCGCGGAAGCCGAGATCGAGAAGCGATTGGCTGACGTCTCGCAAAGGCTGCACATCGGCCACATCCTTCACAAGCCGCCGGCGCAGCTGTCCGGCGGCGAGCGCCAGCGCGTGGCGATCGCGCGCGCTTTGGTGCGCGACCCGGTGGCCTATTTGATGGACGATCCGATCTCGGCGCTCGATGCCAGGCTGCGCGAGGAGACGCGCGTCGAGCTGAAACGAATCCAGCGCGAGCTCGGCAAGACGCTGATCTATGTCACGCATGACCAGGAAGAAGCGATGTCGGTCGCCGACCGCATGGCGATCCTGGAGAACGGCCGCATCAGGCAGATCGGCGCGCCGGCCGAGATCTACGACCGTCCGGCAAGCGCCTACGTGGCGCGCATGCTCGGTTCACCGATGATGAACATCCTGCCTTCGGTGCGCGGCGCGGGTGGCATCGAGGCGGCCGAAGGTGCAATCCGCATTGCCGATGCCAAGGCGCCTGCCGAGGCGATCGAGATCGGGGTCAGGCCGGAAGACATCAAGGTCCGGCCTTGGACGGATCAAGAGACGGCGGGAGGGCGGCCGGGCAGCCCGGCACGGGTGTTCGAGGTCGAGCCGCTCGGCGGCTACACCGTGGTGACACTCGCTGCCGGGCAGGCGCGGCTCAGGGCACTGCTGCGCGGCCAGCCTGACATCAGGCCCGACGCCATGGTGGCGATATCCTGCGAGCCGGGTCGCGTGCATTATTTCGGTCAGGACGGAGGCGCGCTGTGACGGCGGCGGCAAGGACAGAATTTCGGGAGGAAGACATGGCGGAAAGAAACTTCGAACCGGACGTCAAGATTCGCACCAGGGAATACCGGATCGGCTGCGTCGGCGCCGGCATGATCATGGCCGAGTGCCATCTGGCAGCCTACAAGGAGGCCGGTTTTCCGGTGGTGGCGATCGCCTCGCGCACCAAGGCGAATGCTGAGAGGGTCGCTGCCCGCTGGGCCATCCCGACGGTGCATGACACGCCGGAGCAGCTGATCGAGGATCCCAGCGTGGAGATCATCGATCTTGCCTTTCCGCCGGACAAGCAGCCGGCGCTGATCCGCCACGCGCTCAAGCAGAAGCATATCAAGGCGATTTTGGCGCAGAAGCCGCTCGCGCTGTCGGTGGAAGAAGCAGTCAAGTTGCGCGACGAGGCGGCGAAGGCCGGCAAGATACTCTCCGTCAACCAGAACATGCGCTACGACCAGTCGATTCGTGTGCTCAAGCAGATCATCGACAGCGGCGCGCTCGGCGACATCGTCTTCGCACAGATCGACATGCACGCTATCCCGCACTGGCAGACCTTCCTGCAAGGCTATGACCGACTGACGCTCGCAAATATGAGCGTGCACCACCTCGACGTGCTGCGATTCCTGTTCGGCGATCCCGACGAGATCACCACGCTGACGCGCAAGGACCCGCGCACCAAGTTCGAGCATTCCGACGGCATCACCGTGTCGACGCTGCGGTTCCCATCGGGCGTGCTCGCAGTGTCGCTCGAGGACGTTTGGTCCGGCCCGCGCCAGGAGGGCTACAAGGACGACCAGCACATCAACTGGCGCGTCGACGGCACCAAGGGCGTCGCCAAGGGCACGATCGGCTGGCCGACTGGTGCCGCCTCGACGCTGACCTACGCTTCGACCGAGACGACGGGCGGCGAATGGGTGAGCCCGAGCTGGGAGACGATGTGGTTCCCGCATGCCTTCATCGGCGTCATGGAGCAGCTGCAGCACGCCGTGAAGACCGGCACGCCGCCGGCGCTGTCAGTCGCCGACAACGTCAAGACTATGGCGCTGGTCGAGGCGGGCTATCGCTCGATGGCATCGGGCCGCACGGTCAGGCTCTCCGAGATCCCGATCACCTGAACACGCTGGCAACTGAATCAACCCAATCAACTGAATCGCTTAAAGGGAGGAATTCAAGATCATGATGCAGGCAGGTATTTTCACGGGCTATTTCCCGTACGGCCTCGAAGAGACGGCGAAGAAGATCCGCGGGCTTGGTTTCAACACGGTGCAGCTCGATCTGCACTTCAAGGATATCGATCTGTCGGCCGGCCAGATCACCAAGGACAAGGCGAAGAGGGTGCGGGATACCTTCCGCGATCATAACCTGCCGATCTGCTGCGTCTCGGGCTACACCAATATCATCCATCCGGACAAGGCGGAGCGCGAGAAGCGGGTCGGCTATCTCAAGGAGATCATCCGCAACGCCCGCCATTTCGGCTCGCCTTACGTGATCTCGGAGACCGGCACCTACAACACCGAATCCGACTGGGTGCATCATCCAAAGAACAAGACCGAGGAAGGTTTCGAGGAGTGCCGCAAGGTGATCGCCGACCTTGCCCAGACAGCCTACGATCACGGCGCGGTCTTCCTGCTCGAAACCTATGTCAACAACGTCGTCGGCTCGGTCGAGGAGACAGTGAAGATGTTCGCGCAAGTCGACCATCCTGGCCTCGGCCTGCTGATGGATCCGACCAATTATTTCGAGACCCACAATATCGACCGGATGGACCAGATCCTGAACCAGGTCTTCGACACGCTCACCGACAAGATAAAGATCGCCCACGCCAAGGATGTGAAGCGCTCAGGCGACGACAAGTCCGAAAAGCATGCCGATATCGGCGACGCCGACGCGATGGAAAGCCACACCTTCCGCGGTGTCGGCGAGATCGAACTGCCGGCACCCGGCCTCGGCTCGCTGAACTACGATCTCTACCTCAAGCGGCTCGCCGAGAAGCACCCGAACATCCCGGTCATCATCGAGCATCTGTCGGAAGATGACGTGCCGCGCGCCAAGAAGTTCCTCGACGGGAAGTTCCGCGAGAACGGCCTCTGAGATGGCGTGGGCGCCACCGGTTCGCGACGGCGCCCACTTGCACAACATAGAGTGGAGGAAACGAGATGTTCAAGTTTGGATTGAAGCTGGCTGCCGCGGCGGCCGTATTCGTCGGGGTCGGCTTCGGCTCGGCGGCGCAGGCCGCGGGCGGTCAGAAGACATTCTACCTCCTGTCGCATGGCGGCCCGTCCGACGCGTTCTGGATAGACTGGAACGCCGGCGCGACCAGGGCTTGCGACCAGCTCCAGGTGACCTGCAAGATCTCCTTCAGCGGCGGCGACATGGCGGCGCAGAAGGAGGCCTTTAACTCCGCGCTCGCCGCCAAGCCGGACGGCATCGCCACCACCTCAGCGCAGCCCGGGCTGTGGACAGAGGAAGTGAAGGCGGCGAAGGCGGCCGGCATTCCGATCGTGTTCTTCAACACAGACGACCCGGCGACCGGACGCCAGGCCTATGTCGGCGCAGACCTCAAGGAAGCCGGCGCGATCTGGGCGAAGTATCTCGTCGACCACAAGATGCTGAAGCCGGGCGACAAGGTGTTCCTGCCGGTCGAGGTGCCCGGCGCCAGCTACCAGCAACTCGAGACGGAAGGCATCGCCAGTGTCTTCGATCCGCTCGGCATCAAATATGACGTGGTCGATTGCGGCACCGATCCGGCCGGCATCATCGCCAAAATGACCGACTATATGGTTGCCAACAATCCGCCGGCGATCATCGCGCTGGGCGATTCCGTGGCAGCCAGCGTCAAGCGCGTATTCGACGGCGCTGGCATTCCGGCCGGCAAGATCCCGGTTGTCGGCTGGGGCAATTCGAAGGAGACGGCGCAGGCGGTCAAGGAGGGCTTCGTCAACGCCGCCGCCTGGCAGTATCCTTCGGCGCAAGGCTTCATGCCGGTCGCGCTGCTCGGACTCGCGGCTTCAGGCGAGCCGATCGGCTACGACGTCCACACCTTCGGCCTCTACGACGCCTCCAGCGTTGAGCCGATCCTGAAGCTCTACGAGAAGAAGTGAGAGAAGTGGCGCCCGCCGAGTGAGTGGCGGGCGCCATGCAAAAAAGCATGGTTCAGCAAGTCATGGCAGTTACAGCGGAACATGGCGCTGGGCGCGCGAAAGGCAGGTCGAGCCTGATGCGCTCGCCGCAATTCTCCTCCTTCGTCATCCTCGTCGTGCTTCTTGTGGTGTTCGCGCTCGCCGACGGCAATTTCCTGTCGCCGCTCAACATCTCCAACATGATGGCGTTCCTGCCGGAGCTCGGCATCATCGCGCTCGGCATGACGCTGCTTCTGACCGCCGGCGAATTCGACCTGTCGGTCGGCGCGGTGTTCGGGCTGGCCCCGGTGGTGGTCATGCTCCTGGTGCAGAACGCCGGCATCGATATCGGCGTGGCGCTGCTCGCCGGGCTGTTGCTCTGCATCGCGATCGGCGCGATCAACGGCGTGATCGTCACCAAGATCGGCATCTCGTCCTTCCTGGTGACGCTGTCGATGCTGCTCATCGTGCGCGGTGCCGCGCTTTACATCACGCAGGGCTTTCCGCTGAAGTCCTGGGACCAGCCGGGCTTTTTCGTCACGCTGCTTGCCGGCAGCTTCAACATCGGCGCGTTCCGCTTCTACACTTCGCTCTGGTGGTTCATCGGGCTGTCGCTGCTTGCGGTTTACATCCTGCGCTACGCGAAGCTCGGCAACTGGATCAGCGCCATCGGCTCCAACCGCAACGCGGCGGTGGCGCGCGGCGTGCCGGCCGATGCGGTCAAGATCTGTCTGTTCATCGCGACCTCCGTGCTCGCCGGGCTTGCCGGCATGATCAGCGCCTTCCGCATCTCGGCGGCCTCGCCGGTAGCGGGCACCGGCTATGAGCTGGAGGTGATCGCCATGGTCGTGGTCGGCGGCACGGCGCTGACCGGCGGGCGCGGCACGATCCTCGGCACCATCGTCGGTGCGCTGATGCTGCGCGCGATCCGCAACGGCATCGTGCTCGTCGGCGTGCCCGGGCTCGCCTACAACATCTTCGTCGGGGTCATCATCCTCGCCATGCTCATCCTGCACGCTCTGCTGCAGAAAAGCGCCGCAAGGAGCTGGTAACGATGCAGGAAGTGCTCCGGCTGCAGAATCTGCAAAAATCCTTTGGCAGCGTGCGCGCGCTGAAGAATGCGTCGCTGACGCTCAGGGAGGGCGAGGTGGTGGCGCTGCTTGGCGACAACGGCGCCGGCAAATCGACGCTGATCAAGGCGATCTCGGGCGTCTTCCCGATCGACCGCGGCGACATCTATGTGCGCGGCGAGAAGGTTTCGATCCGCACCACGCGCGAGGCCATGGACCTCGGCATCGAGACCATTCACCAGGACACCTCGCTTGCGCCCGACCTCAGCATCGCACGCAACCTGTTCCTCGGCCGCGAGCCGGTCAACCTCAAATGGCTCGGCGTGTTCGCGCCGCTCGACCTCGCCAAATTGCGCGATGCTGCCTCGGCGCTTCTGAAGCGTGTCGGCATCTCCAAGAAGCTTGACGCCGATGCGTTGGTCTCGACGCTGTCCGGCGGCGAGCGCCAGTCGATTGCGATCTCGCGCGCCATGCAGTTCGCCGCCAAGGTGATCATCCTCGACGAGCCGACCAACAATCTCGGCGTAGAGGAGACGCATGGCGTGCTGCGCTTCGTCAAGGAGATGCGGGCGGCGGGGCATTCGGTGCTCTTGATCACCCACAATATCCACCACGTCTTCGAGGTCGCCGACCGCATCATCGTCATGCGCCGCGGCGAGATCGTCGCCGAGCAGACCGTCGCCGATACCGACCTCCTGAGCGTGGAAAGCCTGATAACCGGGGCCGACCTGTCGGCCCTGATGAAAAGGGCCCAGTGACGGCATGGTGAAGCTCTACGGACAGACGCTTTCGCGCCGGCAGGTCGCCGAACGCTCCGGCATGCTGTCGCAATTCGCCGGCGTGCGGCTGATGACGCTCGGCGACGGCGTCGAGCGCGGCATCCGCATGCTCGAATTCCGCACAGGCTCGGGCCTGCGTTTCACGGCGCTGGTCGACCGGGCGCTCGACATCGCCGATTGCGAGTACAAGGGCCAGGCGATCGGCTGGCACTCGCCGACCGGTTTTCGCAACCCTGGCCTGCACGACTATGAAGGCGAGGACGGCTTTGCATGGGGCCGGTCCTTTTCCGGGCTGCTGGTCACCTGCGGCCTCGACCACATTCTCGGCCGCAACGAGGTGCCGGCCGAGAACTACAATTATCCGGGACGCAAGACGGTGACGCATTCGCTGCACGGGCGCGTCGGCACCATCCCCGCCCGACTGACCGGCTATGGCGAAAGCTGGGACGGCGACCGCTGCATTTTGTGGGCGGAAGGCATCGTCCAACAGGCCAGCGTTTTCGGCGAGGATCTGCATCTCATCCGCCGCATCGAGGCCAATGTCGGCGGCAGCGAGATCCGGCTCTCGGATCGCGTCGTCAACCATGGCTTCCATCGAACGCCGCATATGTATTTCTACCACGTCAATGTCGGGCATCCGCTGCTCGACGACGGCGCGCGCTACCTGGCGCCGATTCGCGACGTGGTCTGGGTCTCGCATGCCGGCGAGCGTTATGAGGCGCAGAAGGTCGGCTACCGCACCGTGCCAGCACCGCAATTGGGCTTCAGCGAGCAGGTCTGGCAGCATGAGCTTGGCGCCGACGTCAAGGGCGAGGTGCCGGTCGCTGTCGTCAATGACCGTCTTGGACTCGGCTTCGAAGTTGTCACCCGCAAGGACCAACTGCCTTGTTGCTATGAGTGGCAGAATTTCCAGGCCGGGCAGTATACGCTTGGCATCGAGCCCTCGACCCACCATGTGCTCGGCAATCTTGCCGCGCGGGAGCGCGGCGAGATGATCTGGCTGGAGCATGGAGAGACCCGCGCCTATGACGCGGTGTTCCGCGTTCTCGACGGCAATGAGGCGATCGCTAATGCGGAACAAAGGATCGCGGCCATCGCCCGTCAGCCGGAGCAGGATTACCCCCAACCCTCCGGCAATTTCCCAAGACTGGCGGCATGGCATGAGCGGGACAGACATCCACAGCAAGCTCTCCGGCCGGCGGACCGGATTGCCAGCGCTCAGTGAAAATTGGAGGCCAATGTGACGATGGCAAAGAAGCGCGATTACAGCCTTGTCGGCGAAAGCACGCGCATGGCGATCGAGACCGGACTGGCCTCGGCCGAGTGGTACCACACCGATGTGGCGCGCAAGACCATGAAGGAATTGATGCAGCGCTCGGATGGACCAGCGATCCGCGATACACTCGTCTGGATTGTCGCGATCCTCGGCTCGGCGGCGGGCATCGTCTGGTATTGGGGCACATGGTGGGTGGTGCCGTTCCTGTTCGTCTATGGCGTGCTTTACGGCTCGTCGAGCGACTCGCGCTGGCACGAATGCGGCCATGGCACGGCCTTCCGCACGCGTTGGATGAACGACGTCGTCTATCACATCGCCTCCTTCATGCTGATGCGCAATCCGGTGCAGTGGCGCTGGAGCCATGCGCGCCATCACACCGACACCATCATCGTCGGCCGCGATGCCGAGATCGCGGTGATGCGGCCGCCGGATCTGCTCAAGGCGGCTTTGGCCTTCACCGGCATCCTCGACTTCCGCTATTCGCTGCCGACGCTGGTGCGCCAGGCGTTCGGCACATTGTCGGACGACGAGAGGAGCTACATCCCGCAGATGGAGCAGCACAAGGCGGTGACCGCGGCGCGCTGGCACATGGCCGTCTATGCCGCGACGATCGCTGTCGCGATCGCGCTTGGATCATGGATACCGCTGGTGCTGATCGGCCTGCCGCGCCTCTACGGCACCTGGCACATGGTGCTGACCGGGCTTTTGCAACATATCGGGCTGGCCGACAACGTCACGGACCATCGGCTGAACACGCGCACCGTCTATATGAACCCGGTCAGCCGCTTCATCTACTGGAACATGAACTATCATGTGGAGCACCACATGTTTCCGATGGTACCCTATCACGCGCTGCCGAAGCTGCATGAGCTGATCAAGCACGATCTGCCGGTGGCCAACCCATCGATGTGGCACGCCTATCGCGAGGTCTGGCCGGTTCTGCTCAGACAGCTGAAATACGAGGACTATTATCTCAAGCGCGAATTGCCGCCGACGGCCAAGCCGTATCGCGGCGAGTTCCATGATCTCGACATAACGGCCGCGGCGGCCGAATAGGCAGCCTCGCTGCAAATCCGAAGAAAGACAGCCGGAGAAAGATGATGGCTCAATGGGTTGAAGCGTGCGCGGTCGACGACGTTGACGAGGAGGACGTCATCCGCTTCGACCATGGCGGCCGCAGCTTCGCGATCTACCGGTCGCCGGAGAACACCTTCTTTGCCACCGATGGTTTCTGCACGCATGAAAGGGCGCATCTCGCCGACGGGCTGGTGATGGACGACATCATCGAATGCCCCAAGCACAACGGCCGCTTCAACTACAAGACCGGCCAGGCCAAGGGCGCGCCGGTCTGCGTCAACCTCAAAACCTATCCGATCCGGGTCGAGGCCGGTAAGGTGATGATCGATATCGGCTGACAGCAACTCGCCGCAACACATAGAGGGAACCGAAGTCCGATGAGCCGAAAGAGACCGACCGTCGCCGATCTGCGCGCCATGAAGGGCAAGCGGCAATTGACCATGCTGCGCGTGCTGACGCTGGAAGAGGCGGAGGCCGCCGAGCGGGCAGGGGTGGACATCGTCTCGGTGCCGCCGGAACTGGTGCTCAATCCGCAGTACCGCGACGCGGCGCCCAGCCTCTTCACCATGCCGGGCGAGAATTTCTTCGAGATCGGCACGGCTGACGATTTCGTGCGGTGGTCGTTCCGCCTCTACAAGGCCAGCGCCGACGCGGTCTATTGCAGCGCCGGCTACGCTACGATCAAGCGGATGGCCGACGACGCCATACCTGTGATTGGCCACGTCGGTCTCATTCCCTCCCGCGCGACCTGGACCGGCGGTTTCAAGGCGGTCGGCAAGACCGCGGATACCGCCATGCAAGTGTTCGAAGCGGTCAAGCAACTGGAAGCCGCCGGCGCGATCGGCGCCGAGATCGAGGTCGTGCCGGTGGAAGTGGCGAAGGCGATCTCCGAGCGGACCCCGCTGATCATGCTGTCGATGGGCGCAGGCACGGGCTGCGACGCGCAGTATCTGTTCGCCGAGGATATTCTCGGCACCAATCGCGGTCACATGCCGCGCCATTCGAAAGTCTACCGCAACTTCGCCGCCGAATATGACCGGCTGCAGCAAGAGCGCATCGCGGCATTCTCGGAATATGTCGCCGACGTCAACAGCGGCGCCTATCCGGAAGACAGGCATATCGTGCATATGGACCCGGACGAGCTCACCCTCTTCATGAAGAAGGTGGAGAAGGCGTGAAAGCTCAAGGCCAATTGTTCAACGGGCGAGGCGGCATCCGTTCTGTTTTGGCCTTGAGGCGATAGCTGTTGTCGACATCAGTAGCCCGCAGTACCGGCTGGGAGTTCACGGCGGTCATGTTTTATGCGGCACACTTTTCGATACCCAGTCCCGACTGCGTTCGCGATGCCCTATAACGGCTTGGGCCGGACAGGCTTGGCGTAGGCATTTTGCCTGAGCCTCTTGTTCGGGCCAGGAGAGCTTCCAATGACATGGGGCAGAGATCTGTCCCGTAGTGCCCGCGGACCGAAGGGGAGGGTCGGGGGCGCGCGGAACCTCGAGGTGGACGGAGCGCTTCGAGCAATTGCATCTTCACGTCGCCGGGTATTTTTGCGCCCTGAAATTGCGGGCTTTCGATCCCTTCTTGAATTGTCATGCCAACCGAGGGCCGGTCGCGCAAGTTCGCGCCGCCACTGTCGTGGGGTCGCCGGCGACGACTTTCCAAAAAGTCCTCTCCTTCTCGCGCCAGAACTGGATGTCCATCCGCTTCCTGCCGACGCGCATGTCCTTCAACATCAGTTCCGGCATCCAATCCGGGAGTTCGGGATCAAGGTAGAGTTTTCCATTCGGAGCGTCGGGCTGGAAGCCGATAATGGCTTGCAGCAAAGCAAAGCAGGACCCGGCTGCCCAAGCTTGAGGCACATTGGCCCTCTTGTATTGCACGGGAAAGGTGGTGGGCGTTCGGGAGGACCCGGCGTAGAGTTCGGGCATTCTATGCTGCATGAAATAGCTTGCCGCGCCGCTGACGTCGCCGGCCAGGCGAGCAGCCTCCTCAAAGAAGCCGTAGCGTCTAAAGCCTAACGCGATCAGGCCATTATCATGGGGCCAGACAGAGCCGTTCTGATAGGAGTTCGGATTGTAGGCGGGGTGATCGGCCGACAAGGTCCGGATGCCCCAGCCGCTCCACATATCCGGCTTCATTAACCGTTGGACTACCTTTGCCGCGCGTTCCTGCGGAACAATGCCCGACCAGAGACAATGACCGGGATTGGAGGCTATGCTCAGAACGGGCCTCTTGTTTCCGTCCAGGGCAAAAGCATAGAACCCGGAAGCTTCATCCCAAAATACGTCATTGAATCGGTCGAACAGCGTCCTGGCCTTGCCCCTAAGCTGCTCGGCGCGAGGTTTGTTGCCTCTGGCGTCATAGATCTCTGCCATGCGCTGCCAAGCGTCATAGACATAGCCTTGCAACTCGCAAAGCGCCTTCGGTCCCCTCACCACTGAGCCATCAGGGTACACGATTGCGTCAGACGCATCTTTCCAACTTTGGTTCTCGTAGCCGAGCCTCGAACGGGTTTCATATTCCTGGAAACCATCGCCGTCGCGATCGCCGTGGCGGTCGATCCAGTCCAGGCATCTCTCAGCGGTTTCGATGTGCCGATCTATTAATCGGCCGTCGCCTGTGCACCGCCAGGCGTTGTGGAGGACGATCAGATACAGAGGCGTTGCGTCGGCAGTGCCGTAATAAGGCGTATGCGGAACGAGATGAAAATGAGCAAGCTCGCCGGTGCGGAGCTCGTGCATGATCTTTCCAGGCTCGGCATCCCGAAAGTCGTCCCGCGAGGTAGCCTGAAACCGACCGAGGACATCTAAGGCACCTCGGGCGAAGTCGGGATAGATCAAGGCGTTCTGAAGGGAGACGATCAAGCTGTCACGGCCAAACAGCCCTACAAACCAGGGCAATCCCGCGGCTGGAACGTACTCCATTTCGTCCGTGCCTTCGATAGGAAGACGAAGCGCTGCCATGTCTTCGATCGCCTGATTGTAGAGCTGGCGGAATTGCTCGTTCGAGGTGCTCAATTTGCACCCGGTGCGGCGCCACCCCGCTACTCGTTTGGCCGCTTTCGAGCTTAGGCATCTGTCGACACAGGCGCGTGGGGCCCGCCGGGTCGTATGATCCTGGCCAAAGTCATAGAGCAGGCACGTGTGCCAGGTGGCGCCAGGCTCAAGCTTGATATCGAAGCTGATCCGCCCATTGGCGTAGACAGGCCGGGTCAGCGTCCGACGGACCGTGATTGTGATAGCCCGGCGAAAATCCTGATTGGCGTAGGTGGTCCTGAGACGTGAGCTTCTCTGGTCCCAATCGGTGATGATGCGACCCCGACGGACGATGTCGTCGGCTTTTACCTCAAACAGATCGGCAAAATCGCTGCGAATTCCGACCTCCAGATTGAACTGGATGGTGTCGCGACCGTGGTTGACCAGATCCAGGTCTTCATGCAGCCCTCCCTGATCCAACGCGCGTCCGATCAGAAGCCCTAAATCGCCAGACCTCACCGGACCGGCCTCGGTGCCGAAAGCACGGTTCACGAGATAGATTTTGGCAGCGAAGTGAGCAATGTTGCCCGAGTTGAGAAGATCCCAGGGCTCCCCATTGGCGTATATCTGCCAACTGGATACGAGACGGGTGTCCGAAGCGTAGAGGCCTTGATGCGTGGGCCAAGTGATTTGGCCATCTTGCTGCGTCACCAAAAAGTTGAGGCCCTGATTGATCGCCAAGCGCGGCGGGCCGATCGCAATTTCCAGGGCCATGGGGTATGTGGCTCAGATATCCAACAACATCCTTACCTATCTGGCGCTCAAGCAACGAGTAGGCAAGCGGCGTTCCTGGCACACTGAATGAAGAGACATGCTCGAGCGAGTCGCCTGACAGCGCGCTGGCTAGGACGATCGATGCGATTTAAGCCGATTCAGCGAAGATAGCCAAATTGAACTCGGGCCAGGAGTCTTGCTGAGATCTTCCAGTGGGGAGCGCTTCGGCTCTCCCACTGGAAATTGCCGTCAGTCGAGCACCTTGACGACTGTATGCGTTTCTGGATCGACGACCACGGTGCGGTTGTCGATCACCGTATACTCGTACTTCACATTTGGGATTTTGTGCAGTTCGACCTTCTCAGGCACGGTCGAACCCACCTTAAGTTCGACGCCAGGCAACTTGATCGAAGCAAGAGGCTCCTTCTTCACATATTCGCGTATGGTGGTTTCCTGCTCCGGTGCCAGGACCACGGTATCCGCGATTGCCACGCTGACGCCTGACAAGAGCAGCAGGCCAGCCACGGTATTGGCGATTAGCGATTTCATTCTTCACTCCTCGGTATGTGTCCCGCCCATATGCTGGCACATGGCCGGCGGAACGCAGATGGGGACTGTCTTCAGCGTTCCATGTATCCAATGGTCACGGGGGATCGATGTTTCGCCGAAACTTCGGTGTGCGACCAATTCGTTGTCGGAGTGCGACTTAAGCCCTAGTGCGCTCGCCACCCTTTTAGCTTCACACGATTGCGCTCAATCGCCATCATGGCATCTCGTCGGTGCTCGAACCGTGCAAGAATGCCTGGATTTCGTCCAGGTCTATCTTCCCATCGCCGTTCTGGTCGATGGTATTGAAGATTCTGCCGACCGTGTCTTGCACCTCGTTTTCGGACAGCGCTCCGTCTCCATCGGTATCCAGGAGAGCGAACATCAGTCGCATCCCGGCACCACGCATCATCCGTGCGCCTGGGTGGCCCGCCATTCTTCGACCCTGGTCAGAGCTGCGGTCACCGTGCTTCTGCCAGCGATCGCCCTGACTGTCGTGGCGGCCAACTTCGTCGGAACCGCGCTCCTGTTGCATCCTCTCTTGCACGGCTTGCTCTATCATCTGGCGGATCATTTCACGCGATGGACCGCTTGCTGGTCCGTTGGCGTCCGGCAACGGCCCCGCCGGGGAGGGTTCGGTCGTCGGGCTGGGCGCCGGCGTTCCGGTTGTCTGCGCGAGCGCGGGAAAGGCGGCGATCATCAAGGCGGCCGCAGCGGCCGTCGTTCGTCGTACGTATCGCATTGCATCACTCCCTTGGTCAGTGTGTTTGGCTCAGGCCTTTGAGCCGGATCCGAACCGGTGCTCGATCCGATTGTTCCCCTGGCCAGACCCGGGTCGCGATAACGTTACTCAAGCCGGACGACCGATCCGGCAGGGTTGACCATTCAAAGCCTCGCGCCAACAACTTGGGAAAGACCACAATGCAGAGAGGCCCGGACGATATGTGTGTAGCGAATGTACCGTCCAGGAGTGATGCACCGCCTACTGCTGCGGAACACACGGCGGAAACCGAGCGGAGCCAGCGCGCCGCTGGCGCCTGGAGCCTCGTGGAACATTTTGTCGCTCGCCTGATTTTTGTGGCAGCCGCTTCGGCATCTCGACGCCCATTCACCTATGGAGAAACGATTGCTCGCTGACAGTGAAATTCATCATAAGTCAGAAGGTGTTGATGCCCGCGTGTTGTCTGATGTTATGGCTGCCCTCAACCGCAGAGTCACCATCTCTCACGAGTTCGACATCCCCTACATCGCTGGTTACAGCGTCGACGCCAAGACGGTCTACATCGACCGACATCTACCCCGCACACTAAAGGTGAGGAACAAAGATGTTCGGATCGAGCCTTTCTTAGTGGTTCATGAGATAGTCGAGAAAGCGCTCTTGGATGAGTTACGACTGCATTACCTTCACGCGCACCAGATTGCCTCACGCATCGAACGGGATTCCGTTAGAACGAGCGGGATAAGGTGGATAGACTATCAACGTTTCATGAAGCGTCACGAAAAGGCAATTGACGAGGAAGCATTGAAGAAGGTCCCTGCCGACCTGGACCTCACACCATACAAGGACCTTGACGATTACGCCCTGCTTCGGCGGCTCACGAACGTCCGTTCCTGAGCCGACCTGCCTCTGCACAGGGAACTCACAGCCGGACATGGTCGGCCATGTCCCGTGCTCCGAACAATCGCGCGGCATCCACGGACATTTCGGTCCACCCGACCATCTCGAGTGCAGATGCTGAACCCGAATACCCCATCCAGGGATCCCGGCAGGATTTCGATTTCCTGATCGTGTTCGACCAAACCATCGTCACGATCGAAGCGAAGGCGACCGGCAGCTGGGATCGCCGGCAGTATGAAAGCAAATGCAAGCGGCTCAGTGCGTTGCAGACCCGGTCTTCGCAACGCATGATCTCAGCCTGTTCTTCATCCTCCTGTCGCCCGGCTCGCCGCCTCGAAACTTGGATGGGCTTTTGCCGGACTGCGTCCGGCAAAAGCACGTGGGACTCTGGTTCGACGATCCGACGCTCCACTTCATCTCAATTGGGCGCAGCTCACTCACGGTCAAGGAACGGTGGGTTGCGACACGCAGCAAGCCGTCATTGCGCTGTTAGCAGCACGGCCTTAGCCGGAGTTCGCGCCAGCATGTGAAGGTCTTCGCCAGACGGCGGCAGACCCACCGCCGCCTGGCTAACTTCTTGTGCCTTGCGACCGCCTACTGAGCGGACTGAGCCGCCTTGGCAATCACGTCGGCAACCTTGTCCGGCTGAGAAGCAAACACCGCGTGGCTCGCCTCGATCTCGATCGTCTCGCTGCCGGCGCGCTTTGCCATGTCGCGCTCAAGGTCGGGGTTGATCGAGCGATCTTGCGTCGCAACGATTGCCCAGCTCTTCTTGGTCTGCCACGCCGGTTCGGTGACCTTGCTCGTGAACGCTTCCTTGGAAGCAAAGACCTGTGATCTCGACAGGAAGGCCGCATCCTCTTTCGGTAGATCGGCTGCGAAGTCGGCCGCGAAATTGGCCGGGTCAAGATAGAGGTAGTTGCCGTCCTTGGTTTCGCGAATGTGCGTGCCGGCCGCCGGCTTTGAGGATGCCAGGCTGACCAGGCTCTCACCCTTGTCGGGCTCGAACGCCGCGACATAAACCAGTCCGGCAACGTTGGCATGATTACCGGCCTCGGTGATCACCATGCCGCCATAGCTGTGACCAATCAGGAGCGACGGCCCGTCCTGCAGATCGAGCACGCGATTGGTGGCCGCGACATCATCCTTGAGTGAGGTGATAGGCTCCTGGACGACCGTCACGTTGAAGCCCCGCTGCTGGAGGATCTCGGCGACCTTGCGCCATCCGGATCCGTCCGCCAACGCGCCGTGGACGATCACCATGTTCTTGATCTCGGCCGCCTGCGCGGCAAATGCGATGGCGCTTGTGGTCAATGCGACTGCGAAAATGAAGGCACGATGCATGATAGAGCTCCTTTGCTTGAGCTGGTTGCGGTAAAAGACTTTTGCAAAAAGACTGTGTAAGTCGAAGGTGACGGCGAAGGCTTGGACGCCGGGATCCGGTAAGCGGATCTCGAAGGTTCTGGCCCTGACGTCGCCAGCCTGCCTGACGAACTGGTAAAGCCTGGCCGCGGCGACGGTGCCGTTGCCATACGCATCAATGTCGACGCCGTGATTTTCTCCCGGCGCCTTGCCGTCCACGGTCATCTCGAAGCGGATTGGCTTGTCGTCTAGTCCGGTCCAGGCACGAGATGCAGGTCAACGAGCGCTGAAGCGGTGGGCGATGGCGCCGTTCGCCTGATCGAGCGTGGCCTGCTCCCCGCCCACGATCCAGTTTCCAGAAAGACTCCAGCGGTTTAAGCGAGGCTCCACTAGGGAATATTTTTGCGCGATATCGGGCAGCACGGTCTCGTTCGAAGCAAAGGCCGTTGCCTGCTTCTAGCCGATATAGCATCGCCAACGTGCTGCGCACGAAGCTGTGCCAGGCACGGACAAACACGAAGGGCAGGATGGGAAGCATGCAGGGACTGACGACAGTCAGCACTCCTCCCAGATAGGGTATAGCGATAAGCGGGATCGTCGTTTCCTTTGGTGGAGTCCTGGCAAGGTGCAGAGGCGCCAGCCACGCAGCCGAAAAGATCTCGATGACGTATCCGGGATATGTCCAAATGCGCTGCAAACTGTATTGAAGTGTACAGACTGGCCCTGGCGCTACATCGCGACACAAATCTGATCGTCGCCAGGGCGAGCGACCTGGCTTTGTAACAGACTGTATCTTGCACGCCCCAGGCTACATCCGCATTCAATTGCGGCCGCCGTCGGACACACCGGGGATACATCGCGCCGGCTTTTTTGCCGTCCTTCACGCAACCCGGAGACAACCCATGTCCAACGAAATCGATCATACCCGCCGACGCTTCCTCGGCGTCGCCGCGCTTGCTGTCGCGACCGCCGAGCTTGGCCTCGCGACCCTGGCCAATGCAGAGTCGGGCTCCGCGATAACGACGGCGAAGAGCGGCGCGTCAGAGTCTTTCGATGCGATCAAGCAGGTCAAGGCAGGCGTGCTCGAGATCGGTTATGCCGAGATCGGGCCCGCCAATGGAACCGCCGTCCTCCTGCTGCACGGCTGGCCTTACGACATCAACAGTTTCGTCGACGTCGCCCCGATCCTGGCGACGGCCGGCTTCCGCGTGATCGTTCCACATCTGCGCGGCTACGGAACCACCCGCTTCCTGTCGGCCAAGACCCCGCGCAATGGACAGCAGTCGGCGCTCGCCGCCGATATGATCAACCTGATGGATGCCCTCAAGATCGAAAAGGCGATTGTGGCGGGCTATGACTGGGGCGCGCGCACCGCCAACATCATGGCTGTACTCTGGCCGGAGCGCTGCAAGGCGATGGTTTCCGTCAGCGGCTATCTGATCGGGAATCCAGAGGTCAACAAGAAGCCGCTGCCCCCCAAGGCCGAGCTTGACTGGTGGTACCAGTTCTACTTCGCCACGGAGCGTGGCCGGCTCGGATACGCGGCCCACACGCATGATTTCGCCAGGCTGATCTGGGAGACGGCTTCTCCGACCTGGAAGTTCGATGACGCCACCTTCAACCGTTCGGCGGCCTCGCTCGATAACGCAGATCATGTCGCCATCACCATCCACAATTATCGCTGGCGGCTGGGCCTTGCCGAAGGCGAGGCAAAATACAAAGCATTCGAAAAGAAGCTCGCCATGGCGCCGGCGATCACGATCCCGACGATCACCATGGAAGGCGACGCCAACGGCGCGCCGCATCCCCATCCGTCGGCCTATGCCGACAAGTTCTCGGGAAAATACGAGCATCGCAACATCAGCGGCGGCATCGGCCATAATCTGCCGCAAGAGGCCCCGCAGGCTTTCGCCCAGGCAGTGATGGATGTCGCGAAATTCTAGGCGACATGACCGTCTGCCGCGAAGATACCGGCTTCGCGGCAGACCATGCTGGGGCTAATGATGATCCGCATGGCCGCATGCCACGGAGGTCTGGAAGCGAGAATGGACCATGTCGATCACATCCTGATCGTCGATGACGACCGCGAAATCCGGGAGCTGGTGTCGAGCTATCTGGCGAAAAACGGGCTTCGCACCACCGTTTGCGCCGATGGCCGCCAAATGCGCAGCTTTCTGGACGCAAACACGGTCGATCTGATCGTGCTCGACGTCATGATGCCGGGCGATGATGGCATCGTGCTTTGTCGCGAATTGCGCTCGGGCAAGCACAAAGCCACGCCTGTGATGATGCTGACGGCGCGCAACGACGAGGTAGACCGGATCCTTGGACTGGAAATCGGCGCCGACGATTATCTGTCAAAGCCTTTCGCCGCGCGCGAACTCCTGGCCCGCATCAAGGCGGTCCTGCGTCGCACCAGGATGCTCCCGCCCAATCTCCAGATCAGCGAAGCAGGGCAGATCGTGTCGTTCGGCGATTGGCGGCTCGATACCGTCGGTCGCCAGCTATTGAACAAGGAAGGCGTGGCGATCGCGCTTAGCGGTGCCGAGTACCGGCTGCTGCGCGTCTTTGTCGATCACCCGCAACGCGTCCTGAGCCGGGACCAATTGCTCAATCTTACTCAAGGCCGCGATGCCGAGCTTTTCGACCGGTCGATCGACCTTCTCGTCAGCAGGGTAAGACAGCGGCTGGGGGATGATGCCCGAGAGCCTGTCTACATCAAGACCGTGCGGGCGGAAGGTTATGTTTTCTCGGTGCCGGTCGAGATCACGGAGCCGCGCACGTGACCTGGCGGGCATGGTGGCCGGGCACGTTGCGCGCGCGCCTGTTTGTGATCATGTTCACGGGCCTCGCGCTTGCATATGGTCTTTCCTTCGGCCTGCTTTATGCCGAACGCTACATGTCTGCCAGAGCCATCATGCTCGGCACACTGGAAAGCGACTTGGCGACCTCGATAGCCGTCCTGGATCGTCTGCCTGCCACGGAGCGGTCGATCTGGCTCGACCGTCTGAGCCGCGGCAACTACCGGCTCGTGCTTGGCCCGGGCCAGAACGGCATACCCGATACATCGAAGCGCGGCGCGGAAATCGCCAAGCGGATCGAGGATGCGGCCGGTCACAAATACCCGCTGCGCATCGAATCCATCCCCTCGGGCGGCAACAGGCTCCAGGGCCACCTGACCCTTTCGGACGGCTCGCCGCTCACCATCGATGTCACTCCGACCGGCATCATGCCGGTCGCCCATTGGCTTCCCTACGTCTTCATGGTGCAGATGGCGCTTATGTTGCTGTGTTCCTGGTTAGCCATGCGCCAGGCCGTGCGCCCGCTCGCTGAACTCACTGCCGCGGCTGATGGGTTGGATCCTACCAGCAAGCGCATTCTGATGAGCGAAAGCGGCCCACGCGAGGTCACCCACGCGGCTCGTGCATTCAACGCCATGCGCGACCGGATCGACCACTACCTCGAAGAGCGCGTCCAGATCCTTGCCGCCATTTCGCACGACCTCCAGACTCCGATTACGCGTATGCGGCTGCGCGCCGATATGGCCGAGGACTCTCCGGAGAAGGAAAAGCTCGTCAGTGACCTGCAAGAGATCGGGCGCCTGGTGCAGGATGGCATAGCCTATGCCCGCAGTTCGCACAGCAACGGCGAGAGCTTGTCGCGGATAGATCTTGCCTCCTTCATCGACAGCATTGCCTATGACTATCAGGACACAGGTAGTGCCGTCTCCGTCGTTGGAACCGTGCACGGCACGGCCACCACGAAGCCGCATGCGCTGCGCCGGATCCTGACCAACTTCATAGACAACGCGATCAAATTCGCCGGGGCGGCCGAGATCAGCGTGGAGCAGAAATCCAACAGCATTGCCATCACAGTGGCCGATCGCGGCCCGGGCATTCCCGAAGCGATGCTGGAGGTCGCGATGCAGCCCTTCTTCAGGCTTGAGCAATCGCGTAACCGCGAAACCGGAGGCAGCGGGCTCGGCTTGGCGATAGCCCAGCAACTGGCGGGGGCGATCGGCGGATCGGTCAGGCTCTATAACCGGGCCGGTGGCGGGCTGGCGGCGGAGGTCAGCATCCATGAGCCCGCCATGGCAGGTCGTGGAGCGATGGCTACGCTTTGATACATTTCGTCCCGTTCCCGGAAACATCCGCGATATATTGATGAAGGACATTGCGAATTATCCGCCACGGGCGCGGTCGATATTGCAACATCGGGACAGTAACATGAAGAAGCTAGACAATGTCGTCTACACCAGCAAGACACATACCACTGGCAGGCGCGAAGGTTTCGCGCGCAGCGACGATGCGTCTATCGCCGCGCTGGCCAGGGTATCTCGCTCTGCGATGCCCAGCGGTATGCTGCGCATACGTTTCCAATGACCATGGCCATCTCTTCTCGAAGACTAAGGAAGATCGAACTATTGACAAGAATTTCTGCCATCGGCTGGTTCAGCGATATTTGACCGAGTTCAAAATTTTCCAACCAAGATGATGGCATGTCTGCCGAACCGCATATATTCGCTGCCATCGCCACGTATTGGGCGCAGCCGTGTTGCGGCGCTGTTTCTGTCGATTTGATCTTGGACAAATCCATTGCCTTGGCGGAATGCCATAGTATCTCCGTCTATTGTCAATCCGTCAGGAGTAAAAGCAGATGAAAGTGCTTATCGTCGCTTCGCTAGGCTTGGTGCTTGCCGGCTGCGTCAATGAGAGTCGCTATGTCTCCGTTCCGGGTCATGCCTACAAGACCGAACCTGGCTGTAAGCGCCATGAAACCCCTTCGAAGTTCGATCCCGACTGCGATTGTCCGAAGAAAGGCTACAAGGGTTTCAAACAACCGATTCCATGTCCGCTATGATGTGCGGCGGGAGTCGGGCGAATAGTTGTCCGAGACTTCCTCGCATCGGTCTCGTTTTAAATCAGGCAGATCGGCTCCTGGGAAGTGGAGGGCGGCGTGTCGCGGAGGACGACGTCCCATGGCAACCGCATTGGTGAGATAACTATGCGCTTTTTCGCCTTGAAAGGGACTGATCAACTGGGCGGAGGTGTCGCGCAAGCCTTGGGCGTTGACCTCGGCTCGCATGAAGAACGCGAATTCGAGGATGGCGAGCACAAGGCTCGACCCCTTGTGAGTGTGCGCGGTGAAGACGTCTATATACTCCATAGCCTCGCAGGCGAGCCTGGGGCGTCCCCTAACGATAAGCTCCTCAGGCTTCTCTTCTTCATCGCGACCTGTCGGGAAAACGGCGCTGCGCGCGTCACGGCGATCGCGCCCTATCTTGCCTATGCGCGCAAGGAGCGGCAGACCAAAGCGCGTGACCCCGTAAGCACGCGCTACGTGGCGCAGCTGTTCGAGGCGGTTGGTACCGAGTGCCTCATTACCCTCGACGTTCACAATTTCTCGGCGTTTCAAAATGCCTTCCGTTGTCGAACGCTTCAACTCGATACGGGCGCCCTCTTTGTGCCAGCGCTACGCGAGCTCGCCGGCGCCGGGCCTATTGTGGTGTTTTCTCCCGACGGCGGCGGCGTGAAGCGCGCGCAGTTGGTGAAGGAAAGGTTCGAGACGGCAATGGGCAATGAAGTCGGGTTCGGTTTCATGGAGAAGCGCCGGAGCCGAGGGGTCGTCTCGGGCGACCTGTTTGCCGGCGATGTGAGCGGGAAGACCGTCTTTCTTGTCGACGATATGATCAGCACTGGCGGTACGATGCTGAGGGCCGCGCGCGCCTGCCGGGAACGCGGCGCCAAGCAAGTCCACGCCATCGCCACCCACGGTCTGTTGGGCAAGGGTTCGGAAGCCCTGTTCATGGACCCGGCCATTGGGCGCATTGTCGTTACCGACAGCGTGGCGTCGGCATCGAAGGCTGGAGCCGGCCACGAAGCAAAGCTGCAGGTCCTGTCAACCGCGCCGCTGATTGCCCAGGCGATCAAGCGCCTGCATGCGAATGGCTCAATTTCCGAACTGGCCGGGATGGAGAGCTGAGTTCTTCCTTCGCGGCGGCGATGTAGGAGCGCGCCAGAGGCGGCCACCGGCAGGGCTCACGCACGATCGGGTCGAGCAGATGCGCCAGGCAAAGCCGTGCACGCACCAGCATCCGGAACGCACCATAGAAAGCCATGACTTCATCGTCGGGACGTCCGCCGAGGCGAAGCTCGAGCAAATCGACCAGGAGAGGGCGGACCCAACCTGCGCCCAGCATCGTGCATTCCAGGCCCAGATAATTGATCTCGTCGTAGGGATCGATGATGCGCAGGGACCGATCGAATTCGAGACAGTCTATGACCTGGATGGGCGTGCCGATGTACACGTGCTCAGGCCGTAGGTCGCCATGTCCTTCGACAATGCGACCCGCATCGATGCGAGCCTTGATGCTCGGGATTAGCTGCCTGAGGCGCGTGTCGGCGACGTCAAGTACGGGCAGGGCGGCATCCGAGACGCCGAGCGTCGGCTGACCCAGGATGGCTCGATTCACAGTCTGCTCTTTGATGACGCTTTCCAGATACAGATTGCCGTCGTCGATCTCTGGCGGAGCGGCGGAGTAGAAGCCAGCTATCAGTTCGGCCATATTGTGAATGTCTCCTTCGGTCACAACGCCTTCGCGAAGCCTGACGTCCAGCAAGTCGGCCCGAGGCAGCCGTTTCATCTCGACCAGCCAATCTACGGTCCGCCCTTGTCCGCCAAGATTGAGCCTCCCCTCACGGGTGCATCGTAGTGGAACAACGGAGCAATAAGTATCGGCCGCAAGCCGCTTGTTCAGTCGCAGTTCCTCCTCACAGAAGAACCTGCGCCGGCCGAGCGTGCTGAAGTCGAGGAAGGGATATCGGACCGGCTTCTTCAGCTTGTAGACGCGGTCCTCAGTCAGGAAGACCCAGGACATATGCGTTTCCCGGGCCTCAACAAAGGATGCGGCGTGAGTATACGACCTCGCATCGCTCAGGAAGCGTACCTTTGTCGCCAGATCGATCATCGACAATCACTCTTGCAATCGCTTACGCAATACATCGAAACAGATCGACCAAACGGCGTGCCGCGCCTTGATGCGTGTCAACGAAGCCGGCGCTCCTTCGCGTATTGTGCCCTGTCGGACCGATCCGACGAGGTGCTTCAGGATGACCATTCAGACCGGCGTTCAGACTGTTCCCGCGCCGACTATCGCTTCACAAGATCCGCCGGCCGTCAACTTGTTGATCGCAGGCAGGCTGCGTGACTACGCCGATCTCCTGACCCAGCAAGGTGAGGATGGCTTTCGAGCCAGAGCCTTTCGGCGCGCCGCCGATGTGATCACGGCTCTCGACCGGCCGGTTGAGGAGATTCTCTCGCAGCATGGCCGTGAAGGACTGACTGCGCTGCCCGCCGTCGGAACGGGTATCGCCAGCGCGATTGCCGAGATGGTCACCACCGGGCGCTGGTCGCAAATGGACAGGCTGCGGGGAGACCTTGCGCCGGAGGTTCTGTTCCGGACGATCCCAGGCATCGGCGCGAAGTTGGCCGATCTCCTTGCCAAGGATGGCCAGTTGGAGAGCCTGGAAGAGCTAGAACACGCTGTTCGGTTCGGCAAGGTTGCTGTGAGGGGTATCGGGCCGCGACGCCGGCGGATGATCGCCGCAGCCATCGCGGAACGCCTCGGGCGGCCGTTTTTCGTTACCGAGACCACGGTGGCTCGCCCGCCTGTCGCCATGCTTTTGCAGGTGGACCGGATGTATCGCGAGCGCGCGGCCGCGGGACAGCTGCGCAAGATAGCGCCGAAGCGTTTCAATCCCACCGGCGATGCTTGGCTTCCCATCCTGCATGCCCGCCACGGCGACTGGCATTTCACGGCCCTGTTCTCGAACACCCAGCTCGCCCACCAACTCAACAAAACGGCTGACTGGGTCGTCATCTACTATCACAAGGAAGGCCAGCCCGATGGTCGCTGCACCGTGGTCACCGCCACACGCAGGCCATTGCTCGGGCAACGCGTGGTCCGCGGAAGAGAACCGGAAGACGAAGAGGAGATATCGAATGAAACGCGGAATTGGAAATGACAGCGAGGCGCCCGAGCTGGCAATTCCCCTCCGGAAAGTCTGCTTCATAATCGCCAAGGCCCGTGCATTCGACGTCAAGGTTGCCGTGATGGAGCCGGACGCGGGATCCAATCCGACGGACGACAACGAGATTGCGGTGCTGCAGGACCATGCTGACGACCCCGTGCGCGAAGAGCTTGGCTCACTGATCTCGGAACTTTCCCTCGATGAGCAGATCGACCTCGTGGCTTTGATGTGGCTCGGCAGGGATGACGGTCAGGCAGTCGATTGGGAAGAGGTCCGCCAGCAGGCCGCCTATGCTCACAACGAACACACGGCTGACTACCTCTGCGGCAATCCGCTTCTTGGCGATCACCTGGAGGCCGGACTTGATGCTCTCGGCCTGTCTTGCTCCGACTGACCGAACTTGATGTGCATCAAAGCGCGAAGTTCTCGACGGTGCTGATCTACCGGCCTGTCATGGAGTCCAGGCATGATCTACACGACAATACTGGTTCAGCTCGACATCGATGCACCGGCGACGCCGAGGCTGATTTTCGCGCAGGAGATCGCCAGGAAATTCGAGGCAGATCTCATCGCTGTGACGGCAGCCGAAGCTTCCATGCTGGTGTCGCCGAGCGAAGCCTCGCTGGCTGCGGCAGAGGTCTTGCGTCAGCGGGCCCTCGATATCGAGGATCGTATCAAGCAGCTCAAGGAAGAATTCCTTGCCGTCGTCGGCAACAACGAGCGCGCATCATGGCGCGCCGAGCTTGACGATCCGACGCGTGCTGTTGCCCTGCACGCTAGAGCGGCCGATCTGGTGATCACCGGCGCGCCCGCGGCGGCTGCCGCCGGCAACTTCCAAAGGACTGTGGATCCGGGCGCGCTGGTACTTTCGGCAGGCAGGCCGGTGCTGTTCGCGGCCGACGATCTCCGACCCTTTGGCGGCGAGCGGATCGTCGTTGCCTGGAAGGACTGCCGCGAGTCCCGGCGGGCGGTGGTCGATGCCATGCCCTTCTTGTGCGAGGCCAAGGAGGTGACCGTTTTCAGTGCTACCGAGGAAGGGACAGTCGCTGCTCGGGAAGGGGCGGCGGACATCGTCCGTTTCTTGATAAAGCACGGTGTGAATGCCCAATCCCAGGTGCTGGAACGCGGAGATTCCTCCGTTGGTGACACCATCATCGCCACGGCCGAACAAATCGGAGCGGATCTCGTCGTCGCCGGCGGCTACGGCCATAGCAGGTTTCGCGAATGGGCGTTCGGCGGCGCGACGCGATCGCTGCTCCATGCCGGCTCATTGCACAGGCTCCTGTCGAACTGATCAGCTACAACTTGCTCCTGTGCCTGCCGGCGATAGACAATCCTTAGCCGAAGCAGTGCCTGACAATATCAAACGAGCCCGAAGAAGGCCGATCTGAGATCAAGAACCGCAACGGCTCCGCTTGCAGCCGGCCGAGTTTCGATCGCAGAGCATCGTCAGATATAGCTTGGTTGACGCGGATCGGCGCCATTGCCTTGACGCAGATCAACGTTCGCCCGCCACATCCGGATGAGATTAATAGCAAGGCGCTGGCGCCCGTCGTCTTCTTGGATAGTAGGAATCGACGAATGCCCAACATTGACGTCATCGATGACGGTACTGAGTTGCTCCCTCCGAATGACCGTTCGACGAGCCGAATGCTCGTGCCGAGCCAGCCTGAACCCAGCCTTCCGGAGACCGTTCCCGCCGCCGTATATCGAGGGCGCCGGCTCTGGCTTGCACTGGCGCTGGTCGCGGTCACTGGTGCAGCGATAGGCGGATATTGGTGGCTGCATGCCGCTCCTGGGCTGCCCGCTGGTATCGCCTCGGGCAACGGCAGGGTCGAGGCAGACGAGATCGACATCGCGGCCAAGTTTAGCGGTCGTATCGCTGCGCTCCTCGTTGATGAGGGAGATGTCGTTCACGCCGGCCAGGTGGTCGCGCGGATGGACACTCAAGACCTTGAGATGTCGCTCCGCAAAGCCGAGGCACAGGTGCTGGGGGCCAATCGGATGCTCGACGAGGCGCGCGCAGGCGTCGAGCAACAGAGGGCCCAGGCCAAGCTCGCCGAGCAGCAACTCACCCGCTCGATTGTCCTCGTCGACAAAGGCTATGCGACAGCCGAGATTCTCGACCAGCGCCAGCAGCAGATGAGCGCTGCCAATGCCGCGCTCGCCGCAGCCAATGCGCGCGTCGGGCAAGCCGAACAGACGCTTGCGGCCGCCAATCACGATGTCGATCTCTATCGGATCGACATCGCCGACAATTCGCTCGTCGCCCCGCGCGACGGCCGCGTTCAATATCGTCTCGCCAATATCGGCGAGGTGATCGGCGCCGGCGGCAAGGTATTGACCATGATCGACACCGGCTATGTCTATATGGACATTTTCCTGCCCACGGCAGAAGCGGGTCGCACGACGGTAGGCAGCGCCGCGCGCATCGTGCTTGACGCCGCGCCTCAATCGCCAATCCCGGCTAAGGTCGTCTTTGTCTCCGGAGAGGCGCAGTTCACGCCGAAGACAGTGGAGACCAAGGCGGAACGCGACAAGCTGGTGTTCCGGGTCCGTGCGCGCGTTGACCCCGACTATCTGCGCGGTCACGCGGCGGAGATGAGTTCGGGCCTTCCCGGGCTCGCTTATGTGCGCCTCGACGGCGGTGCCGAGTGGCCGCCCTTTCTCGCGTTAGGGCATACGGATGATGCATCCCGCTGAAGTCATCGCCGTCGATGGGCTCTCTCACTCCTACGGTCGCACGCTCGCGCTCCACGGCGTAACGCTCAGGGTCCCAACCGGCGCACTCGTTGGATTGATCGGCCCCGACGGGGTTGGCAAATCGACCTTGCTCAGCCTGATCGCTGGGGCCAAACGCATTCAGACCGGCCGCGTGGAGGTTTTCGGCCGTGATATGGCCGACCAACGCCATCGTTCCGCCGTGTGTCCGCGCATCGCCTTTCTGCCGCAGGGGCTCGGCAAGAACCTTTATCCCGATCTCAGCGTCCGAGAGAATATCGATTTCTTCGGACGCCTCTTCGGCGAGCCGGCTGGCGAGCGCGCCCGGCGCATTGACGCCCTGCTCGAGGCGACCGGCCTGGCGCCCTTTCCCGACCGCCCGGCCAAGAAACTCTCAGGCGGCATGCGGCAAAAGCTCGGCCTCTGTTGCGCGCTCGTTCACGACCCCGACCTACTCATTCTTGACGAACCGACCACAGGCGTCGACCCTTTGTCGCGCCGGCAATTCTGGGAACTGATCGAACGCATGCGGGCGAGGCGGGCCGGCATGAGTGTGGTCGTAGCCACTGCCTACATGGAGGAGGCGGAACGCTTCGACGAGCTCATCGCGATGAACGCCGGACGGATCCTCGCTTCGGCCCCGCCGGCTGGACTGAAGCGGCTGACAGGGATGGGGAGCTTGGAGGAAAGCTTCATTGCGCTTTTGCCCGAGGCGGTTCGCGCCGGGCGTCGCGCGCTCTCCATTCCGCCGCGGCCGGCTGGTGAACACGAGGCAGTCATCATAGCTGATGGGCTCACTCGGCGCTTCGGCGAATTCGTAGCGGTTGATGGTGTGAGCTTTGCTATCGAACGCGGCGAGATCTTCGGCTTCCTCGGCTCGAACGGCTGCGGCAAGACCACCACGATGAAGATGTTGACCGGGCTGCTGCCGGCCTCAGAGGGCAAGGCCTGGCTGTTGGGGCAGCCGATCGATGCCACCAACATGCGCCTGCGCAGGCGTGTCGGCTACATGTCCCAGTCGTTCTCGCTCTACACCGAACTCACCGTCAGGCAGAATCTCGATCTGCATGCCCGTCTCTTCCATATCGCCGCCGACAAGGGGAGAGCGCGCATCGCCGCGCTCATCGAGCGGTTCGGGTTCGGCCCCTATGTGGACCAGCGGGCATCGCAGCTGCCCCTCGGCATTCGTCAGCGGCTCTCGCTCGCTGTTGCAGTGGTGCACGAGCCGGAGCTCCTTATCCTCGACGAGCCCACTTCGGGAGTTGATCCGCTTGCTCGCGACAGCTTCTGGGAGCTTCTCGTCGAGCTTTCACGGCGGCGAGGGGTTACCATCTTCGTTTCGACCCATTTCATGAACGAGGCTGCGCGTTGCGATCGCGTTGCGCTCATGCATGGCGGCAGGGTGGTTGCCGCCGGCACGCCGACCGAATTGTGCGAAGCCAAGAGGGCAGCCGATCTAGAAGATGCCTTCATTGCCTATCTGCAGTCAGCAGGGGGCGAAAGCTCGAGCCCGGTCAGCAGCCCACCTGAGCCGGAGCGCGCCGCGACCTCTCCGTACGCGCGCGTGGTACCCAGGGCCGGCTTCAGCCCAGGACGGCTTTTCGCCTATTCCTGGCGTGAGGCGCTGGAGCTTTGGCGCGATCCGGTGCGGCTCGGCTTCGCACTTCTCGGTACGGCATTTCTCATGGTCGTCTTCGGACTAGGCATCAATACCGACGTAAATCAGGTGACTTTCGCCGCACTGGACCGCGACAACACGCCGGAAAGTCGAGCCTATCTGCAGGAGTTCCGCGGATCGCCCTATTTTGCAGAACGGGAAACACTGGCCGGCTATGACGACCTTGATCGGGCGCTGCGCAGCGCCGCCTTCGCGCTGGCCATCGAGGTGCCGCCGGGCTTCGGCCGGGACATCCGACGCGGGGCGGCACCCGAGATTGGCGCCTGGGTCGACGGCGCCATGCCTTTCCGTGCCGAAACGGTCCGCGGATACCTCACCGGCCTGCATCAGCAATACGTCGCCGGTCTCTCGGCCAAGGCGGGCGATCGCTCAGCGTCGCCGGTTATTGAGACTCGATTCGTCTACAATCAGGACTTCAAGAGCATCTTCGCCATGGTGCCCGGGACGATCGCCATGCTGCTCGCATTCATGCCAGCAATGCTGATGGCTGTTGGCGTCGTCAGGGAGAAGGAACTGGGTTCGATCGTCAATCTCTATGTCACTCCCGTCACGCGGCTCGAGTTTCTACTGGGCAAGCAACTGCCCTACGTCATCCTTTGCCTGATCGCCTTCCTTGTCCTCTTCGTAATGGCTGTCTTGCTATTCGAAGTGACGCTCAAAGGAAGCTTCTGGGTGCTTCTTCTCGGCGCGCTGCTTTACCTGACGGCGATGACCGGCTATGGCTTGGTGATATCGGCATTCACGCGAACCCAGATTGCCGCGCTCTTCGTTGCGGGGATCATGACCTCGCTGCCCGCCGTGCAGTTTTCCGGCATGTTGGCGCCCGTCTCCTCGCTGGTGGGTTTTCCGGCGTTCATGGCGCATACTTTCCCGGCCATGTATTTCCTGCGCATCTCGGTCGGCACCTTCACCAAGGCGCTCGGCTTCCAGGAGCTTGCCGGAAGCCTGTTGGCGCTCGCGGTCTTCATCCCGATCCTCATCTTGATCAGCCTGGCGTTCCTGCGCCGCCAGGAGCTATGACGCCATGGAGCATCTGGCGAACATCTTCTGGCTCGGCACCAAGGAACTGCGCAGCTTCTCTCGCGATTTCGTGCTCTTCGGCTTCGTCGTCTACTCCTTCACGCTGGCGGTCTATGCGCAGGCGGAGAGTCCGGCGCAGGAGGCCCACAACTCCTCCGTCGCGATCGTCGATGAGGACCATTCGGCGCTCTCGCGCGCAATCGCCGCGGCATTGCTGCCGCCCTATTTCAGCGCCCCGACCGAGATCGTCGCCGGTCAGGTTGACGAGCAGATGGACACCGCCCGCAGCACGTTTGTCCTTGATATTCCACCGCATTATGAACGCGACATCATGGCAGGCCGACGACCGGCTATCCAGGTCAATGTCGACGCCACCGCCATGATGCAAGCCGGCATCGGCGCCGGCTATCTGCAGCAGATCATTGCTCGCGAAATCGCTCGCTCTGCCACGGATGCCGAGCCTTCACAGGCGGAGCCTGCGAAACTCGCTGTCCGCGTCGCCTTCAATCCCAATCTCACCACGCAACTCTTCAACGCGGTCATGGCCATCATCGGCAACGTCAACATGCTGGCCATCATACTTGCAGGCGCGGCAATCATCCGCGAACGGGAGCACGGCACGATGGATCATCTGCTGATCATGCCGCTCACGCCTTTTGAGATCGCGGCTGCCAAGGTGTGGGCGAACGGCCTGGTGATCACCGTCGCGGTCGGCCTATCGCTCTGGCTGGTGATAGAGACGCTGCTCGGACTTCGGATCGTCGGCTCCATTCCGCTCTTCATGGCGGGCGTCACGATCTATTTGTTCTTCGCAACCGCCATCGGCATCTTCCTGGGCACGGTGGCTCGCTCGATGCCGCAGCTTGGGCTCCTGTTCGTCCTTGTCGCCCTGCCAATGAACATCCTGTCCGGCGGCAACACGCCGCTCGACAGCATGCCGGCATTCTTACGAGCGGTGATGCAGTTGTCACCCTCGACCCATTTCGTAAGCTTTGCGCAGGCCATTCTTTATCGAGGCGCTGGCATTGACGTGGTCTGGCCGCAGTTTGCTGTCGTCGGGATCGTCGGCGGCGTATTCTTCGCCCTCTCCATCATGCGTTTCCGCAGGATCAGCGCCGCTATGATGTGAAGTCGGCGCAGCCGCGCTCAGTCCTCATCGCGTTTAAGCCGGTCGCTATACGGGCGGTAGTCCGCACCGCTTTCGATCCACTTCAGCCGCTCACGTAGCGAACAAGCTGATCGATGTTGAATTCCCGATCGGCGATCATGCTCTTCATCAGGTCACCGATGGAAATCACTCCCTCCAGGCGCCCTTCGCGTATGACGGGCAAGTGCCGGATTCGTTTCTCAGTCATCAGCGCCATACAGTATTCAGCTGTCTGGTACGGTTCCACGAAGACGACGTGCTTTTCCATGACCTCGCGAACCAGTGTCTTCGGCGACGATCTACCCCTTAAGAAGACGTTCCTAGCGTAGTGCCGCTCGGTGAAGATGCCCACGAGGCGGTCTCCGTCCTTGATCAGCACCGCGCCCACGTTTTTTGCTTCCATGAGCTGTAACGCGTGAAGCACCGTATCTTCAGGGCGGACGGAATAGACGTCGTGACCCTTGGCGTCGAGGATTTGCTGAACGGTGGTCATCAAAACCTCCGTGATAGCTGCCGGCGTCGATAGCGACGCGGCCAAGTAATTTTCTGTGAAGATTTTCCTGCACGAACCGCGCGTCGATGCATTGACGATGATCAAATTGGCTCATGGCAGCACCGAGACCGGTTCAGTTTCCTTTCACGCAGGCCTGGCAGCGTCCCCCTTTTGTTGCCCTGTCGAGCCCGACGCCGACTGAAGGTTCCTGTGTCTGGCGGCTCATCTTGACGGAGATCAAAGTCGCCAAAACCGAGAACCGGCACAGTGAACTTCGGTTTCGGAGGTGACGTGATGGCTACGCAACCCAATCCAGGGATCGTCTGGTTCGAAGACATCGGACGAGATGATGTTGCCCATGTTGGCGGCAAGAATGCGTCATTGGGCGAGTTGGTCCGGGCATTGAGTTCGGAGGGCATTCGCGTTCCCCCCGGCTTTGCGACTACGGCCGAGGTCTATTGGACGTTCGTCCAGGCCAATGGCCTCGAGGAGCGAATGCAGCGCCTTCTTGCCGATCTGGACGGGGGCAAGATTTCCCTTGATGAGGCGGGCAGGGGCATTCGAGAGCTGTTCTTGCACGGTGACTGGCCCGAGCAAATAGCGGATGAAATTGCTGCTGCCTATCGGCGGCTTTGCGAACGCGCCGGCAAGCCGGAAGTCGACGTCGCCGTCCGTTCCAGCGCGACAGCCGAAGATCTGCCGGGCGCCAGTTTTGCCGGTCAGCAGGAAACCTTCCTGAACATTCGCGGCGAGAGGGCATTGCTCGCTGCCTGCCGCCGCTGCTACGCCTCGCTCTTCACCGACCGAGCGATCAGCTATCGCAAGGCGCAGGGCTTCGGCCATATGAGCGTCGCCCTCTCGATCGGCGTTCAGCATATGGTCCGATCTGACATCGGCGGATCGGGAGTGATGTTCTCGATCGACACGGAGACAGGCTTCAAGGACGTGGTGTTGATCGACGCCAGCTGGGGGCTTGGCGAGAACGTCGTGCAGGGCATCGTCGACCCCGATGAGTATCAGGTCTTCAAGCCTCTGCTGGCGGATCCTGCCGTGGTGCCGATCATTGGCAAGAAACGCGGCAGCAAGGAGCAAAAGCTGATCTACGCCGCCGGCGAAAAGCCGACGCGCAATGTTCCGACCTCAAAGGCGGAGCGCATGAGCTTCGTGCTGACGGATGAGGAAATCCTGACGCTCGCCAGATGGGCTGCCGCGATTGAAGCCCACTATGCCTGCCCGATGGACATGGAATGGGCCAAGGACGGGCAGACGGGCGAGATCTTCATAGTCCAGGCCAGGCCGGAGACGGTCCAGTCGCGCCGTCAGGCGGCGGCGTTCAAATCCTACAGGATCGTCAAGGCAGGGCGGAGGATTCTGAGCGGACTTGCCGTTGGCGACGCGGTCGTAGCGGGCCGTGTTTGCCTGATTGAGGACCCCCGCGATATCGGCGACTTCGTTGACGGTGCGATACTCGTCACCCGCACAACGGACCCGGATTGGGTGCCGGTGATGAAGAGGGCGGCCGCGATCGTCACCGATCATGGTGGGCGCACGTCGCATGCGGCAATTGTCAGCCGTGAATTGGGGCTGCCGGCGATCGTCGGCGCCGGTAACGCCACTGCATTGCTCCACGGCGAGCAGGAAGTGACGGTATCCTGCGCGGAGGGTGATCAGGGCTTTGTCTATGAAGGGACGGCGACGTTCGAAGCCGAAACCATCGAGGTGGGCAATCTCCCGCTGACCCACACAAAGCTGATGTTGAATCTCGGGAATCCCGCGGCGGCCATGCATTGGTGGCGCCTGCCTGCCGACGGAGTCGGCCTCGCCCGCATGGAGTTCGTGGTGAGCAACCACATCCGTGTTCATCCGATGGCGCTCCTGCACTACGACGAGCTCGAGGACGAGGCCGCAAGGCGCGAAATTGCCGAGTTGACGGTCGGTTACCCGGACAAGGCCGAGTATTTCGTCGACCGCCTGGCGCGCGGCTTGGCGCGAATTGCCGCCGCGCTCTACCCCAAACCGGTCATAATTCGCATGAGCGATTTCAAGACGAACGAATATGCCGGGCTGATCGGTGGCGCACAGTTCGAGCCGAAAGAAGAAAACCCGATGATCGGCTTCAGGGGCGCCGCCCGCTATTACTCGCCGCGCTATCGGGACGGGTTCGCGCTCGAATGTCGTGCTGTCCGTCGCCTACGCAACGACATGGGTTTCCGCAACGTCGTGGTGATGATCCCGTTCTGCCGATCGACGCACGAGGCCGACCGTGTGCTGGAAGTGATGGCCGAGAACGGTTTGCGTCGCGGAGAGGACGGGCTCGAGGTCTTCGTCATGTGCGAGGTTCCGTCGAATGTGATCCTTGCGGCCGAGTTCGCAACACGCTTCGACGGATTCTCGATCGGCTCGAACGACCTTACGCAACTTACTCTCGGCGTCGACCGGGATTCGGCTGACCTTGCTGCGTTGTTCGACGAGCAGGACAAGGCGGTGAAGTGGATGATCTCCAACGTCATCGCCGCGGCACGAAAGGCGGGCGCCAAGATCGGTCTCTGCGGTCAGGCACCTAGCGACCATCCCGAGTTTGCCGCCTTCCTCGTCGAGTGCGGCATCGATTCGATCTCCGTGAGTCCCGACAGTTTCATCGCCGTAAAACGCCAGATCGCTGCAGCCGAAGCAGTACACAAACCGGAGTAGGCACAATGAAAGCCAGCGACATCATGACGATCGGCGCGATAACAGTGCGCCCAGACAGCACCGTCGCCCATGCGGCGCGCCTGATGGTTGAGCGCGGGATCAGCGGACTGCCGGTCGTCACTGCGAACGGAAAGCTCGTCGGAATGATGACCGAACATGACCTGCTGCACCGCAAGGAACTCGGTACAGCGGACCATCGCTCGCGTTGGCTCGGTCTTTGGCTCGATGCGGACAAGCTGGCGCATCACTATGCGCGCGAGCATGGACGCAAAGTGGAAGACGTGATGAGCCGCGACCTAGTGAGCGTTGGTCCGGATACCCCCGTCAGCGAGATCGTTGAGATCATGGAAACCAGGGGGATCAAACGGGTGCCCGTCGTTCGCGACGGGCAGGTGATCGGTATGGTCAGCCGCGCCAATCTGTTATCGACCTTGGCTCGGCTGACAGGCGAGCCCTCCCAACCAGTCCTGGACGACCTCACAATTCGCAAGAAGATTGTGGACGAGATTGCGCGACAGCTGTGGGCACCGGGTGCCACGGTCGACATTGCCGTTCGCGATGGTGTCGTCACGCTGAACGGAACGGCCAGGGCCCACCATGTAAAAGATGCCGTGCGGGTGGTTGCCGAGAACGCACCCGGTACAGTTCGGGTTTGGGACAATATTCGCGTTGTCGCCGAATCCTGACATGTGGCCGGGGCAAGCGTGAGGCGACTGCGGTTTTGGTGTTACCGCCGCATGGCTGCCCCCTTGGACTAAGTAGCAGTATCACTGCCCGTTACCATGCTGGGTCGTCTCGACCAGCTCGCTTCGCATCAGCCAAAGGCCTGGCACCATCGGCAGCCAGAGTGTGAAACCGCGCAGGATCAAGGTGGCGGCAAGACTGCCTTCGATGCCATTTCCCATAACGTGGAGCAGGCCTGTGCAGGTTCCCTCGAAGGTGCCCAGGCCGAGGGGGATTGGCGAGAGCGTTGCCACCCCTGAAGCCAGGACGAAGCTCAGGAATGCGCTGATCGGATCAACGGCGAGCCCGATCGAGCGGGCGGCGATCCATAATGTCGCCGCGTCCAGTAGAAAGACGCCAATCTGCAGAAGGAACGCTTCAAGGATGAGTTTCCCGTCGCGCAGCATGTCTGTGTGCGCGCTGGCGAGGATCGCAGCCATACTTGCCGCCGGCGCCCAGCGAAGCGCGGCCTTCGGGATAATTCGCCCTTGTCGCCGGATCAAGAGGAAGGTGGCGAGGACCAGCGCCAGTAGAACGATGACAAAAGCGATCGCAAGCGGGAGCCAGGCCGTGCCCAAGTCGCCGCTGTGCCACAAGACCACGAAGGCCAAAAGGCCGACCATCAGGTAACTCGCATAGTACGAGAACCCGTCGACCAGGAGCGCTGTCATGACCAGCGACGGGGCCACTCCCCGCCGCGCCAGCCCTTTCGCGACGATCATAGTGCCGCTCAAGCCGCTGGAGGGGAGCGCCTGATTTGCAAAAAGCTGAACGACCGCGAGCTTGAACAGGCCAGCAAACGACTGCCGGATTCCGGCACGGGAAAGAATCCTGAACCAGACGGCAGCGGCGCAGGCATAGGTGGACATCTGAAATGCAACCGCTGCGGCAAGCCAGAGGGGATCGGCGGATTTCAGGGTGGAAAGGAAAACCTGAAGGTCGCCGAAGTGAAGTGTAAAGCTAACAATCACACCCAAGAGAAGCAGGCCGGACAGCCAGCCGACCGCAATGCCGATGCCCGGAAGCTCGACGTCGGGAAGGCCAGGCATGGATTCGGGATGGATGACCTGTCCTTCTCCTTTGGGAGGCTGGGCTGCGTCCTGTCGATGCTGGAGGGAAGTTTCCCCGCTCAAGGGCGCCCAGCCCTAGAGGGCGAGGCATAGGTTTGCATCTGAAAGCCGGTGACGATCGGAGGCGGCGAGAAGTTCTTGAACCCAACTCGCGGCTCGTCGCAGTTTGGGTCGAATTCGCCCAGTGGAACCGAGCGATGACATTGAGGTACGCCTGTGTGCGAGTTGCTGGAGGTTCCAATAGAGCCCGTGGTCTGCGAACACCCGGCAACCGTCACGAGCAAAACGAGCGAGGCAACCAATTTCCCGCCCATGGGGACAAGACTTACACTTGACATGGCTACGCCCTTCCCAATTTACAAAAAAGCAGCTTAATCAATCATTTACCATAAGTTGCCCAGGGTTTCTTTGTCCAAGATCAAAACCGCGATACGGATTTGGAACACGGGAAACGGACGCACCGAGCGTCGCATTTTCACGCGGTCCTACACCCCCTCGGCTCTGCTTTCCGGAGCGGCCCCATGATCAGCGGCGGCTTGCCGAATGCGTGGAGCATTCGCCAATGCTGCAGTCTGCCGTTCGGTGGTGTGTCACAGGGCGGTGAGATCCTCCGCTCCATGCAGGAGCGACAAGGATGGCCGCAGCAGATCCTCCAGACATCTTGCAAAGCCATTCTGTACCTCGGCTGGTGGAGCCGTGTAGATTTTGTAGAAAAAGTTGGTGCTTTGCGGCCCCGCGGTCGCCAATGTCAGCTCGAAGTCGCCGCCGATGAACGCTTGCAGGAAGTTGCTGGCTGCGACCCGGTCGAGTGTCGCTGCCATGATCCCACCGTCCTTGTGGACTTCGTAGTCCATATCGTTCACGGACCGGAAAGTGGGGGATGTGAATGTTGCAGCCGAGAGATCCAAGAGCTGTAGCTCTCCCGACAGTGGTTGGTGCGCGGCCATCGTTATGAAGCCGATTGCGACGGACTCGTTCGACTTGTCGTAGCCGGCGAATGCGGTGAACTCGACCAATTCCGGCGTCGCGGGATTTTGCATGTCGAGTATGATTTCGCAGATCTTTGCGTCATCGGTCTCGTCAAGATTGTAGGTGTAGCCGATGGCGTCAGGCACGATGGTCCCAGCGACAGCTACCGGCATATTCATCCCGGCCAAGCCAGCGATAAGTGCCGCGCGGGCGAACAGGGACCTCATCACGCCTTCCCTTTCGTAAAATAGGCTGAAAAGGATATCCGCACTCGTCGCCATCTTGATTGATGCGCGTCAAGAAAGGCAGAAATCAAACCTGCGGTGCTCAGTGTGCGTGACGGAGGCCAAGGCACGCGTTAGCCCTGGACTCATGTCATGCCTCAGCCGGTCGGTTGCGCTTCGGCAATGAAGATCACCGGCCATCTGCGACTTGATGCTTATCAATGCCGGATCGGCAATTTCCCGGAAAATGCGGCCAAAGGAATGGATGCCGACCAGCGGCAATGCTGATCGGGCGCAGGTCGGAGGACGATCGATGCAGCATATTCTGCTTGCGACGGATGGTTCGAAGAGCGCGGGCCGGGCAACGAGCGTGGCCGCGAATCTGTCGCGAGCCATGGGGAGCAGGCTGTCCATTCTCACGGTTGGCGAATCCCTATCCGAAGACGTGAAGCAGTTCGCACGAGCGGAAGGAAACGTCGCCGACGCGATCGAAGGATTTTCGGATTGGCTGCTGCGGCAGGCAAGGACTGTCGCCGCAAAGGCGGGCGTTTCGGTCATTCACACCCAATCAGGCTGGGGTGATCCCGCCGAGGTGATCATTGAATTCGCACAGCGGGAGAAGGTGGATGCGATCGTGGTTGGTCGGCGCGGCCGCGGCAGACTGACCGGATTGCTTATGGGGAGCGTCTCGCAAAAATTGGTGAGCTTGGCGCCTTGCACTGTCGTTGTCGTGCCATGATGCCGCCCTCGCTGTCTGTGCTGCCGATCAAGGAGCGGTGACGAGCAGCAACTTGGGCATGCTCAGCGACAGGGGCCGAGAACGCGCTGGACAATTTGGACACCAGCCAAGGCGTCGATGCTGAGCGATGCTCCGATAACGAAGATCCGACCCTTCGCGGTGCCGCGCTATGCTGCGGGACCAGCGACGCCGAGATCGACGATCGCCCTGCGCAACCCTGCGGGGGACAGCTTTGTCCAATCCTTTGAAACTTCCTTGATGACCGCAACGCTGAGCTTCGGAGAGAGCTTCTGACGGAGCACCCCTAGCATTCGCGGCTCTGCCACGATCGCCAATCTGTCGAACTCATGGGCGGCATGGCGGTGCTCCAGTTGTTCGATCAACATGTCGGCAAAGGCCGACTCCTGCTCACGAACGGGATTTGAATGATATTCCATGGCGGAACGGCGCGACCCTTCGGAGGCGAAGCTGCGCCCCGGTCGGTCAGCCATGATCTCGCGCAATTGCTTCTGATGGGCATCGAAAATCAGATCATGCAACCGATCTGCAGCGTCGCCAGCTACCTCCAGATCGCGCACGATGCGACCGCGAGCGCCATCAGCGATCAGTACCCAGGTAATCGTTGGTTTCATCGTTCAACTCCCCTGTCCGGCGGGCTCGGCTTTACGATACAATGGTCACAGCCGACGCGTGGGGACCCTGTGCGCCGGCGTGCTCCGAAAAACGAACTTCCACTCCCTTGGTCAACGCAGACCATTGCTTTTCCGACGCCACGCTCTCGCGGCGAAAGAAGAACTCCCGTCCATCCTGTGCCGCGATGAATCCATAGCCTTCTTCGGGCACCAGCCGGGCAATCGTGCCGCGTAGCGTTTCGGGATGGAACTTGACCCGATAGCCACTGCTTTTGCGGACGTGATCTTCCAATTGGCGTTGTGCCGCGTTGAAGCTGTCCCTGATCGCGACGTAGACATCTTCGTGAGCGCGGTTCTCCTCGTGTTCCCTCCCGGTCACGATTTCCAGTCCCGGAACAGTGACGTCGACCTGCACGCGGTAGATGCGCCCCTTATGGCCGTGCCTGTGCGGAGCCTCTACCAGGACCGCACACGACGTTATCCGATCATGGAAGCGGGTCAGCCGGCCAATCCGTTCGCGAACTACCTCTTCTATCGAAGCTGAAGGTTCCATCCCGCGGAACCGTATCTGCGGCTCAATCTGCATGGCAATTACACACCTGATGAATTGACCCGGAACTTTCTCACGATCTGGGTGCCCGGCAATTGACCGGGATCAAAACCATAGCGACAGTGCGAGAGGCGTCGATGGGCTGCGGTCCGACAAATCGCATCATGCAAGATCCTCCGCCAAAAGGCAGAATTGGATTATTTTGAATGAGCGAGCAGCGCGCACGCTCGAAGGCCGTAGCTTTCCTGAAAGGCGATCCATACGGCCGCACCAGCGCGCAGGTCGCACGCGCCATCAAGGACATTCAGCTCGGGCCGCAGCCCGGTGAAGGCTTGCCAGGACCTGGCCACGCTGGCGTGGGAATTCCAAGTCGTGGTGACGACCGCGGACAAAGACCAGTTCGACCACGGCGTTATTGATGGCTACCTCGCGCTGGATACGAGAAGTGGCGAATTCTTCCGCGGAAATTTGCCGTTGTTGGATTGAGGGCGCGGCCCAAGGACAATTCGCATGTGCTGCCCATTCGCGCCAGAAGCTTATCTCGAGAGTATTTGCTTCAAATCAATAACGGACCCTCGGCAGTTCGCTATCAGTCGATCAGTTTTCGGTTCGGTGAGCGACTAGGGATAATCCCATGACCAGCTATCGCGTGACGTTCTTCAAGAACCTCGTCAATTCCAATGGCCATCAATTCAAGTGCCCGCAAGGCACAGTGGAAATTCGGCGGGCGCGCAATCTGGACCGCGCATTCCAGGCCGCTGAGCGACGGTACGAACGCGCAAAAAAAATCTGCAACTGGACCCTATATGCCGATGTTGCCGAGCTGGAGACAGCGGAGGACAGCGGCAACTCGCTGCGCTTGGTTGAGCCTTCGTCACACGAGCACTTTACGCCGAACCCCTACGGGCGGCGTGGCTCGGCCCACATTGGTCATGCGGTCTCCCACAATTGAACCAGTGGCTATCAGTCCTGCGGGGCGGCCCTCCTACCCGGCTGCGGACTGTCCAAGCCGCAAAACCGGCCCCCGGAAACGCTCCCGTCGGCCGAAGCGCGGCCCGCAACCCATACCTCGGCACTGCCATGCCGATATCTTCTCCAGTGCGTGGGATTACTTAGGAGAATTGCCTAGGGGAGAAACCGGATTGTTTGAAAGCCCTCTTTGCGTCGAGACTTGAGACCTGCCGATATCGAAATCGAGCGTCGGCAACGGTCATCGCAACGGCATACTTAAGGAGAGGGTTGATGATCCTCTACTTGCATTCCGCGTCACGAGGCATGGTAACGACAATCGGCACGAGCATATCCTGCGGTCGCGAGCGTGCTTCATCTGCTCTGCGCAAGCTCGTGAGAGACCTGTTCGATCCCTACCGGCCCGAGCTTCACTATATGCGCGGCCCCGGGCCGAGGTGGCGCGAGAAGAACGGCAATCTGCGCGTGGGGTAGATAGGCGAAACGCGCGCATGTACCGCCGTGCTCGGTGCGATTCATCGCTCCGCCTTCGCACGCCATCCCGTCCGGCAGTCGCCGAGCAATGTCCCTCGCGGCGGCTGTCGCCAATCTGATTCAAATCAAAGCGACACGTACCTGAGAAGGGCAATGTAAAGGCTCCAATTGAAGGGAGGTATAAATGCGTCTTCTCAAACAGACCAGGGCGATCACGCTTGGGATCGGCCTCTTGATGACAACTGCGGCCGCGTATGCGGGGGGCACCGTCGAGGTGCTTCACTGGTGGACGTCCGGCGGCGAGGCGAAGGCCGTCGGCGAACTGAAGAAATCGTTCGAGAGCCAAGGCGGAACCTGGATCGACTCGCCGATTGCCGGCGGCGGCGGCGATGCCGCGATGACAGCGCTGCGCGCCCGCGTGGTCGCCGGCAATCCGCCTGCAGCCGTCCAGCTGAAGGGGCCAGGCATTCAGGAATGGGCACGGCAGGATGTGCTCAACGACGTTGACGAGGTCGCGCAAAAGGAGCAGTGGGACAAGGTCCTGCCGCCAGTTCTGGCGGCCATCATGAAATATGACGGCAAGTATGTCGCCGCGCCCGTGAATATCCATCGGGTCGATTGGTTCTGGGCCAACCCGGCGGTGCTGGCCAAGGTCGGCATCAGCGAGATGCCCAAGACATGGGACGAATTCAACGCCGACGCTGACAAGTTGAAGGCTGCCGGTATCACACCTCTGGCCCACGGTGGCCAGCCTTGGCAAGACGCCACTATCTTCGAGAACGTAGTGCTCGGCGTCGGCGGCGCCGACTTCTACCGCAAGGCAATGGTCGAACTCGATCCCAACGCGCTGACGAGCGATACCATGGTCAAGTCGTTCGACCAACTGCGCAAGCTGCGCGGCTATGTCGACGCGAACTTCTCGGGCCGCGACTGGAATCTCGCCACTGCCATGGTCATGCGAGGCGAGGCTGGGTTCCAGATCATGGGCGATTGGGCCAAAGGCGAGTTCCTGGCGGCGGGCAAGAAGCCGGGCGTCGATTTCGTCTGCGCTCCCACCCCTGGTGGCGCATTCAACCTGAATGCCGACAGCTTCACCTTCTTCAAGGTGCACGGCGCAGACCGGTTGGAGGGTCAAAAGGTGCTGGCGAGCCTGATTATGTCGCCCGGCTTCCAAGAGACGTTCAATCTCGCGAAGGGCTCCATCCCGGCTCGCACGGACGTGAGCCTCGACAAGTTCGATGCTTGCGCCGTGAAGTCGCATGAGGACCTGCTTGCGGCCATCAAGAACAACACGCTTGTTCCGTCGATGGCGCATGAAATGGCGGTGCCGCGCAGCGTACGCGGCGAGTTCCTCGATCTCGTGACGAAATTCTTCAACTCGGACATGAGCTCGGCGGATGCGGTCAAGGAACTGGCGGCGGCCGTCAAGCGGGCACAGACCGAGTAATGACAGGCAGGGCTGGGCCGCGGACGCGGCCCGGTCCTCATGGGCTGCGGTACGATATCGAAACAACACCGCCGGCGATCCCGCAAAATCGCCGATCGTAAAGCTACCGAGCGGGGAATTTGAGGAATGTCACAGGCAGCCAAGCGGGGATTGGCCGCGCGTCGTCTCTTCGAGCGCCTGTTGCCGAGGATCGTCGTCTCGCCGCTCTTCGCGGCAAGCCTGTTCTTCGTGTACGGCTTCATCGCGTGGACCGTCTACATCTCCTTCACCCGCTCCGGAGTGCTGCCCAGCTACACGCTTGACGGGCTCAGCCAATACATTCGCCTTTGGGCCACGCCGCGCTGGCAAGTGGCGCTCGGCAACCTCTTCATCTTCTGCACCTTGTTCATCGCGCTCTGCACCGCCATCGGGGTGCTGCTCGCGATCCTGCTTGACCAGCGCATCCGGATCGAGGGGGCCATCCGGACGGTCTACCTCTACCCCATGGCGCTCTCCTTCATCGTCACAGGCACTGCGTGGAAATGGATACTCAATCCCGGATTGGGCATCGAGCGGCTGATGCACAGCATGGGATTTGCCGGTTTCCGTTTCGACTGGCTGGTCAATCCGAAAATGGCGATCTACACGGTCGTCATCGCCGGCGTCTGGCAGTCATCGGGCTACGTGATGGCGCTGTTTCTGGCCGGCCTTCGCTCGGTCGACGACGAGATCATCAAGGCCGCGGCAATCGACGGGGCCGGACCTTTGCGCACCTATGCCAGCGTCGTGCTGCCGATCATGCGGCCGGTATTCCTGTCATCCTTCATCATCCTGGCCCATCTGGCGATCAAGAGCTTCGACCTTGTCGTCGCCCTAACCGGCGGCGGACCAGGATACGCCACCGACATGCCGGCCACCTTCATGTACTCCTTTGCGTTTCAGCGCAGCGAGCTCGGCACCGCCGCGGCAAGTGCCGTCATGATGCTGGCGACGATCCTCGCGGTCATTGTCCCCTACCTCTATTCCGAATTGCGGGGAGCCAACAAATGACCCAGACAGCGCCTGCTGGAATCGTGAGGCGGAAGGGATTGCGTCACCGCTTGATGCGAATCCTTCTGTTCGCGGTGCTCGGCGTCTTCTGCCTCTATTATCTGCTGCCGCTGTTCATCATGATGGCCACCTCACTGAAGTCGCTCGACGAAATTCGAACCGGAACACTTGTGAGCTTGCCCAGGCAAATCACCTTCGACGCCTGGCTGAAGGCCTGGGGCTCGGCCTGCGTCGGTGTGCGGTGCGACGGGCTAAAGCCCTATATCTGGAACTCCGTCCTGATGGTGGTTCCCGCGGTAGCGATTTCGACCGCGCTAGGCGCCGTCAACGGATACGCGCTGACCAAATGGCGCTTCCCAGGCGCCAACACGATCTTTGCGCTGATGCTGTTCGGAGCCTTCATCCCGTTCCAGGTGGTGCTGCTGCCGATGGCCCGCACGCTGGGCGTGCTGGGGCTTGCCGGCTCGGTCTCTGGGCTCATTCTCGTTCACACCGTCTACGGCTTGGCGTTCACGACACTGTTCTTCCGCAACTTCTTCATGGGGGTATCGGACGGCATCGTGCAGGCCGCCAAGATCGACGGCGCCGGGTTCTTCGGTATTTTTTCCCGAATCGTTCTGCCCATGGCCCTGCCGGCGATCGTTGTCACGGTCATCTGGCAGTTCACCCAGATATGGAACGACTTTCTTTTCGGCGTGGCCTTCACCGTCGGAGACAGCAATCCGGTGACTGTCGCGCTCAACAACGTCGTCAATACCTCAACGGGCGTGAAGGAATACAACGTGGACATGGCGGCCGCGATCATCACTGCGTTGCCGACCTTGCTCGTTTACGTATTGGCCGGGAAGTACTTCGTTCGCGGATTGGCGGCGGGAGCCGTCAAAGGATAGATCATGGCCAGCATCCGGCTCGACAAGGTGTGGAAGAAATTCGGCACGACCGAGGTGATCAAGGGCATCGACATGTCGATCCGCGAAGGCGAGTTCATCGTGTTGGTGGGCCCCTCGGGATGTGGGAAGTCCACGTTGCTCAACCTGATCGCTGGCCTCGAAACCCTGAGCGGCGGCGGGATATTCATCGGCGGCGATCTGGTCAACGACATTCCGCCCAAGGACAGGGACATAGCGATGGTGTTCCAATCCTATGCGCTCTATCCGACCAAGTCCGTGCGCGACAACATGAGCTTCGGCATGGTGACACGCCATGTGCCGCAAGGCGAGCAAGCAGCCGCGCTGGCTGAGGTTGCGGAGTTGCTCCACATCGAAACCTTGCTCGACCGCAAGCCGGGCCAGCTTTCCGGCGGCCAGCGCCAGCGGGTTGCGATGGGCCGTGCCCTTGTGCGTAAGCCGGCGGTCTTTTTGTTCGACGAGCCGTTGTCGAACCTGGATGCCAAGCTGCGCATCGAAATGCGCACCGAGATCAAGCGGCTCCACCAGCGCCTCGGCAAGACGATCGTCTATGTGACCCATGACCAGATCGAGGCGATGACGCTGGCCTCACGCATCGCCGTGATGGACAACGGCCATATCCGCCAGTTCGGGTCGCCCGAGGATATCTATGAGAGGCCCGTCGATCTTTTCGTCGCCGGCTTCATCGGATCTCCTTCGATGAATCTGTTCAAAGGACGCGTGACCGAACAGAGCGGCCTCCGACTGCAAGTGGAAGATCCGGCGGGAGTAGTCCACTTTCCGATCCCGAAGAACCTGCAGGATGCGGCATCGCCTTTTCTCGGCCGCGAGCTTATACTCGGCCTAAGGCCGGAGGCCATGGTTCGAGAGGGCGCGCACCGACCTGGATCGGAAACATTCTCGTTCGACCGGATGATCGACGTCGTCGAACCGACCGGTCCAGACACTATGCTCGTGTTCACGCTGGGCGGGATCGAGGCGATCGGACGGGTCGACCCGCAGGACAAGGTGTCAGTGGGAACCAAATTCCGTTTCGAAGTCGATATGAGCCGGGCCAAGATGTTCGATCCGGCGACAGGTCTTCATCTGTAGCAATAGTCCGTCGATTGTCCATTCCGGCGACCCGCGATGGTCCCAGCAGGCAAGTATGGCGTAGCTGGCGAGCCATTTATCCAGGGGTGCATTCGCTGGCTCTTGAGAACACAGGAATCTCGACGCTGCGCGGTCGGTGACGCTGAGCGATTCCTTGCGCAAGGATGCCGGTTTGATCGGCGTCAAACCCCCCTTCGGCGCGGAACGGTATTTTTATCATGATGGGGGTGTCATGGAAATCCGGATGGAAGTCGACGTTCACGTGACCAACGTTTCGCTAGCATTTCCTGCGACCGCGGTGCGCGGGCAAATGCACTTCCACCGGAGCGGCATCTCGGATCGGCAGTCGGTCGACCTCAGGCGGGTACTCAAGTCTTCTTCGTTGAGGTGCAACCCGAAAGGGCAATTTGGGCCAGCACGGCCTTGCTGATGGGAAAGCCTGGCACACGATGAACCGAAACGCTGCATCCGAGATGTCCGAGCGACGTATCGCAAAGGATCTCCTTGCCTTTTCTCCTCGCCCCAACCTGTTCGACTATGAGGCGGAAAGATCGCACTTCGAGTGGGCCAACGCCTGGAAGCTGCTCGACGGCTTGCCCGCCGGCAAGGGTTACAACATCGCCCATGAAGCCGTCGACCGCCACGCCACGGGCTCTCGCGCCGGGAAAGTGGCGATCCGGTGGATCGGCAAGACGGGTGAGCGGCGCGAGTTCACCTACGGAGACCTCCGTCACGAGACGAGCCGCTTTGCCAACGTGCTGGCCAGCCTCGGCATCAAGCCCGGCGAACGGGTCTTCATCCTCATGGGGAGGCTCCCCGAGCTCTATACGGCCGTGCTGGGCACGCTGAAGGCGCGCTGCGTGGCCTCGCCGCTCTTTTCCGCCTTCGGACCCGAGCCGATCGCGACCCGGATCAATATCGGCGAGGGGCGCGTCCTCGTCACGACGCCAGAGCTTTATCGTCTGAAGGTCGAGCCAGTCCGCGACCGGATGCCGACACTGTCGGATGTCATCCTGGTCGGCGACGGCGAGGTCGACGGTCCTGGCTTGCATCGCTGGTCCGTGCTCATGAACGCGGCTTCGCCGGATTACCGGATCGGCCCAACCGATCCCGAGGATATGGCGCTGTTGCATTTCACCAGCGGCACGACGGGACGGCCGAAGGGGGCAATCCACGTGCACGCCGCTGTGGTGGCGCATCATGTGACGGGACTCTACGCGCTCGACCTGCACGACGACGACATATACTGGTGTACCGCCGATCCGGGCTGGGTGACGGGCACGAGCTACGGCATCCTGGCGCCGCTGACCAATGGCGTGACCAGCATCGTCGTCGAAGCCGAGTTCGACGCTCAGACATGGTACTCGACGCTTGAGCGCGAGCGGATCTCCGTCTGGTACAGCGCGCCGACCGCTATCCGCATGATGATGCGCCTCGGCGCGGAAGCCGCCAAAAGGTATGATCTGTCCGCCCTTCGCTTCGCAGCAAGCGTTGGCGAACCGCTCAATCCGGAGGCCGTCGTGTGGGGAGTGGAAGCCTTCGGTCTGCCCTTTCACGATAATTGGTGGCAGACCGAGACCGGTGGCATCATGATCGCCAATCTGGCCGCGCTCGACATCAAACCTGGTTCCATGGGCGTCCCATTGCCGGGCATAGAGGCCGCTATCCTGCGTCATGAGAAAGGGCGCAACGTCGAGGTTATCATGGAGCCGATGGTCGAGGGCGAACTGGCGCTGAGGAAGGGTTGGCCCTCAATGATGCGCGGTTATCTCAACGAGGAGGAACGCTATCAAAAATGCTTCGTCGGGGACTGGTACCTGACGGGCGATCTCGCCAAGCGCGACGCCGACGGCTACTACTGGTTCGTCGGGCGCGCCGACGACGTTATCAAGTCGGCTGGGCACCTGATCGGCCCATTCGAGGTCGAAAGTGCGCTGATGGAGCACCCGGCTGTCGCCGAAGCAGGCGTGATCGGCAAACCCGACCCCACTGTCGGCGAAATCGTCAAGGCATTTGTGGCGCTGAAGCCCGGTTACGAGCCTTCCGAAAGCCTGCGCAAGGAACTCCTGGGTCATGGCCGCAAGCGGCTTGGTCCCGCCGTCGCACCGAAGGAGCTCGACTTCAGCGCCAACCTGCCTAAGACCCGTTCCGGCAAGATCATGCGGCGGCTCTTGAGGTCGCGCGAACTCGGTCTGCCCGAGGGGGACCTGTCGACGCTCGAAAGCGACGAGAAATGAGCCAGAAGCCGCACATCGACCGCGAGTCCGGCCGGCACTTGTTCAAACAGATGCTGCGGATCAGGCGGTTCGAGGCCAAGTGCGCCGAACTCTATCAGGCCCAGAAAATCCGCGGCTTCCTGCATCTTTATGACGGCGAGGAGGCGGTTGCCGTCGGCGTCATGCAGGCGCTGGAGGATCGCGATGCGGTCGTGGCCACCTATCGGGATCACGGCCACGCGATCGCTCGAGGCCTGCCCATGGCCACGCTCATGGCGGAGATGTACGGCAAGATGGAAGGGTGCTCGCGCGGACGTGGCGGCTCGATGCACTTCTTTGATCGCGCCCGACGCTTCTATGGCGGTAACGCGATCGTCGGCGGCGGCCTGCCGCTCGCCATCGGCATTGCCATGGCCGACAAACAGCTTCGCCCTGGAGCCGTGACAGCCTGTTTCTTTGGCGAAGGTGCCGCCGGTGAGGGCGCGTTTCACGAAAGCATCAACCTCGCGGAGCTGTGGGATTTGCCCGTGCTCTTCGTCTGCGAGAATAATCTCTATGCCATGGGTATGCCGCTCGAATTGGCGGAAGCCGAAACGAATATTTCGCGCAAGGCTGCTGCCTATCGCACCCCGAACGAGGCGGTCGACGGCATGAACCCAATCGCCGTGGAGGCTGCTGCCAGGAGGGCGGTCGATTCGATTCGGGGCGGCAACGGTCCCTACTTCCTGGAATGCCGCACCTATCGTTTCCGTGCTCACTCCATGTTCGATGCGCAGCTCTACCGCACCCGCGAGGAGATCGAGCTGTGGAAGGAACGCGACCCCCTTCCGCGCATGCAGAAGTGGCTGGAGGAAACCCATATGCTCTCGCCGCAGGAACTGCGCGGGATCGAGGCGGACGTTGAGGCCGAGATCGGCAAGGCGGTGGCCTTCGCGGAACAGGGGCAATGGGAAAAGATCGAGGAGCTAGAACGCTTCGTGCTGGTCGACGAGGTGCCCGAATGAAAGAGTTAGCCGCGAATGCGAGCACGAACCGGATGACCTATCGGGAGGCCTGCCGTCAGGCCATCCGCGAAGCTCTCATTGACGACCCCCGCACCCTTCTGATGGGCGAGGATGTCGGGCTCTATGGCGGCTGCTATGCCGTCTCCAAAGGTCTGCTCGCCGAGTTCGGGCCCCAGCGTATCCGCGACACGCCGCTTGCCGAGGCGACCTTCGTTGGAGCGGGCATAGGCGCCGCGATGGCGGGCCTGCGGCCGATCGTGGAGATCATGACCTGCAACTTCAGCCTGCTCGCGCTCGACCAGATCATGAACAACGCCGCCACGATCCCCCACATGTCGGGCGGTCAGTTCGCTGTTCCGTTGGTGATCCGTATGGCTACGGGCGCCGGACGGCAGCTTGCCGCCCAGCACTCTCACAGCCTGGAAGGCTGGTTCGCCCATATCCCCGGCCTGAAGGTCCTGGCACCCGGCACGATCGAGGACGCACGCTTCATGCTGAAGGCAGCATTGGCCGATCCGAACCCAGTCATCATCTTCGAGCACATCGTCCTCTACAACGCCGAGGGTGACTTGGATCCCGACGTGACCAGTGTCGACATCGCCAAGGCGAGGATTCGAAGGCATGGCCGCGACATAAGCATCCTGACCTACGGCAACAGCCTGCCGAAGTCCTTGGCGGCTGCAGAGGTGCTCGCCGCTGAAGGTATTGAGGTTGAGGTCGTCGACCTGCGCGTGCTGCGCCCTCTGGACAACGCGACCCTTTTCGAATCCGTCGCCCGCACGCGGCGCTGCATCGTCGTCGACGAGGGATGGAAGAGCGGGTCGATCTCCGCCGAGATCGCGGCGCGACTTTCAGAAGATCAGTTCTTCGAACTCGACGCTCCCATCCGGCGCATCTGCAGCCGCGAGGTCCCGGTCCCATACGCGGCGCATATGGAAGAGGCGGCACTTCCGCAAACCCCGCAGATCGTCGATGCTGCGCGCAGTCTGGTGAAGCCGCGATGAGCGATTTCACGATGCCGTCGCTAGGCGCCGACATGGAGAGCGGCAGGCTCGTCCAATGGCTCGTCAAGCCCGGCAGCGTGGTCAAGAAGGGCGACGTCGTCGCCGTCGTCGAAACGCACAAGGGCGCGTTCGAAATCGAGATATTCGAGGAAGGCGTCGTCTCCGAACTATGTGCCAGGGAAGGGGAGGAACTTCCGGTGGGCGCTCCTCTCGCGCGATTGACAAGGCCGGGGGAGCAGTCCGTTCCGAAGGCTCCCAAAGCTGCGCCTGAAGCCATCCCGGTCTCGGTGCCACTAGCCGTCGAGGTGGGGCGGGCCCCAGGAACACAGGCCGCACCTTTAGCCTCGTTCGTACAGCCTTCGTCCCGGCCAAGGGCAAGTCCGGCCGCGCGCCGCAGGGCAGGTGAGCTCGGCATCGACCTGAACACGCTGAAGGGCACAGGTTTCGACGGATCCGTAACCCTTGCCGATGTCGAATTGGCGGCAGCAGGAGGTGCGCCGCCGAAGGCCCCTTCCTCTGCCGCGGCCCCTGCCACACGCCGCAGAGGGTTCGATCCAAACGAGATGCGGCTGGCCATCGCGGCGGCCATGTCGCGCTCGAAGCGGGAAATCCCGCACTACTATCTCGCGAGCACTATAGACATGAGTCGGCCGCTTGCCTGGCTGGAGTCGTTCAACAGGCAGCGCAAACCCGAGGAGCGGCTGCTGCCTGCCGCGCTCTTGCTCAAGGCAACCGCGCTGGCGCTGCGTGAGTATCCGCAGCTCAATGGTTTCTGGGAAGATGGCAGGTTCCGGCCCGCGGACGGCGTCCATATCGGCTGGGCGATCTCGCTGCGCGGTGGCGGCCTCATTGCGCCTGCCATACACGAGGTCGACAAGCATTCATTGCAAAGCCTTATGGGGGCACTGCGCGATCTCGTGGGCCGCGCCCGCAGCGGCGGTATCCGCGGATCGGAAATGATGGATCCCACCTTCACTGTCACCAGCGTCGGAGATCGTGGGGCAGAGTCGGTGCTGGGTGTCATCTATCCGCCCCAGGTAGCCATAATGGGCTTCGGGCGAGTGATCGAGCGGCCGTGGATAGTGGATGGGCAAGTCACCGCACGCTCCCTAATCATCGCCTCGCTCGCGGCCGACCACCGAGCAAGCGATGGCCATCTTGGCGGTCTCTTCCTTTCCGCGGTCGACCGCTTCCTGCAGGAGCCTGAAGGCCTATGACCGAAGCCGAAATCCGCCAGCTTGTCTGCGACATCCTATCCGACATCGCACCGGAAACAGACCCCGCCATGCTGTCCGGCGGCAGGGACATCCGCGAGGGGCTGGACATCGATTCGATGGACTTCCTTAACTTCATCATCGCGATGAGCAAGCGCGCCGGCGTTGCGATTCCCAAGGAAGACTATCCCAAGCTGTTCACCATCGACGGGGTCGTCGCCTATCTCACCAGCAGCGTGCAGCCGCAGGGGACAAGAAGCTCATGAGCATTGCACGTCCTGCTCCAATTCTGACCATAACGCTCAACCCTGCGGTCGATGTCTCGAGCGAGACGGAGACGGTGCGCCCGGTCCGCAAGGTCAGAACCTCCAATGTCAGGTATGATCCCGGCGGCGGCGGCGTCAACGTCGCGCGCGTGATCACAGCTCTGGGAGGAGAGGCCGAAGCCTATTTTCTGGCGGGAGGAGAAACGGGCTCACTGTTGAACCGCCTGCTTCAAGCCCAAGGAATCGACAGCCACCTCATGCCGATCCAGGGTCAGACAAGGATCAGCTTCATGGTTCGCGAGCACAGCACCGGCCTCGAATATCGTTTTGTCCCCGAAGGACCTCCCGTGCAGCCTCGGGAACTGGAGCGCTGTCTGGATATCGTTGCATCCCATAAGGGACAGTACGTCATCGCGAGCGGCAGCCTCCCCACGGACGCGCCTCCCGACATCTACGCGCGAATGGCGAAGCTGGCATCTGCTCGCGGCGCGAAATTCGTTCTCGACAGTTCCGGCCTGGGGCTTCAAACGACGCTGAAGCAGTCGCGGCTGTACCTTGTGAAACCGAGCCTTGGGGAATTGGAGCAGTTCGTCGGCCGCAAGCTCGATGAGGCCGGCGTTCGCCAGGCTGCATCCGACATCGTGGCCAGCGGCGCGGCCGAGCTGGTTGCGATCACCATGGGGGTTGATGGCGCACTACTCGCGAGCGCACTGGGGGTCCTGCGCGTACCGGCAATTCATGTGCGGATGCGCTCCGCCCTCGGCGCGGGCGACAGCTTCTTGGGGGCGATGGTCTGGGCGCTTTCAGAAGGGCGGACTCCGGAGGAGGCATTCCGCTTGGGCATTGCGGCTGGAGCCGCCGCCGTCATGAAACCGGGCTTTGAGCTTTGCCGCCGGGAGGAAGTCCTGGCTCTCAACGCGGCCGCCTTATCCGCCGTCGCCAGGAGCCAAACGCACTGAGCGGGCGTGCAGGACGCCGCCCGAATCTTCACGACAAGAATTCTGCCCGGGACAATGCGACGGCTGCCCCACGCAGGCCCGCGTCAAGCGCCTTGATCACATATATCGGTATCGGTGCCAGGAAGGACGAAAGGCGGCCCTTTGATTGATACTCCCTGTGGAAGAATGCCAGACGGAAAGCCGTAGCTTCCGACGGGTCGAACACTCTTGCGGGGATGCCACCGCCGAGATAGACGCCGCCGCGCGCGCTATAGGCAAGGGCCATGTCCCCGGCAAAGCGGCCCAGCCATTTCTCGAGGTAGCCAAGGGACTCAAGCGCGAGACGATCCTCGCCGTGCAGCGCCTGTTCCACGATCTCAGGCGCTGACGTCAGTTCCGCCGCGACACCCCGCGTCTCCGCCAATGCCGTGTAAATCCTGACAAGTGCCGGACCGGAAATCAGACGTTCCGCCGAGATGTGTGTCTCGTCCTTCGCGATGAGCTTGATGAGTGAAAGTTCATCCGCATCTTCGGCTGCGAAGGAAATGTGGCCGCCTTCGCTGGGAACGGCGATCCACCCCGATGGAGAGAAGACAAGGCCGGCAACTCCAAGGCCAGTGCCTGGTCCGAGCACCACCTTGGGCGCGTGATCAACCGGGTCTTCGCCTCCGATCTTGAGAAGATCGTGTGGGCCCAGAAAGGGCAGGACAAGCGCGAGCGCTTCGAAATCATTGACCGCATGGACGTATTTCGCGCCTGTCGCCAGGCACAGATCCTTGCGCGAGAAAGACCAGGGCAGGTTGGTCATCCGAATGGTCTCGCCCGACACAGGGCCGGCAATCGCGAAGCCGGCAAGGGATGGCCGGTGCGGGATGCAATCCAGATAGGCTTTGATGGCGGCTTGGAGCGAAGGAAACATGTCGCACCGAAAGGCGGCGAAATGGTCGATCGTGAGTTCGTCGATATCCGCGATCGCAAACCGCGCGTTGGTGCCGCCTATGTCGGCCACAAGGGCAGTGCGGGATTTGATGGTGGAAGCCATGATTGCCGTGCTCGATCCAAGATTACGGTACGATCATGCTGGCGGGCGCGTTTCGCCAAGACTAGACCATACCGGATGAAACGCTAATACAGGCACACAGCGCCACCTTGATTCATATCAAAGGCCATTCGTGCTGTGCATACTGTCAGCGCCTGATCGTTATCACGGTTGATCTCCGGCCATACGATCTCACCAGACCAAACAGGATTCGGGCATTGTCTGGATGAAGCCGGACGCATCCGTGTGAAACCGGGCGGCCCAGTCGTCTGATCTCCCAAGTGCCGTGAATTGCATACCCGCCGTAAAAGAAGATCGAGTAGGGCATCGGAGCACTGTCGTATTTGCTTGAATACCAGACCCGCTCAAGCCGGATGGGATGGAATCGCCCGATCGGGGTCCGATACCCGCGCCGGGCGGTGGACACCAACCATCTGTAGGTAGAGCGACCGTCGACTTTCACGGTCATGGTTTGCTCGGAGAGATCGATCAGGATGCCGAGTTGTGCCGCGTGAGCGGCGCGAGGGCACCACACCGCAACCATCAAAGCAAGCACGAATGCGGACAGGCGCACGACGGCAATCCTTCGGGCCAGGGAATTCTGAGAGTAGTTTGCCGCAATCGATGACGATCGACGCGGAGTCGCGCCTTGATCCAAATCATTTTTCTTGGTTGCAATGGCGGATGGGGCGCAAGCACCGAACCCTCCGAATGTGCAAGACGCTATGTCAGTCTGATCGCCGACGGGCTGGTTCAGTACCTACCTGAAGTAGCGCGTCGTATGCACGGATGTGGCGGTTTGATCCAACTCAAAGCGCTTCCGGTAGTCTGGCGGTTCAATGCCGGATGCCTCTGAGACGTCTAAAGGCGGGATGGGAGCTAGTGATGAGCTACAAGGATATTCTGGTCTTTCTCGACGGTTCCACCGACAACAACGCGCGAATGGAGTTTGCCTTTTCGCTGGCACGAGTTCATGGCGCAAGGCTAACGGGTGTCGACGTCGATGCGGCTGCTGCCTTTGAGGGTGAGTGGGCCGAGCGCGCGAAATCGCTTGCAGAGACGTTCCATGTCAGCGCCAATCGCTCGGACGTGCGCGTCCGATACAAGATCGCGGATCGGGATGCGGCGGGATGGAAGGACTTCTACGCGCACTATGCGGATCTGCTGATCGCAACGCAGCCCAACCAGGAGGCTTTTGGCAGAGTCCTCTCCGGAGTGCCCGAGCAGGTCCTGATGTCGGCGGGGGTGCCGATGATCGTGCTGCCGCAAGGGTGGAAGCCTCGACCCATCGGCAAGGAAATCGTAATCGCGTGGTCGCCCAGCGCTCAGGCCACGCGCGTGGTGCACGATGCCATGCCGATCCTCGCCAGCGCGCAGAAAGTGACGGCGTTTGCATTCGACCCGCCCGCCGACAGGGAGGACGCGGACCTTGAGATGCTTCGTGAGCATCTGCTTGCTCATGGGGTCAAGATCGATATCGACAAGTGGTCTAACGCTGGCGACCTGTCGCCGATCGAGGCACTGTTTGCCTCTCCTGCATTGGAGGAGGCAGATCTTATCGTGGCTGGGGCCTACAGTCATTCTCGGTTCCGCGAAGCCTTGTTCGGCGGAATGACCAAATCCTTGCTCCAGCAATTCTCGCTGCCGGTGTTGGTGTCGCACTGAACGAGTGCAAACTGGGAAACGCAGACTTAGCGACTGCCGCAGGCAATCGGTTGTTCTGCTCGCGCGATCACATCGATCACCAGAAAAGAGAAACGGTCCTACAGCGAAGCGGGGATTGAGAATTCGACGAAGTCACCCGCGCTCATCGGGCAAATCCATGGCGATCGCCATCCTTATAAGTTCTGGGAGGCTCTTGGCCTGCATCTTCGACATGACGTTGGCGCGATGAATCTCGACAGTTCGCGGGTTGATGTCGAGATCATAGGCAATGGTCTTGTTCGACAGTCCCCCGACTAGGCCCGACAGGACTTCACGCTCCCGCTCCGACAATTGCTCGAGTCGGGACAGAAGTGCTGAAGTGTCATCACCGTCCTTGGCAGTTCCGTCGAAACTGCTTGCCGCGCGTTTGATGGCATCGACCAGCACATCGTCCTCGAACGGTTTTTCGATGAAGTCGATGGCACCTGCTCTCATCGCTGCAACGGCCATCGGTACATCGCCGCGACCTGTCACGACGATTGAGGGCATCATTGCCCCCATCTCGTTAAGCCGCTCCAGGAGTTCAACACCGTTCATGTCGGGCATGCCCAGATCGGTGACGAGACATGCGTTGCCGGCGCTGGGGGCGGCAGCAAGGAAGCTCGTTGCTGAATCGTGAACACGCACGTTGAAACCCATCACACTCAGCAGGAATCCGAGGGACCTGCGGACCGGCTCCTCATCGTCCACGATGTGGACCACATAGGTGTCAGTTTGCACTTGGCGCCTCTTCCGTCGCGATAGGTAGGGACAACCGGAACGTCGCGCCGCCGTTTCCGTTTCTGCGAGCCCCTATCTCGCCGCCATGCGCCTCGACGATGCGCTTGGAGATTGAAAGCCCGATTCCCATGCCGCTGGCCTTGCTGGTGACGAAAGGCTGGAACAGATTAGCCGCGATGTCGTTCGAGATTCCCGGCCCGGTGTCCGCGACTTCGATCAACATATGTCCGTCGTCGCGCGTTGTGCGGACGATCAACTCGCGCTTGGCGCTGTCGCGCATCGCCTCCATGGCATTGCGCATCAAGTTGATCAAGACCTGTTGGATTTGCACCCGGTCGACCAGAACCTCACCGGTATCAGGAGCGAATTCGAACACCGAGCGCACGCCTTGCTCGCGAGATCCGACGAGCGCCAAAGCACCTGCCTCCTCGATCAGCTTGTGCAGATCCTCGGGCGACCTCTCCGTCTCGCCGCGCGTGACGAATTCGCGCAGGTGGCGGATAATACCTCCGGCTCTAAGCGACTGCTTTGCAATCTCCTCAAGTGCATCCCCTAAAGGCTCGGCCGTCTTGTCATCTAATGCCTTCAGCAGGCGAACGCAGCCTTGCGAATAGTTGGCGATGGCCGACAGAGGCTGGTTGAGCTCGTGGGCGAGCGTCGAGGCCATTTCGCCGAGTTCGTTCAGGCGGGCGAGGCGGGCCAGTTCGCTTTGGAGTTCCTGCAACCGCGCTTCAGATTCCTCACGTTCAGTGAGGTCTTGAATGAAGCCGGTGAAGAACCTCCCCGCGGCGGATTTCATCTCGCCGACAGACAGCTTCATCGGAAAAGTCGATCCATCCTTCCTGCGTCCGACGACCACGCGGTCCACACCAATAATGCGCTTCTCACCGGTCGTCAGATATCGCTCGATGTAGCCGTCATGCTGGCTGTGATAAGGCTCCGGCATAAGAATGCGGACATTGCGGTTGAGAACCTCCGTCTCGGTATAGCCGAACTGTCGAACCGCCGCGGCGCTGAAGGAGGTGATCAGTCCCTTCTCGTCGATCACGACGGTAGCATCGGGAACTGTATCCAAGATCGATCTGAGATGGGCTTCCCGCGATATTAGCTCTGCTTCGGTCCTATCAAGCGCCCGGCGCGCGTGATGCAACATCTCTCCCATCCAGGCGATCGTGAGCCCCACTAGTCCGAACACAGCTGCCTGCAACCAACCGACTTGGCCGAAGCCGGTGAAGTAGGCCGCGGAGGCGAAGGAAAGAAGGGCCGCGACGACGCCAGGGCCGATGCCGCCCAGGATGGCCGCGATCAGGATAGCAGGAATGAAAAGCACGAAGGCAAGCGTAGTCCCGAGCAAACTGCTCAATCCGAGCCGAATGGCAAACACGACGGCCACCACAGCCATCGCAAGCAGATATCCGTTCAGGCCTTCAAAGCGACGCGAAAACGCAGCCTGAAGCAAACGGCCCTGCAGTCCCGGGATGTCCCTCGCTGGCACCGATCTGCCTTTCCGTTAGCAAGCGCGCCGCCGAAGTAGGCGCTTCAACACCGCTTTCGCCAAAATCGCGCGCACTCTATAGGTTGAGAACGTGAGCGTGTTTGTTCGATGGCAAAGATAATCCACCTTGCACTCGCTGCAAGCAATTACTCTGGACTACTAGGAGGAGGGCGGCTTCTTCCGCTCAAGCCTCATCAAATAGTTGCGGGCAATAGCTACGCCGGCATCGCGTTGCTCAAGACCGGTGTTGACCCCGATCAACGTATTTGTCCGCAGGATCAACTGCAGGCCGGGACTGGCTAAAGGCCTCATGGCCGGCGATGCCAAATCCGCAGAAACGATGCGGGATTTGATTGAAACAGTGGCTGTGTTTCGCGATCCCTTGAGGCCAGGGGGGGCGAAGTCGAAACCACCGGACGTCTAGCCGCACTCGTGGGCGAAAAAGCCTTCCCCAACGGCATCAGAGCATCTGGGAAGTGGTAGCGGGAGAGGGACTTGAACCCCCGACCCCAGGATTATGATTCCCGTGCTCTAACCAACTGAGCTACCCCGCCAGGGTGGCAAATGGCCCGGAATACCGTCCTGGACGGACGGGCGTCGCGAGGCGTTCGCCAAGGTCGCGCGGATATAAGGTTGCGAGGGTGAGCCTGTCAAGCTTGGATGAGGTCGACATGTGGGCATAATCTGGCCCGCACAATCTCGTCCCAGAAAAGCTTTGCCGGACAGGCACTCAGGGCATGTCCCGGGGTTGAGTTCGGCGGGGCACGTCGCTATGTCTCGGCCATGAAATTCTAGAGTTTGAACGAATGAAGCCGCGCATCGCCGTCCTCGGTTGCGGATACTGGGGCAGCAACCATATCCGCACCCTCAAGGCGCTTGGCGCGCTCTATGCCGTTTCGGACGTCAACCGCGCCCGTGCCGAAGGTTTCGCCAGCGAGCAGGATTGCCTGGCGATCGAGCCGGACAGGCTGTTCGAGCGCAACGATATCGACGCCATCGTCATGGCGCTGCCGCCGCAGTTCCATGCCGACACCGCCGTGCGCGCCGTCGAAAGCGGCAAGGACGTGCTGGTGGAGAAGCCGATCGCGCTGACCGTCGCCGATGCCGAGCGCGCGGTGAAGGCGGCTAAGGACAATGGCCGCGTCTTCATGGTCGGCCATGTGCTGCGCTTCCATCCAGCTTTCGAGACGCTGAAGGGGCTGATCGACAATGGCGAGCTCGGCGAGGTTCGCTATATCCATTCGCATCGGCTCGGCCTCGGCAAATTCCACACCGAGAACGACGCGCTCTGGGACCTTGCGCCGCACGACCTGTCGATGATCCTCGCCATCACCGGCACCGAGCCGATCGAGGTGAGGGGCGAGGGCGCGGCGCTGCTCGACAATCTCAGCGACTTCGCGCATCTGCATATGCGTTTCCCGAACGGGTTGCGCAGCCATCTCTTCGCCTCGCGCCTCAATCCCTATCGCGAGCGGCGGCTGACGGTGGTCGGCACCAAGGCGATGGCCGTGTTCGACGACGTTGAGCCCTGGGAGCGCAAGCTTGCCGTCTACCGCCACGCGGTCTGGCAGGACAGCGGCCAATGGGCGTTCACGGCCAACGAACCTTCCTACGTGCCGGTCGGAGAGGGCATGCCGCTGACGCGCGAGCTTGCCCATTTCATGCAATGCATCGAGACGCGCACCGAACCGCGCACCGACGGCGAGGAGGCGATCCGGGTGCTGCGCATCCTGACCGCCGGCACAGTGATCCATATGGGCTCGCCCGCCTGAACGGACACGACAGCTGACAGATACGATGATCACTCGGCGGGAATCTGCGCCGGCCTTGCCGCAAGCCTGGACAGCATGGCCTCGGCCTCGGCTCCGCGCTCGGAGCGCTCGATAAAGCCGCCACCGAGCACCCGCGCCTCGTTGCAGTCGTCGGAATAGAGCACGCAGGCCTGCCCGGGCGCGATGCCGGACTCGCCATCGGCCAGTTCGACCGAAGTCACGCCGTTGCGATGATGCAGCACGGCCGGACGCGGCGGCCTGGTGGAGCGGACTTTCGCGAAGAGCTCGATCCCGCCGGACGGAACGTCCGACAGCGGCCCGTCGCCCAGCCAGTTCATGGCGCGCAGATAAATCTTGTGCGTCTCCAACGCTTCGCGCGGGCCGACGATGACGCGCGCGCGATCGGCATCCAGATGGACGACATAGAGCGGCTCGCCGGAGGCGATGCCGATGCCGCGGCGCTGGCCGATCGTGTAGCGCAGGATGCCTTCGTGGCGACCGAGCACGCGGCCATCGATATGGACGATGTCGCCTGGGTTGGCGGCCGCGGGCTTCAGCTTGGCGATGATGTCGGAATATTTGCCCTGCGGCACGAAGCAGATGTCCTGGCTGTCCTGCTTGGCGGCGACGGTCAGTCCCATCTCCTCGGCAATGGCGCGGACCTGCGGTTTCGATAGGCCGCCGAGCGGGAAGCGCAGATAATCGATCTGCGCCTGCGTGGTGGCGAACAGGAAATAGCTCTGGTCGCGGTCGGCATCGACCGGCCGGTAGAGCGCGCGATGCGCGCCATTGGCGCGCGAGCGGATGTAATGACCGGTGGCCAAAGCGTCGGCGCCGAGATCCTGCGCCGTGGCCAGGAGGTCGGCGAACTTGACCGTCTGATTGCACGATACGCAAGGGATCGGCGTCTCGCCGGCGACGTAGCTCTCGGCAAAGGGATCGATAACCGCTTTGCGGAAACGCTCCTCATAGTCGAGCACATAGTGCGGAATGCCGAGAGTTTCGGAAACCTGGCGGGCGTCGTCTATGTCCTGGCCGGCGCAGCACGAACCGGAGCGATGGGTGGCCGCGCCGTGATCGTAGAGCTGCAGCGTCACCCCGACGACGTCATAGCCTTCGCGCTTCAGGATGCCCGCAACCACGGACGAATCGACACCGCCCGACATTGCGACGACGACGCGGGTTTCTTCTGGGCGGCGAGGGAGGTCGAGGCTGTTCATGGTGCTTTCACTGTGCGGCGCTCAATGCCAATGGTCGGAATATAGGTCAAGCGCCACGTCTGCGCCAGCTTGCGGCCCAGGACGAGATTCCCGGCAATTTCAGGGCCTGGAGGCCGATGTTTCGAATTCTAAACGATATCCTAACCGGGCGTTCACGATCCTTACCTAGTGATTAGGGTTCGCTTAGGCAATTTTTAAAGCTGTGGCGGTACTGTGGCGGGGATTGGGTCTTTGAGTTTTTAGTAGAGAGTACGATGACCGATCTGGTTAGACCTAGAGTCAAGTATGTTATTGGGCCCGACGGCAGCCCTCTTACCATCGCCGATCTGCCCCCGACGAACACGCGGCGCTGGGTTATCCGGCGCAAGGCGGAGGTGGTCGCAGCCGTGCGCGGCGGCCTGCTCAGCCTTGAAGAAGCCTGCCAGCGCTACAAGCTCACCACCGAAGAATTTCTCTCCTGGCAGGCATCGATCGACGAATACGGCCTTGCCGGGTTGCGCACCACTCGCATCCAGCAATACCGGCACTAGGCTGGACAGGCATAAACGAAAAGGGCGCGGTGTTCTGCGCCCTTTTCGTTTCTGTAAAGCCTCAGGCCGTCAGCACAACCTTGCCGATCGGCCGCGTGGCCAGAAAAGCATGGGCTGCTCCCGCCTGGTCGAGCGGGAAGGTCTTTGCCACATGGGGCGAGAGCTTGCTTGCCTCCACCAGCCTGGCAAGCTCGACCAGGCCATCGCGGTCGGGCATCACGGACATGCGCTCGACTCGGATATCGTGGGCGCTGGCCTTCGCCCTCGTGGCATCGTGGACGTTGAGCAGCGAGACCAGAACGCCGCCGTCACGCAGGACTTCCAGCGATTGGTCGGCATGGTCGCCGCCTATCGGATCCAGAACCAGATCGACATTGCCGGCTTTCCCGGTGAAATCGTCCCTGGTGTAGTCGATCACCTCGTCGACGCCGAGCGCGCGGACGAAATCCGTTTTGTCTGGACTGACTGTGGCAATGACATAAGCGCCAAGTACCTTAGCGATCTGCACCGCCAGATGGCCGACGCCACCGGCACCGGCATGGATCAGCGCGCGCTGCCCTGCCTTCAGGCCGCCGTGGCGGACGAGGCCCTGCCAGGCCGTCAGGCCGGCGAGCGGCAAGGCCGCGGCATGCGCGTGGTCGATGGCGGCGGGCTTCGCAGCCATCTCGTCCGCCGGCGCCGTGGCTAGCTCGGCATAGGCTCCAGCCTGCTTGGGAAAGCGCGGCATGCCGAACACCTCATCGCCGACATTGAAGGCGGTCACGCCGGCGCCGAGCGCCTCGACGGTCCCTGAAACATCCCAGCCGAGAATGAACGGCGGCTCGCCGAGCAGCGGATAGAAACCGCCGCGCAAGGCGCCGTCGACCGGGTTGATGCCCGCGGCCTTGACGCGGACAAGCACTTCGCCAGGCCCAGGAGAGGGGTCGGGCTGCTCGGCAACGAAAAGGACCTCGGGTCCGCCGACGGAAGTCTGGATAACGGCACGCATGGACGCCTCCTGTTCAAATTGATGTGCCGCTATCATTTGGATAGTGATAACCGATTGTCGAGTATGCACCTTTTCGATATATACGCACCTTATGGATAGTGATTACGTTTCACCACTCGGCTACGACGCGTTCCGGCGCACCTGCCCGTCGCACACCGTGCTCGAGATGCTGGCCAGCAAGTGGGTCTATCTTACAGTCTGCGCGCTGCGGCGTGGTCGGCTGCGCAATGGCGAGCTGGCGCGCAAGATGGAAGGCATCACGCCTAAAATGCTGACGCAGACGCTGCGCGTGCTTGAACGAGACGGTCTTGTGCGGCGTGAGGTGTTTCCCGTCATTCCGCCGCGTGTGGAGTATGAGCTTACGGAGCTTGGCCAGAACCTGGCGGGGCTGCTCAGCCAGATACGCTCATGGGCCGAAGAACATGCGCCGGAAATCAAGGAAGCCCGAGCCAGGGCATCGGCTGACCTGGACGAAATCGCAGTGTCCTGAAGCAGGCGGCGAGGTCGATTCGACCGGTTGGCGGTGCTGAAGCTGCGGGCGGCATGCCTCAGGCTCTACATGTCTGCCGCAATGACTGCGAATATACTATGATTAGCCGATCATGGCGCTGCGGCCGCCTATTTCGGCATCGCGGATCTTGTTGTCGCGCGATTCCAGCATCTCGGCCTTGGACAGCTCCGCTTCAGCTTCGCCGAGTAATGATTCGGCGGTGCTTCGCTGATGGGCGAGGTCGCTTTGTGAATTTCTAAGGTTGTCGCGGCGAAGGCGGGCCGCCTTGGCGAAGGTCGGATAGGCGAAATGGTTGATGTCGGTGATGCCGGCTTTTTTCTCCTCGGCGATGATCTGCGCTTCCAGCTCGACGGCCATGCGTTCGAACTCGGCGATCATCATGTCCAGCTGCAAGAGCTGCCGCCGCTTCTCATTCACCTGAAATTGCTTCAGCCGAACGAGGTTTTCACGTGACTTCATGACTCGATACTCCGCAAACGCACACCTGCAATACCGTCCAGTCCGCCCGGAGCGACCCAAGCGCTGCCCGTTTCCCCCGGCTTTCCCTGGGCTATAGGAAACAAAGCCCTAAAGATTTTTGCCGGCGGTAACCATTCGTTTACGGGCATTGTTAATCATACGGGCGAGGACTTAAGGCCGGGTAAAAATTCCGGCTCTCGGCGGAAGCCCGGGCCAGCGAGTCTCTGGAGTCACTTAAGCTGACTTTTTGATGTGGTGCATTAGCGGTTTGCGTGTGTGATTCGTTATTAGATTCAAGTGGGTGTAGAAAGGGGTTAAAAAATCTGGTATCGTGGACGACACGAAATTAGGATTTGTTAACCAGTCGGTGGCACCTTCTGTTCAGGCAATCACTGCTCCGGGTCCCGGACGGGTCGTGACACGGTCCGGCAGCAGAAAAGGGGAATGAAATGCGTGTTCTGCTGATTGAAGATGACAGTGCAACCGCACAGAGCATCGAATTGATGCTGAAATCGGAGAGCTTCAACGTCTATACGACCGATCTCGGCGAAGAGGGTGTCGACCTCGGCAAGCTCTACGATTACGACATCATCCTTCTGGATCTCAATCTTCCCGACATGTCGGGATACGAAGTCCTGCGCACGCTGCGCCTCTCCAAGGTCAAGACGCCGATACTGATCCTGTCCGGCATGGCCGGCATCGAGGACAAAGTGCGCGGCCTCGGCTTCGGCGCCGACGATTACATGACCAAGCCCTTCCACAAGGACGAACTGGTAGCCCGTATCCACGCCATCGTGCGCCGTTCCAAGGGCCACGCCCAGTCGGTCATCACCACGGGCGACCTGGTGGTCAATCTCGACGCCAAGACGGTCGAGGTCGGCGGTCAGCGCGTGCACCTGACTGGCAAGGAATACCAGATGCTGGAACTGCTCTCGCTGCGCAAGGGCACCACGCTCACCAAGGAAATGTTCCTCAACCATCTTTACGGCGGCATGGACGAGCCGGAGCTGAAGATCATCGACGTCTTCATCTGCAAGCTGCGCAAGAAGCTGGACGCGGCGTCCGGCGGCCAGAACTACATCGAGACGGTGTGGGGCCGCGGCTATGTGCTGCGCGAACCGGAAGATATCCGAGTCAGCGCCTGAGCGATCAAAGCGCCTTAAGACAAAACCCGGCCCAGGCCGGGTTTTGTGTTTGGAGCCGGTCCCTGCGAATCAGGCGGCTATTTTGAGGAAACGGAAGCTCTCGAGCAGTTGCGCACGGTTGAAGGGCTTCAGCAGATAACCCTGGGCGCCGGCTCTCTTGGCGCGCATGATCGCCGCGGCATCGACCTCGATCAGCGAGATCAGGATCTGCGGCTTGATGGGAGCTTCGATAGCGCGGATGCGGCGAATAAGGTCCACGGCCTGGACGTCGGCCAGCCCGCCGTCGATGACGATGACTTCCGGCATGTCGTCCGCGCAGATTTCGGTAGCCTCGACCCCGGTCGACGCCTCGACGACAATCATGTCCGAGCCAAGAATACGTTTTGCGACCTTCCTGATGACGCTCGAATCGTCGACGAACAGGCAGCGCTTCATGTCCGGATCCTCTTTGCCATCTGCCGAACCGGCAGCCTCCGGGTAACCGGTGAGCACCATAGGCCAATCTGGTAAAGAAGCTGAAAAGCCGTTAGGTAAAGTTTTTCCAAAGAGGGGCATCGGGCGGTTGTTGGCCACGACGCTGTTACATGGATCGGGTCGGGCATTGCTCGATCTGCACTGCCAACACAAATATTAGCAATAAAAGATACTTCTAATTTTCTTAGGCAGCCGTCAACACGATCTCTTCGGGAGTCGCGTGGATCGAGATCGTCATGTTGGCCTCGCGCGCCAGGAGCAGCGTGTAGTAAGGCTGGACCGAGTGGGCATCGATCGGCTCCTCAGGCTTATGGCCGGAATGCAGTTCGAGAAATTTCGGCGGCACGCGCAGCATCGGACCACTGGCGGACAGCGAAAAGCGCGGTTCGGTTTCAAGATTTTCCAGCGTGATCACCAGCTTGCCGCCGCGTGGGATCGCCGCATGGGCGACAAGAATGAGGTTGAGCAGCAGCTTGACCTTGTTCTTGGGCAGCAGCGCGCGCGAGCCGTTCCATACTAGTTCCGGTTTTTCGTTCTTCAGGAAGGCGATGGCCACGGCCTCGGCATCACCGGTGTCGATCATCATGCCCGCGGAACCCGCGGCGCCGAAGGCGATGCGGGCAAACTGCAGCCGCGCCGAGGCGTTTTTGGCGCTCTGGCGAATGAGCTTCATGGCATCTTCGTCGGCGCCGCCTTCGTCGAGCAGTTCCAGGCCGTTGTTGATTGCGCCGACCGGCGAAATAATGTCGTGGCAGACGCGGCTGCAAAGCAGCGCCGCGAGATCGGGCGCGGAAAGAGTGAAGAGCTCGGCCATCGGTGAAATCCCTGCTTAAGTCACTTGTTCATGGCCGAGCGACCGTTTTCGCGCCCGCCCACACGAATCACGCGCCTTTCCAACGCTTTCTGAATACACAGCGCCTGAGCGTGCAGCAACAAATCCAAAATCGCCGATCGCGAAAATGGTGTGTTCACACGGGGAAAACCGGCGGTCGGGGCTAAAGCTCAGCCTTCGAACCGCCATCTTCGTGTGAGAGCTTAATGGTTGAAAAAGGATTACGGCATAGTTTGCCCGTGATAGCCACCCTGAGCGGCCGCCAAGAGCCGCAAGGGTGCGAGGCGTCGGCGAAAGTGCTCCCTGACGGAGATTGGAAGCATGTTTTCCCGATACTACGACCGGACATTTGTCCGTGTCCTCACCATGACCATCACACTCCTGGGGGCTTTGGTCCTTTCGACCGCGGCATCGCGGGCCCAACAGTACACAGCTCAGGAAATCGTCGACTCCGGTCATAAATTCTTCGGCGAGACATCCGGTGGCCTGGCCACCGTCGTTGAGAAGATATTCGCGTCCTACGGCCTTCCGAACGGCTATCTGCTCGGCGAGGAGGGATCCGGGGCCCTCATTGGCGGCCTGACCTACGGCGAGGGGACGCTCTACACCAAGAACGCCGGCGACCATAAGGTCTTCTGGCAAGGACCGTCGCTCGGCTGGGACTTCGGCGGCGAGGGCTCACGGGTGATGATGCTGGTCTACAACCTCGACGACATCAGCAGCCTCTACAACCGCTTCGGCGGCGTGGCCGGGTCCGCCTATGTCATAGCCGGCGTGGGCTTCAACGTGCTGCAGAGCAACCGCGTGCTGATCGTGCCGATCCGCACCGGCGTCGGCGCCCGCCTCGGCGTCAATCTCGGCTATCTGAAGCTCACCGAAAGGCCGACCTGGAACCCGTTCTGATCGAGTTCTGCCCGTTACAATCGCTCGGACCGTGCTGATCACGCCGCGGCAAGCTCTTGCCGCGGCGTTGAAATTCCGCCATGCCAAGGTGGCACAATCCAGCGATTGCCGCTCCGTAAAGTGGATAGCTCGCCTTGGTCCAGTCGGTCCTGTTCTTCGCGCTCGGTTTCCTTTGCGCCGTTTTCCTGGTGTCGCTGATCGCTCCGGCGGTCTGGCGGCGGGCGGTTGTCCTGACTCGCGGGCGCCTCGAGGCTTCGTTGCCGCTGACACAAGCTGAGATCCAGGCGGACAAGGACCGGGTCCGGGCGGAATATGCAATGACGACGCGCCGGCTGGAGATAACCGTCAAGAACCTTCAGGAGAAGGTGGCCGAGCAGCTGGTGGAAATTGCTCGCGGGCACGAGGCCTTGAAGGGGCTCGCGGCCGAAAAGAAGGACAAGAACCAGGCGCTCTCCGATCTGCAGACCAAAAATGCGGAGCTCAGGCAGCGCGAGGAGGATTTGCACCGCCTCTCGGAAAAGCACGCGCAGACGGAGCGGGCTTTGGAGAAGCGCGCGCTGGAGCTGCAAAAGCTCGAGCAGATGTATGACGACGCCAGCTTCTCGTCCTCGAACCGCCAGATCGAGCTGGTTGCGCGCGAATCCGAACTGGAAAAGCTCGCCAGCGACATCGCGTTGCTCAAGGGCCAGCGCAAGGAGGCGGACCGCCATTTCCAGGAAATCGCATCGGAAAGCAAGGCTGCGCGCGATGCGTTGAAGGTCGAGAAGAAGAAAACGGCCGAGCTCGAGAAGAAGGTGGAGCGGCTGCTCGCCACACTTGCCGACCGTGAGGAGAAGCTCGACCGGCGCGACAAGGACCTCGCTCGGATGCGCGAACGGTCAAAGGAGGCCGCCGCCGTAAACGGCGTGGCGCGGCTCTCTGCAGGCGCCGATACAAAAAGTGACGATGTCGACAAGGCGATTGCCAAGCTCGAGGCCGACCGGGAACGGCTGGAGGCAAGGCTGACGGCGCTGGCGCGTGAGAACAAGCGGCTGAAAACCGATCTTGCCGCCTCGGGGACAGCGATGCCGGAATCGGCAGGCGACGCACGCTCCGGCGCCGGCCTTCGCGAACAGATGAACGAACTGGCGGCCGAGGTCGTCAATCTGACGATGAAGCTCGACGGGCCGAATTCCCCTATCGCCAAGGCGCTGGCGGGCGAGGGGCAGCAGAATGGGCGCGGCGTCAGCCTTGCCGACCGCGTGAGGGCTTTGCAGAAGGCCGGCTCGTCCAGCTGAGGAGACGATCGCGGGGCGCTCCAGGATCGTTCCGCGGACTGCTACCGGGCGGAAAAATGATGCAGGGCGATCGCCGAAGCTGCCGCGACGTTCAGGCTGTCGAAGCCTTCCGCCATGTTGATCCGTACCGTGTGCAGTCTGGCAAGCAGCTCTTGTGGCAGGCCTTCGCCTTCAGTGCCGAGATAGAGCGCAAGCCTCGTTGGTCGCTCCGCGTCGCGGATGTCGGTTGATCCGCTTGGCGAGAGCGCGAACTGGCTGAAGCCAAGCCGGTCGAGCGTCGCGGTGAAGGCTGCGGTATCGTCGAAGGACGCGAAGGGAACCTTCAGCGCCGCGCCGACGGAAACGCGGATTGCCTTGCGGTAAAGCGGATCGCAGCAGGTCCGGTCGAGCAGCACCGCGTCCGCGCCGAACGCCGCGGCATTGCGGAAGATCGCCCCCATATTGTCGTGATTGGATATGCCGACCAGGACGACGGCCAAGGCGTGCCGAGGCAAGCCTTCCATCAGAAGCTCGGCGGGCGGCGGATCACCGCGCATGCCGATCGCCAGGACGCCGCGATGCATGTGGAACCCGGCGATTCGGTCCATGACCTCACCGGCCGCGACATAGACAGGGAAATCCGAAGGCGCCTTGCGCAGGATCGGCTGCAGTCCAGCCAGCCGGTTTTCGAGGATAAGAGCCGACTCGGCAGAGAATCGACCTGTCGACAGCAGGAGGTCCAGCACCACCTTGCCTTCGGCGACGAAGCGGCCCTGCCGGCCGACGAGGTCACGCTCGCGGATGTCGAGGTAGGCGGCGACGCGCGGGTCCCTAGGATCGTCGATAAGGATGGTGTTCATACAGGCCTCGCCGAAGATTGGTCAGCGAGGTAATGAGCCATTGGCGCCGCGGGTCAAGCCCCGGCGCGGCGCAACCGATAGGCCATCTGAGAGAGATCGCCGTCGCCGAAAATGCCTTCCAGCATACGCAGCAATTCGCGCACCGCTTCGGATTTGCAGGAATAGTAGATCATCTGGCGGTCGCGCCGAGTCTCGACAAGATCGAGCGCCCTCAGCTTGGCGAGATGCTGCGACAGCGCGGACTGGCTGAGTTGCACCTTTTCGGCGATGGCGCCGACTGACATTTCGCCATCGATCAGATAGGCAACGATCAGCAAACGCTTTTCGTTGCCCATGAGATTGAGAAACGCAGCGGCCGATTCCGCGTTGGCCATTAGTCTGTTTGAGATCATAGATCCCCCAAGGGTCCTGGCTCATCCTGGCGCCAGGGGGCAATGGCGCCTGATTCCACAATGTTCAGATGTCGATAGGCGCTGCTGAATCAGCGCCACAACAAGGGTAGATCATTTCGTTTAAATCTCAAGCGTTGCTTTCGCTAGCGCGCGATCAACTATCGCTCTTGCTCTGCCGCGCGTGCCGCCTTTGTCATCTCGACGAGCACCGAACGCAATTCGCGCGCGGCTTGCAAAGGCTGGGGAAAGAAGATCCTGCAGGTCGCCTCCGGTGCGGCGAGATCCATGCCGTCGGCATCGAAGCCGGTGACAGTCCAGCCGTCGCCCGCGGCGCGGGCGAAGTGACGGGCGTAAAGGGCAATCGCGTCCCGATGTTCGGCATTCATGTGATCGAGTGCTGCCTGCTCGCTGCCGGCCAGTTCCTCGACAAGGGCGCCGCCGGTGATGAAATCATCGGGGTCGAGAAGATAGGCCTTGGCGAAGCCACCATTCAGGCTGGCGCGTCCAGGCTCGAGCCGAAAGAACGAGAAATCGCCGAGTCCGGGATAAAGCTTGGCCTTCGGATTGCGATTGAGGTAGCGGCGTTCGGCTCGGACTTGGTCGGCCGATCCACGCTCCAGCCGCACGGCCCGGCATGCCAGGCTGATGCGCGGATGCGCCAGTGGATCGCCCTTGCCGGGTTCGCCAAGCAGCAGCGAGCAGCGCGGATCGGCGACCAGCGCACCGGTGTGCGCGGACAGCATCGAGATCAGGATCAGCGGCGCGGCGTCGATGTCGGTTGCGACGCCAACCCTGCTCGCCAGAGGCGCGCCGGTGCCGGGCTCGATCACCGCGAGTGCGCCGAAACGCGCCGACCGAATCAGGGTTTTCGCCAGCCTGATCGCCTCGGCGTCGGTCTGGCGGATAACATCTTTTTTCGGTTCGGTCACAAGCTCACCCGAGCTAAGTTGATTTCTATTCTCCGGTTATCGGCCGAGTACACCCGCCTTTGCAAGGGCTGCGATTTCCTCCTGCCTGAAGCCAAAACGGGCCAATATGCTTGCGGCCTCGCGATCCGCGGCGGCTGGTGCTCCCGCAACCGATGCCGGGTCTTGCGAGAAACGCGGCGCCGGCGCCGGGCGCTCGAGCCTGCCAGACGTCACAAAGCTCTGCCTGGCGCGATTGTGCGGGTGGTTCCTGGCTTCGACCAGCGACAGCACGGGCGCGACACAGGCATCGGACGTGGCGAAAAGCTCGGCCCATTCGTCGCGCGATTTCTCCCTGACCCGCTCGGCAATTGCGTCGCGCATCGCGGGCCATGATGATTTGTCATATTGGCTGCCGACAAAATGCCCGACGAGTGGCAACAGCCTGGCGAATTCGGCGAAAAAGCGCGGTTCGAGGCAGCCGACGGCAATGTGCTTGCCATCCTTCGTCTCATAGGTGTCATAGAACGGCGCGCCGGAGTCGAGCAGATTCTCGCCGCGCCTGTCGCTCCACAGACCCGCCGCCATATAGGCGTGGATGGGCGCGGCGAGCATCGACGCCCCCTCGATCATCGAGGCGTCGACTACCTGGCCCCGTCCGGTCCGCGAACGCTGGAAAAGGGCGGCGAGCACGCCGGCGATCAGCATCATGGCGCCGCCGCCTTGATCCGCGACGAGATTGAGCGGCGGCACGGGCCGCGCGTCCTTCCTGCCGATCGCGTGCAGCAAGCCCGCATAAGCGAGATAGGTGATGTCGTGCCCGGCTCGCCCCGACAGCGGTCCATCCTGGCCGAACCCGGTCAAGCGGCCATAGATCAGGGCCGGATTGTGTTGGAGTAGGATATCGGGCCCGAGGCCGAGGCGCTCCATCACACCGGGGCGGAACCCTTCGACGAGCAAGTCGGCCAATGCCGCGAGCCGCAGCAACAGCTGCATGCCCGCCGGGCGCTTGAGGTCGAGCTTGAGGATGGAACGGCCGTGGCGGTCGAGGTCGTATTCTTCCGGCAGGTTCAGAGGCGGCTGGCCGGCGTCGGCGCGTTCGATGCGCAACACCTCGGCGCCCATCTCGGCCAGCATCAAGGTGGCAAGCGGCACCGGGCCAAGCCCGGCCATCTCGATAACTTTCAGGCCGGCGAGCGGGCCTGTCCTTTCGGTGGAAACACCGGCACCTGTCGGCGATCCGGTCATCCCGCTATTTCGGCGCCATGCGGATGGCGCCATCGAGGCGGATGGTCTCGCCGTTCAGCATCTGGTTCTCGATGATGTGGAGGGCAAGCGCGGCATATTCCGCTGGCTCGCCGAGCCGCGGCGGGAAGGGCACGGCGGCGCCGAGCGAATCCTGCACTTCCTGCGGCATGCCGGCCATCATCCGTGTCTTGAAGATGCCGGGCGCGATGGTGCAGACGCGAATGCCGGAGCGCGCCAGATCGCGCGCGACCGGCAGCGTCATGCCGACGACGCCGCCCTTGGAAGCAGAATAAGCGGCCTGGCCGATCTGACCATCATAGGCGGCAACGGAGGCGGTGTTAACGATGACGCCGCGCTCGCCCCCGGCAAGCGGATCGAGCTTCGCCGCCCGATCGGCAACGAGGCGGATCATGTTGAAGGTGCCGATCAGGTTGATCTCGATAACCTTGCGGTACTGGTCGAGCGGATGCGGTCCGTCCTTGCCGATCGTCTTCACGCCGATGGCGATGCCGGCGCAATTGACCAGGATGCGCGGTTCACCGAGCTTTGCAGCAACTTCGGCCATCGCGGACGTGGCGCTGTCGCCACCGCTGACGTCGCATTGGACGGCAATGCCGCCGATGTCGGCTGCGACCTCCGCCGCGCGCTCGATGCCCACATCGAGGATGGCGACGCGAGCACCCTTGGCGGCAAGCGCGCGGGCCGTCGCCTCTCCCAAGCCGGATCCCCCGCCGGTGACGATCGCGATCTGGCCGTTCGGGTTCATGCAAGCCTCCCAGGTTTCGAATTATGCTACGAGGCGCGCAGGGGAGGCGCAACCGCAATGGCCGGCTCGACCGATAGCTGCGCATTGCCGGCCGGCCGCGCCAGGGCCGGGGCAAATTCCGCGACCCTTGCCATATTGGCGTGGCAGACATCACCGGCAAAGCGGGCGACGGCGCCCGGCTTGATCTCGTGATGCAGCAGCCGGTCGAGATCGACCGGGCGTGGCATGGTGATCTGCCCGCGCGGAAAGCGCTTGAAGCCGAGCGGCCCATAATATGGCTCGTCGCCGACCAGGATGACGGCAGGCGCGCCGGCCTTCCTGGCCGCTTCGAGCGCGATCGCGACCAGCTTGCGGCCGATGCCGAGGTTCTTGAAGGCGGGGCGCACCGCAAGCGGGCCGAGCATCATGGCGCGTCCCGCGCCCGCGGCCACGCGCGTCATGCGCACCGAGGCGATCACCGTGTCGTCCTTGACGGCGACATAGGACATCGAGCGGTCATGGCCGCCCGACTCGCGGATCTTGTAGGCGGCAAGCACGAAACGGCCCGGGCCGAAGGCCTCGTCGTTGATGGCTTCGATTTCAGCATCATGCGCCGGAGTTTCCGGCAGATATTTCACGTCGGCAAGGCTCATGGTCTTTGCGTCCCGGTATGCGAGGAAGGTTTGCTGCAAGCGGCAGCGTTCGCCAGTCAGCGCTTCTTAGCGCGGGCGCCCTTTCGTCGTCGGTCGAACCGGATCGAGGCAAAGTCGAACATGGGCGCCTCCGCTAGCACCAATTTTGTGCCGCTGCAATCGGCGGTTTTTGTCTTTCTTTGTGTCATTTGACGAACTGGTTCGCCATTTGACGAACTGTTCAGCGCCGAAGGGCTTCGCCAACCCGGCTATCGGCCTAGATTATTCCGAACCGCAGGGAGATTTCCGCATGGGATTGCTGATCGAAGGCAAATGGCAGGACCGCCCGTTCGAGACCGACAGCGGCGGACGGTTCATACGCAGAGAGTCGCAATGGCGCGATTGGATCACGCGTGATGGCAGTCCGGCGCAGGGAGTCAGGCGCGGCTTCAAGGCGGAACCCGGCCGTTATCACCTCTATGTCTCGCTCGCCTGCCCATGGGCACACCGCACATTGATCTACCGTGCCCTGAAGAAGCTCCAAGGCATCATATCCGTATCGGTGGTGCACCACTTCATGGGCGAAAACGGATGGACCTTCAAAGCCGAGGACGGCGCCACGGGCGACACGCTCTACGGCCTCGATTTCCTGCACCAGATCTACACCAAGGCCGATCCGGCCTATTCAGGCCGGGTGACGGTGCCGGTGCTATGGGACAAGCAGGAACAGACGATCGTCAACAACGAGTCATCCGAGATCATCCGCATGCTCAACTCGGCTTTCGACGAATGGGGCGATCCTGGTGTCGACTTCTATCCTGCGGCGCTGCGCGCGGAGATCGACAGAATCAATGCGCAGATCTACCCGGCGATCAACAACGGCGTTTATCGCGCCGGCTTCGCCACCACGCAGAAAGCCTATGAGGAAGCTTTCGGTGAATTGTTCCAGGCGCTTGATACGATCGAGGAGCTGCTGTCGCGACAGCGCTACCTGGCCGGCGAATACATCACCGAGGCCGATTGGCGGCTGTTCACGACGCTGGTTCGTTTCGATCCGGTCTATGTCGGCCACTTCAAATGCAATCTTCGCCGCATCGCCGACTATCCGAACCTGTCGAATTATCTGCGCGATCTCTATCAGGTGCCCGGTGTGTCGGGCACGGTCAACCTGCACCACATCAAGTCGCATTATTACGGCAGCCACAGATCGATCAATCCGACGGGAATCGTTCCGGTGGGACCCAAGCTCGATTATGCGGCCCCGCATGACCGGGGCAGGTTCAGGAAGGCGGCGTGATTACCAGTAGGGTGAGATGCGCTCACCACCGAAAATCTCGGCTATCCGCCGGAGCGTCGCTGGGGTCGTGCCCTCCGGCAAGCGGTCGATCGGGAAGAAGCCCGCTTCGGCGATCTCGTGGTCGGGCAGTTTCGGAGCCGTTTGGCTGAAGGCGTCGATCAGATAAAGGCCGACATGGTCGCGCTTGCTGGAGCGGCGGTTGAAATGCATCGACCTCAACACCGGCGGGCCGGCCAGCGCGATGTTGCCTTCCTCGGCCAGCTCGCGCGTCAGCGCTTCTTCGAGCGTCTCGCCGGACTCGACCCCGCCGCCGGGCAATTGCCAGCCGGGAACATAAGTATGGCGGATCAGGAAGACGGTGTTGGAGGCACGTTCGTAGACCAGGCCGCGCACGCCGAGCGTCATCGGGCGGCGCAGCAGAAAGTAAAGATGGAAGAACCTGGCCCGCAGCCCCGGCCAGCCGGTCTGGCGGAAAGCCTCCTCCACATCGGCTCCGTCGTTCATTCGCCCACCCCCAAGCAGATGTTCTTGGCTTGCCCCACGAACATCTGCTTGGCTTTCCTTGTTTTTCGCGAGTGCTGACCCCAAAACCGTGGGACACTTTTGCGGAACCTGCCTGGGAGAACAGCAAAGGGTGAGTGGAAAGCCTCGCCGGCGTCGCTTAAGAAGGGGCCATGTTCAGGCTCGCGCATATTTCCGATGCTCATCTGGGACCGCTGCCCGATGTAACCTATCGCGACCTCGCGTCCAAGCGCGTGCTAGGCTATGTCAACTGGCAGCGAAACCGGCGTCGCCATATGCACGACTCCGTCATCGACACAATCGTAGCCGACATCAAGGCGAACGCGCCGGACCATCTCGCCGTCACCGGAGATCTTGTAAACCTGGCGCTCGACGGCGAGATCGAGATGGCCAAGCACTGGCTGGAGACGCTCGGATCGCCGCAGGACGTTTCCGTGGTTCCGGGCAATCACGATGCCTATGTGCCGGGCGCCTTCGACAAGGTCTGCCGGGCGTGGGCTCCCTGGATGACAGGCGACGGCGTCAACAGCCCGGTCGACCGCAATTCCTTTCCGTATCTGCGCGTGCGCGGCAATGTCGCGCTGATCGGCGTCACCACGGCGCGCGCCACCGCACCCTTCATGGCAAACGGCTTCTTCATGGAAGGGCAGGCCGAACGGCTCGGCAAGGTCCTTGACCATGCGTCGAAGCAAGGGCTGTTCCGGATCATCATGATACACCACCCGCCGGTGCGCGGCGCGGTCCCGCAGCATAAGCGTCTGTTCGGCATTGCCCGGTTCCACAAGGTCATCCGCCGTCATGGCGCTGAACTCGTCCTGCACGGCCACTCGCACCTGCCGTCCTTGTTCACCATCGGCGCACGCGGCGCCAAGGTGCCCGTGGTCGGTGTTGCCGCCGCCGGCCAAGCACCGGGTGGCAAACATCCGGCGGCGCAGTACAACATGTTCGAAATCGGTGGTGAAAGGGGCAACTGGCGCCTGCGCCTGACCAGGCGCGGCCTGACTGGACCGGCCATGCCGCCTTCAGACCTCCAGACCATGGACCTCGACGTGCCGGCGGACGGGCGCCAGCTCGTCAGAAGCTGATCTTCATCTGCATGATGCGGTCCCAGAACAAGGCCAGCGAAACCGCCAGGCCGACAAGGGCGCCGGCGGCGATCAGGCCGAGGCCGGCGAAGAACGTCGTCCAGCCGTTGCGGCCGGTCTCTGATCGGATAGGCGGCTCCGCTTCCTGGACCACGTGACGATGCAGGCCGGGAACGGCGCTTTCCATGCCGCCCTCCATCATGCGCTGCCGCTCTATGACACGTTCGGCCACGTAGCGCGTCACAGCATCGGCGACGGCTTTCATCTCGGTCGCTTCAGCCAGCACCACGCGGCCGACGCGCGTGTCCTTGAGGAAGCGGTAGGTTCGGCGGTCGCGTCCCATCGCGACGTGGCTCACCGCGTCGATCCATAGCCGCGGCTGCAGGCCCGACGAGACGGCGAAGTCGAAGCTGTCGATGTCAGCCGGGACCTCGGCAAAGACAGGGGCAAGCTCGGCTGCCAGCAAGTCGAGCCGCATGCGGTGCGCCTCGCGCATGTCGACAACCACGTCATCGCGGTCGGCGAAAGCATTCTTGACGTCGCGTATGGCATCCGAAAGCTTTCGCGATGGCTCGATCGGGGTGATTATGTCGCCTGCATCCTTCATGGGCGGCTGCCTCGCTGCTGGTTAACAGCGAGTTAACACAGTCGCCGGCAAAATGCACGTCGATGACATACCGCGCCGCAGCCTCGGTCCAGGCGGGAACCTGTTTCAGATCTTTTGGGCTGGTCCTGAGCCAACCCGGCAGGGAAATCGTCCGGCGATCAACTGGCCGCGGCGCCCAGCGCCGAACGCAACCGCCTGCCGCGCCGTCGTGTGTTGCGGCGCACGATCTCGGCGATCAGATTCGGAGCCTCCTCGACCAGCATGTGACCCGCGTCAAGGACATGGTGCAGATGGAAATGCGACGGCAGAGCCTCGGCCTGCGCGACAGGCAGGAGCGGGTCCTCTGCGCCCCAAACAACCATCACCGGCATGTCGAGCGCATGGAGCTGCGCTCGCGGGATGGCTCCTTGCCGGTCATCCCTGGTCATCGCGGCCGCCATATCGATCAAAGTCTGCAACTGGCCGGGCTGTTTGCGCATGAGGCAGAGCGCATCCACGACGTGGTCAGGCGGCACGCTGCGCGAGGCCGACATGGCCGCGAGACTGGCGCGGATCTCTCTCCTGCCGGAAGCCGCCGCATAGCGGCGCAGCAGGGCTGCGTTGATCTCCGGGCCGAAGCCGCCGGGCGCCAACAGTGTGAGCGAAGCCACCCTGCCAGGATCAGCTAGCGCCATCAATGTCGCGACCGCGCCGCCCATGGAGTGACCCACGAGATGGACCTTGGTCAGCTGGCGGGCGGCAAGATCGGCGAGGATGGCTCGCGCGGCCGGCTTGGCGCCGCCCATACCCTCGCATTGCAGCGAATGACTGTGGCCCGGAAGATCGTAGGCCAACACTCTCGCCTCCGCCGCCAGGGGCCGCATGACGTCGCGCCAGATCTCACGGCAGGCTCCGAAGCCATGCAGAAAGACGATAGTCTTCGAACCAGCGCCGCCCTCGACGGCATAAGGGAAGGGAAGCATGAAAAAATGGAGCGGTGAGCAAGACAGGCTGCAATTGGAGATTGTGGCTGGATTGCTCCCGATCCAGACCCGTGGCCAGTAAAATTTTCGCGACCGAAGCGCTCCATCAGGCGTCCGACGCGCAAGCATCTCCGTATCGGATCATAGCACCATACTTCCGCACTCCGGAAACCCCGTGGCCCAACACGTGAGCGAGGCTGGATTAGCTCGGGTTGCCGATTCCTGCGGCCCGCAAGGACTGCACCAGCCGATCGGTGAGATCCGCGGGATATTTGCGGTCGACGAATGTCGCACGCGGGTCGGCGACGAATTTCGGGAATTCGGCGGTGAGCTCGTTGGCAAGCTCGCCCGCCAGTTTCTCGCGCCCCGAAAGCTTCGCGCCGATCAGGCGCGCGGCCAGATAGTGCGACTTGGACGCCGTCGTGCGCAGCGACTCGCTGGCGATGGCGGCCTTTTTGATGTCGCCCTGCATGAAGGCGCCGACGAACAAGCCATAATCCCACCAGGTCGGATGGCCGCTGAAGGCCTCGACCGCGTGGCCCAGGATCGGCGTTCCTTCATCATACTTGCCGGCGAAGACCAGCCCGTAGCCATAGGCGGCGGCCATGCCGAGATCATAGGTGTTGAGTTCGTAGGCTTTGCGCATCAAGCGGATCGCTTCGTCTGTGTTGCCGAGGCGGGAGTTGAGATAGCCGAGGGCGCGATGCGCGTGCGGGTTCATAGGGCCCATCTGGACGGCGCGATGCGCAAGCGACATGGCCTTTTCAAGCGTCGCATCAGGCGGATAGGGATAACGGGCGGTGACGGCCTCCCCATGAAGCGAGGCCAATTCCGCGTAGACAAGCGATGATTTGGTGCCTTCGCTGGTCAGCTTCTCCAGGCAGCGATAGGCAGCTTCGTGCGTCTCGGTGTTCATGTCGAGATAGTAGTGGTCGTCGAGCACCAGGCATCCGATCTGGCTCGTACGGATGTCGCTCTGGTCGATGTAGCTGTAGATCGCGCCGGAAGCGGGAACGGTCGATGTCAGAAGGCTGGCGATGTTGCTTTCAACCACGCCCGGCGCGGTTTCGGCCGATGTCAGGTTGCGCGACAGCAAGACCCGACCGGTCGCGACGCTCTGCAGTTCTACCGTGACGTCGCCGGCGGCGGGGCCGGGAACAATATCGAAGACGAAACTGATCGGGTCGGCCGATTGATCGCGCGTTGAATCCGCGGCGCGCCCGATGAAGTCGATGGTGTCGAAACCGGCAAGGCCGGCGCGCAGCGACGATGCGACGCGAGCTGCATCCGCCCCATCGGCTTTCGTAGCAATGTAGATGAGCGGCAAAGAGTCGAATATCGGCTGGGCGGCGGTTCCGGTGACGCCCGCCGTTTCGGCCGTTGCCGCCGTGTCGCCGCCGCCGAGAAGGGCACCGCCCTGGCGAAGGATGAGCACGCCGAGCATGGCAATGACCAGAACCATGGCAGCCCAGAAGAATCGCAGTTGCCGCGTCAGTGATTGTGCAGGTGCGGTCGGGACAATGCGGGCGGCAGGCTCGCCTGGCGTCAGGCTGTCGAGATATTCGGCCGCGGCCGGGGCGGCTGCGGCCGATGCCTGGGCTTGGCGCGCGATGTTGCCGGTGGCGGACTTTGCGTCGCCGGGCAGGCGGATTTCGTTCAGTTCATAGGAGGGGACATAACCGCCGCGGGGGATCGCGATGCGAACCGGCTCAGCGACACCTTCATTGGCGAAATACTGCTCCAGCAGCTCGCGCAGCCGACCGGCCTGGACCCTGACCACCGCATCGGTGGATGCGTCGAAATCGCCGTCCTTGCCAAAGACGTCCATTGCGATGGAAACGCCCTTCAGCCTGTCGGCCTCGCCTGCCTGCTCGCGTTCGACAAGATAGCGTAAAAGCCTGCGGGCACGCTCGGAGCGTCCGAACGTTTCGCTGGCAAGCAGTCGCTCCAATGTCTCGCGCACTGCGGGGGCGGCAGGCGGGGCATGCTCCAAGTGTCGATCCTTTCGAACTCGGCACAGGTTAGGGCACGATAATATAGCGCTCGCGCCGGCACACAAGGATGCTTCTGTTATGTGATCGCGTAAGCCACCAATAATTCCCCCGGCGGTTAATGACCGACAAGGAAATTGCGTCTGCCAGCAACACGGCGCGCCTTGCGGACGCGCCGTGCTCGGGAGTCCGACTGGTCAGCCGGCCTTCCCACCGACGATGCGGTTGGCGGCCGAAACGACGGCCTCCAGCGAGGCTGCGACGATGTTGGTGTTAATGCCAGCGCCGAACAGCTTGCCGCCCGGATATTCCATCTCGACATAGGAGATGGCCGACGCATTGGAGCCGCGCTGCAAGGAATGCTCCGAATAGTCGAGCACCGACATGTCGACGCCGACATGGCGCGAGAGCGCATCGACGAAGCCGTCGATCGGGCCGGTACCCGAGCCGCTGATCGTCACTTCCTTGCCGTTGTCGAGGATATCCGCCTCCACGATGCGCCGGCCCTTCACCTCGGTGTCGGGGAAGGTGCGGTGGTCGAGGAACTTCAGCCGCGCGCCGGGCTGGTCGATATAGGTTTCGAGGAAGCGTTCATGGATGCGCTTGGCGGGCACTTCCTTGCCTTCTGCGTCGGTGATCGCCTGAATCAGCTGGCTGAACTCGATTTGCAGATTGCGCGGCAGATTGAGGCCGTAATCCGCCTGCAGCACATAGGCGATGCCGCCCTTGCCTGACTGCGAGTTGATGCGGATGATCGCCTCATAGGTGCGGCCGACATCGGCCGGATCGATCGGCAGATAAGGCACTTCCCAGAGCGGGGTGTTGGCCTTCTTCAGCGCCTTGATGCCCTTGTTGATGGCGTCCTGATGCGAGCCGGAGAAAGCCGTGTAGACCAACTCGCCGACATAAGGATGGCGTTCCGGGATCTTCAACTGGTTCGAATACTCGTAGACATCCTTCATCCGGTTGATGTCGGAGCAGTCGAGCTCCGGATCCACACCCTGGGTGAACATGTTGAGCGCCAGCGTCACGATATCGACATTGCCGGTGCGCTCGCCATTGCCGAACAGCGTGCCTTCGACGCGGTCGGCCCCCGCCATCAGGCCGAGCTCGGTGGTGGCTATGCCGGTCCCGCGGTCGTTATGCGGATGCAGCGAGATGATCAGGTTCTCGCGGCTGTCGAGATTGCGGCACATCCATTCGATACGGTCGGCATAGACATTGGGCGTCGACATCTCGACCGTCGAAGGCAGGTTGATGATCAGCTTGTTGTCGGCCGTCGGCTTCACGATCTCGGTGACGGCGTTGCAGATCTCCAGCGCGACCTCGAGCTCGGTGCCGGTGAAGCTTTCCGGCGAGTATTCGAAGCGATAGCCGCCCCCGGCCTTGGCCGCCATGTCGGTGATCATCTTAGCGGCGTCGGTGGCGATGCGCTTGATGCCGGCTACGTCCTTCTCGAAGACGACGCGGCGCTGCAGCTCGCTGGTCGAATTGTAGAAATGCACGATCGGGCGGTGGGCACCCTTGAGCGCCTCGAAGGTCCGCGTGATCAGTTCCGGCCGGCACTGCACCAGTACCTGGAGCGATACATCGCGCGGCACGCCGCCTTCCTCGATGCACCAGCGGGCGAAGTCGAAATCGGTCTGCGAGGCCGAGGGAAAACCGATCTCGATTTCCTTGAAGCCCATGTCGAGGAGCAGCGCGAACATGCGCGCCTTGCGCTCATGACCCATCGGATCGATCAGTGCCTGGTTGCCGTCGCGCAGGTCGACCGAGCACCAGATCGGCGCCTTGTCGATCACCTTGTTCGGCCAGGTGCGATCGGTCAGGCCGACAGTGGGGTAGGGCTGATACTTGCGTGCCGCATCCGGCATGTGGCCGGCCGCGCGCTTCCCGGCTTCAGCCTCGCCGGCGCGGATTTCTTCTCGTGCGTTCATCGTCTCTTCTCCGGGCGGCTCGTATGTTCGCCTTGGGCGGATTAATGGCGAGCGTCGCCTCTACCAGAATTTCATTCGCTTGATTATGACTTTGCCAAGGAGCATGCGCCTGACGCGGCGGGTATCGACCGCCGGGCGCTCCTTCAGCGAACCCGGCGATCGCCGATAAGGCCGAGAAGAAGCAGGGTCGAAGCGAGCGCGCGCGCGGTCTCGCCGGCAAAGCCGGGGCGAGAAGAAGCGACTGGGCGAACGCGCGAGGTCATGGCGGCTCTCTTACAGGAGTGGCCCGCCGGAGGCAAGCGTGCGCAGGGGCGAATGCGCCGAACCTGGTCTGGTCGCCGGCACTGGCGTCTTCCCCAGACCTCGTTAATGCGCCAGACTTGGTTCCGAAAGCTTGGGTGCCGAGCGAGGCGCCGGGGAGGGGTCGTCCATGAATTTCGTGTTCTTCTCGCCGCATTTCCCGGCCAACGGCGCCGACTTCTGCGATCGGCTGAAAAAGGCTGGCGCGACAGTACTCGGCATTGGTGACGCGCCCTACGAGACCCTGAACGGCAAGCTGAAGGCCGCGCTATCGGAATATTACCGCATCGCCGACATGGAAGATTACGATGCCGTGTTCCGGGCGATGGGTCACTTCATCCACAAATGGGGCCGGATCGACCGCTTCGAGTCGCTCAACGAGCATTGGCTGGAACTCGAAGCCAACATCCGCACCGACTTCAACATCTACGGCACCAAGCTCGACTTCGTGAAGAATTTGAAGCGGAAGAGCCGCATGCGCGCCTTCTTCCGCAAGAGCGGTGTCGAGACTATTCCGCAGCGCAAATGCTCCGACCGTGCCGGCGCCATGACCTTCATCCGCCGTGTCGGCTACCCGGTCGTGGTCAAGCCGGATTCCGGCTCCGGCGCCTCCAACACCTTCAAAATCTCCAACGCCAGGGAGCTCGATCAGTTCTTCAGGGACAAGCCGGAGGACGTCACCTTCGTCATGGAAAAGTTCATCGAGGGGCTGGTGGTGACCTTCGATGGGCTGGTCAACCGCGACGGCGAGGTTGTGCTAGCGGCCAGCCACCGCTACGACCAGAGCATCATGGACGCGGTCAACAAGGACCGCCACATGAGCTACACCTGCTTCCCGGAAATCGCGCCTGCGGTGGAGGAGGCGGGGCGCAAGATCCTCAAAGCGTTCGACGTGCGCGAGCGCTTCTTCCACATCGAACTGTTCGAGACCAAGGACAAGCGCGTCATCGCGCTCGAGGTCAACATGCGCCCGCCCGGCGCCTGGATGACGGACGCCATCAACTACACCTTCGACATCGACGTCTATGCCGCCTGGGCCGATATGGTGGTCAAGGATGCGGCCGGCGGCCCATACAAGGGCAAGTATTTCACCGCCTATGCCAGCCGCAAACGCCATATCGACTATTTGCACAGCCATGCGGACGTGCTAGCCGCCCATGGCGACAAGATCGTCCATCATCAGGCCATCGAAGAGGTCTTCAGCCGCGCCATGGGCAATTACGCCTACCAGCTGCGTTCGAAGGACCAGAAGGCGCTACGCCAGGCCGTCGACTATATCCACGCGGAAAAGGCCTGAGCCGATGGACGTTTCCTATCACAAGGGCCATGCCCGCAATCTCGGCCGCGACATGGAATACAAGCGCTACGGCTATGCCGGGCGGCCGGTGGTGGTGTTCCCGACCTCGCAGGGACGGTTTTACCAGTTCGAGGATTCGGGCGGGGTCGCAGCGCTTGCCGAGTTCATCGACACCGGCCGCATCCAGCTCTTCACGCTTGACGGCATCGACTCGGAATCATTCTTCAACAAGCATGCCGACGCAGCGCACCGCATCGCGCGGCACGAGGCCTATTTCCGCTATGTGCGCGAAGAGGCGCTGCCGGAGCTGCAGGCGATCGCGGCCAGCGCTAACGGCGGGCGCAATCTCAAGCCGCTGTTCAGCGGCTGCTCGATGGGCGGGTACCATTCATCGAATTTCGTGTTCCGCTTCCCGGAACTGGCGAGCGGCGTCATCTCGCTATCGGGCGTCTATTCGGCACGCGACTTCTTCGGTCGGGCGCTGGAAGGCAACATCTATTTCAACTCGCCGCTCGACTATCTGCCGGGCATCGTCGACCAGAAGCTGCTTGGGCGGCTGAGGGCGCTCAGGCTGATCTTCTGCTGCGGGCAGGGCGCCTGGGAAGAGCGCATGCTGGTCGAGACGCGCGAACTGGAACAGGTGCTGCGCGACAAATCCATTCCCGCCTGGGTCGACTATTGGGGCGGCGACGTTAGCCATGACTGGCCCTGGTGGCACAAGCAGCTCGTCTATTTCTTCGGCCGCTGGCTGGATGACGATCTCATGCACAGGCTGGATTGATGACCACGCCAGACCCGATCCGCCGCTTTGTCGAAGCCACCAATGCCGGCGATACCGAAGCCATTCTCGACACGTTTACCGAGAAGGCTTTCCTCAGCGACTGGGGTCGCGATTTCCATGGCCGCGACGGGATCGCGCAGTGGAACCGGTCGGACAATATCGGTGTGCAATCCAATCTTCGCATCGTCAACGTCGTGCAGCGCGACAGCGTCTACCACACCCGCGTCGCCGTGACCGGCAATGGCTTCAACGGCGAGGGCGACATGGCCTTCACGCTCGACGGCGACCGGATCGCAAGCCTGGTCATCAGCTGAAGCCTGGCGCGTCAAGCCGGGCGTCCGGCCCAGAAGCCGGATGCCCTGCCTTGGCTGACGTCAGCCTTCCTGGCAGGCCGGGACAGGCGCGACGTCTTGTTCCGACGCCGATACGCGACGCAGGCCGAAGAAGACGACAATGGCGGTCAGCACGGTGATCGTGGCCAGCACGGCGAGCAGCCGGTCGAAAGCCGTCTCGTAGGCCTGGATGAGGGCACTGGCGTCGGCCAAGTGCAGGTGTTGCACCGTTTCGCTGATATTGCCGGTTGCCAGCAGCTGTGCCGCCGCGGCCGCTTCGGCGGGCGAGGCCAGCCCTTGAGCGCCGAGCTGCGTGGCCGTGAAACCCGACAAGACCGCCATGACGATCGCCAGGGCCACGCCCTCGCTGGCGACGCGGGTGGTGTTGAAGATACCGACCGCCATGCCGGCGCGCTCCTTCGGCACGACGCTGACGGCCAGCCCGTCCATCAGCCCCCAGGGCAAGGCGATGCCGATGCCGATCAGGACCAGCGGGGCTACCAGCGCGCCGGCGGCCGCGGGCACGCGGCTCAGCCAGACAAGGCCGGCAGCGGCGGCGAGCAGACCGACGCCGCAGATCGTGGCCGGAGCGATCCAGCGCGCCGCCTGGCTGGCCAGCAGCGGCAAGATCAGCAGCGGGCCGGACAGGCAGATCATCAATTGCCCGGCCTTGATCTCGCTCACGGCCGCGGTCAGTTCCGCATGCTATGGCCGTCCAACCGCCACCTCTCGCCGAAGGTGCGCGTTTTCGTCGATTTCCTGCCCGAGCGGCTTGCTGCCGGGCGATAGATCCCCGGGGGTGGTCAGTAGGTGGTACGACCGCCCGAGAGGTCGAAGGTGGCGCCGGTGGTGAAGGAGTTCTCGTCCGACAGCATGAAGGCGATCATGGCGGCCGCCTCCTCGACCTCGACGAAACGGCCGCGCGGCACCTTGCCGAGCATGTAGGCGACCTGGGCCTCGGTGAGCTGCTCCAGAATGCGGGTGCGGGCGGGCGAGGGCGTCAGCGCGTTGACGGCGATGTCGTATCCGGCGAGCTCCTTGCCGAGCGATTTGGTCAGCGCCAGCACGCCGGCCTTGGCGGCCGAATAGGCGGCGGCGTTGGGATTACCCTCCTTGCCGGCCACCGAGGAGATGTTGACGACACGGCCGTAATTGCGCGCGACCATGCCGGGCACCAGGCGCCGGCAGCAATAGAAGACGCCGTTGAGGTCGATATCGACGATCTGGCGCCAGGCGGCGGGATCGTAGTCGACCACGGTCGCCGCCGGCCCGGCAATGCCGGCATTGTTGACGAGAAGATCGACGGGGCCAAGCGTCCGCTCGGTCTCGGTGGCGGCGCGATCGACGGCCTCGATCTGCGACTGGTCGCAAAGGATGGCCTCGACCCGGCCAAGAGGAGCGAGTTCGGCTACGGCCTTGGCCATTGCGGCCTGGTCGACGTCCCAGATGGCCACGCTGGCGCCCGACGACAACAGGCGCCGCGCGACCGCAAGGCCGATGCCTTGCGCGCCGCCCGTCACCACGGCGACGCGGCCGGAAAGATCAACGGCATTCACACGACGGTTCATCGGCATTTTCCTCGCTCCCGCCTTGCAATAACGCGGATCAGGCCCTGACGTTTCGCGCCACCAGCCTGGCTACGCTTGGCCCAATGAACAGCACGAGCAGGAAGCGTGCCGACTGCAATGCCATGACGAAGGAGATGTCGACGTTCCGCGCCGCGGCGGCGATGATGGCGCGCTGTCCATGCCGCCCGGGCTGGTCGCCATGCGCTCGGCCGGCTCCTGGTCCTGGTATGGTTGCTCCGGCGAAGAGTCCATGTCCGGCTCTCAGACCTGACGCAGACAAATGCGAACCCGCTTTTCGCGGACAATCCGTGTCGAGGCGGTCAGCCGGCCTTTTCCGGCGCAGGAAGTCCAAAGCCGCCGACCGGATGGGTCTCGATCTGGAATTCGAAGCCGGCGATGAAGGGGCGCGCCTTGGCGATCGCTGCCTGGACTTCCGGCAATTGCAGCGAGGCCTTGTGGCTCGCCTGGTCGGTCCATACTTCGGTGACCCAGACGGCATCGGCGTCGGCGGGATCGGTGGCGATGATGTAGCTCAGGCACCCGGGAAGCGCGGCGGTGCTTTCGCGCAGCACGTCCATGACCGCATCGCGCTGGCCGCGCGCCGCCCGCATCTTGCCGATCAGTCCGTACATGCCTTGATCTCCCTCCAGGTTGCACGCTCAATCAAGTATGCAATCGCCAGCTCACGGCATCAACTGGCCGCCATTCACCTCGATCACCTGGCCGATGATGTAGCCGCTCAGCAGATCGGACGAAAGGAACAGATAGGCGCCGACGCAGTCCTCGGCCGTTCCGGCGCGTCCCTGCGGAATGGTCGCGACCATCGCCTTGATCTGCTCGGCGCTCGAATAGCGTTCGTGGAAGGGCGTCAGGATCGTGCCGGGCGCCACCGCGTTGACGCGGATGCCGAAGCCGATCAGTTCCTTCGCCATACCGCGCGTCACGTTGGAGACGAAGGCTTTCGACGAACCATAGAGGCCGGCGCCACCGCCGGCGCCGTTGCGCGCGGCGATCGAGGTGGTGTTGATGATGAATCCGCCTTGGCGCTTCAGCCACGGTATCGCCTTGCGCGAGGCGGTCAAGACAGAGCGGGCATTGAGGTCCATCACGGCGTCGTAATGCGCTTCGTCCTGATCGGCATAGGCGACGCGCCCGAGCATGCCGCCGGCATTGTTGACGAGGCCGTCGAGCCGGCCGAAATGGTTTGCGCTCTCTTCGACCACACGCTCGACGTCGGCAGGTATCGAAAAATCGCCCTGGACCAGAAACACCTCGCCGCCGTCGTCACGGATGGATTCGGCCACGGTTTCGGCGGGCGCACGGCTCGCATTGTAGTGCAGCGCTACACGGCATTTCTGCGCCGCGTAAGCGCGGGCGAGTGCTGCACCTATGCCAGTCGAGGCGCCGGTGACCAGCACCGCCTTGCCGGCAAGATCGGGAATGGCAAGTGTCGTCATATCGGCCGTCCTCCGGGTTGCCGTCTTTCGTAGGCCATTGCCGGCCTGTCGTACAAGTGTTGGCGTGTTCAAGTGCGGCCGCGTTCAGGGCCTGAGATAGACATAGCCTTGCCGCTGCAGTTCGGCGAGCTTCACAACGCCGCCCTTTTCAGCAAGCTCGAAGCCCGCCAGCAGGTCGGTCAGCGTGATCTCCATGCTATGCAGGGTGTTGCCGCAGGCTTGCGGGACAAGGCCCTGCTGGACGAGCCCAGCAAAGCGGCTTGAAATGGCGCCGGAAGCGCCCTTGGCTTTGAAGGCGGCTAGCGCCGGGCCGTGCACGACTAGGACAATATCGACATTGCCGCCAGTGCCTTCATAGTGGTTCTTGATGTTGCCGAGCACGAAATTGACCTTGTCCGTGTCGCTGAGGTGATAGGCGACCTTCAGACTTTCCTCACTCGTTGCGGCGTTTGCCCGGCTCAGGCCGAAAAGACCAGCAGCGCCGGCAAGGCCGGCACGGAAAATGTCACGGCGCAGCATCGTATCCTCCGTTCGCCCGCCCGCTCGCGCGATTTTGCATGGTCCAGACGGCACACCTAGACTAGCATATCCTGGTCCTGTCGGCGGGAAGAGGATCACATGTCATCGAGAACCAAGGTGGCGAGGACCATGGCGGGCGTAGCGCTTTGTGCCGCTCTTGCCGCTTTTGCCGGCGCGGCGCGCGCCGAACAGCCGTCCAAACTTCCCGAACTCAGCCCGACCGGCGCCGATGTCTGCTTCGGCCGCATCTACGACGCCGCCCATCTCAAGGCGCATCCGCACCAGAAAGTGGCGCGCATCTTCTTCTTCTATGGCCATGATCCGGTGAGCCACCCGAACGAAGAACCCCCCGCCAACCAGGATACTTCCTATAACGGTTTCCTCACCACCACGGTGCGCGGCGCCAAGAAGCCGGAATGGGCAAGCAGCTGGTGCAACAAGGAAGATCCAAGCGACAAGGCGAGCGGCATCCGCTGCGGCATGGATTGCGACCGCACGCTCGCCATGCTGAAGGTCGACGACAAGGGCCGGCTGATCCTCTCCAACCTACAGCCTGACGTGTATCTCGACGCTGGCGCGGAGGAGGATCTCGGCAAAGCCGAGTACAACAGGCAGGCGCTGGGCAGCGAGGATGACAATTTCAAGCTGGACCCCATGTCGGCCGACAGTTGCAAGGCGGAGTTCGCGCGCATCGATCCGATCGATCCTACGCGGGGAGATCCACTGCGCGTTTGGCTTAAGCCTGACCAGCCTTTCTGCTTCGGGCGCGACTATGATGACGCGCATCTGAAAACACATCCCAACCAGCTGACGCAATCGATCCGCGTCTTCCGCGGACCCGTCGAACTTGCCTCCTTCGCCGCCGGCGGCGATGCCGCGAACTGGCCCGACGGCGCGGATATCGCCATTTCGGTGACGACCAGGCAGAAAGGGAAGAAGGTCACGCAGACCTATTCCTGCCAGGGCGAGGCCGATCAGTGGCGCTGCTCTGCCAGTCCGAAGTTGAGCGACTTTGCCTGCGACATCTCGCAGAAGGAGATTTTCCTCAAGCGCGGCCCCAACGGCACTATGATGCTGGCCAATCCCAACAGTGCGGTGGCTGTTGTCGATCTCTGCTCGAAGGCGACGGGCGGTAAGACGAAATCCGACGACAAGGTTTATCGGCTGCAGCCTATGCCGCAGTCGGCCTGCGCTCCGTAACTAGCGCTTCGTCATTCGATGGCGGAACTTAGGAGCGCAGCGACGCGGCGCAGACCATGGAACCCATGCCGTGACGCTTAAAGCGTTGAAACGGTGCAGAATTTTACTCCGTTGCACGCCTTGGCAAAGGCAACGGCATGGATTCTAGGGTCTCACGACGGAGCTTCGCTCCTGCTTCGCCCTAGAATGACGAAGTTGGGAGGCTCCGGCTAACTTCAAGGAGGTGCTTTAAGCGAAAGGCACCGCGGTGGTGCCTTTCGGCAGCTTGGCCTCGTCGTCTGGCTCGACATGGATGGTAACGCGCACCGAGGGGATCTCGGCCTTCAGCGCGTCCTCTATGCGGTCGCAGATGACATGGCTGGCGCCGACCGTCATGTCGGCGTCGACGACGAGGTGGAACTCGATGAAGGTGGCGCGTCCGGCAATGCGCGTTTTCAGGTCATGCACCTCGAGCGCGCCTTTCGAATTGGCCGAGATCATGTCGCGGATCTGCATGTGCTCGTGGCTGTCGACAGCGCGGTCCATCAGGCCGTTCATCGACGAGCCGATGACATGCCAGCCTTGCCACAAGATGTTGAGCGCGACGATCACGGCCAATGCCGGATCGAGGATCTGCCAACCAGTGAGCACCGCGCCCACAAGGCCGCCGAGCACCCCAACGGACGTCACCACGTCGGTCATGATGTGCTGGCCGTCGGCAACGAGGGCCGGCGACTTGGCGTTCCGGCCGACTTGGATCAGAGTCCAGGCCCAGATCGCGTTGACGATGGTCGCCAAGCTGTTGACGGCGAGGCCAGTCCAGGGCCGCTCGAGCGGGGCCGGATGCTGCCAGGACTGCCAGACCTCGTTGAGGATCAGGAGGGCCGCGACCACGATCAGCACGCCCTCAAGAACGGCGGAGAAGTATTCGGCCTTGTGATGGCCGAAGGGATGGTCCTGGTCGGCGGGCTTGTAGCTGACCTGGATCGCCCAGAAGGCGGCGGCCGACGCGATGACGTTGACGATCGATTCCGCCGCATCCGAATAAAGCGCGACGGAGCCTGTGATATACCAGGCGGCCACCTTGAGGGCGAGCACGACCAAAGCGACGACGATCGACCAGAAGGCGAGCCTTGCGACCTTCTGCCTGGTCGCGGCTTTCGCCGCGGCCATCGTCGTGTCCAGCGCCTCGGTCATCATCCCTACGCGGCGTTTTCCTTGGCCTTGCGCGGCAGATGCGCGACAATGTTCTCGATGATGCGCATGCCGGCATTGTGGCCGAGCGTCATGATCGATTCCGGATGGAACTGCACCGCCGCGATCGGTTCCTTGCGATGCTCGAAGGCCATGATGATGCCGTCCTCGGTCTCGGCCGTGACGACGAAACCGTCGGGCAGCCGCACCGGATCGGCGAAGATCGAATGGTAGCGGCCGACGGTCACTTCCTTGGGGAGCCCCGAGAAGATGATGCCGGGTTTCGAGACGCGGATGCGCGATGGCTTGCCATGCATGGGGATGTGCAACTGTCTCAATTCGCCGCCATAGGCTTCGGCCAGCGCCTGCAGGCCGAGGCAGACGCCGAAGATTGGCAGATCGCGGCTGCGCGCTCGCCTGATGGTTGCGGCGCAATCGAAATCGGTCGGCGTGCCCGGGCCGGGCGACAGCACGACGAGATCTGGCTTCAGCCGGTCGAAGACTTCCTCCGGCACTGGCGTGCGTACGGTGGAGACGTTGGCGCCCGTCTGGCGGAAGTAGTTGGCCAGCGTGTGGACGAAGGAGTCTTCGTGATCGACGAGCAGTACGTTGACGCCGTCGCCGACGCGCGCGGTGGTGCGCTCGGTTCCGGTCGCGTTGCCGGTCTTGGCGTCGCGGATGGCGGAGAGCATGGCGGATGCCTTCAGTTCGGTTTCGGCTTCTTCTTCCTCGGGCACGCTGTCGAAGAGCAGCGTGGCGCCGGCGCGCACCTCGGCGATGCCGTCCTTGATGCGGATGGTGCGGAGAGTCAGGCCGGTATTCATGTCGCCGTTGAAATTGACCATGCCAATTGCGCCCCCATACCAGGCGCGCGGGCTCTTCTCGTTCTGCTCGATGAAGCGCATGGCCCACAGCTTCGGCGCGCCGGTGACGGTGACGGCCCAGGCGTGCGAGAGGAAGGCGTCGAAGGCGTCCATGCCTTCGCGCAACCGCCCCTCGATGTGGTCGACAGTGTGGATCAGGCGCGAATACATCTCGATCTGGCGGCGGCCGATGACGCGCACCGAGCCCGGCTCGCAGACGCGCGACTTGTCGTTGCGGTCGACATCCGAGCACATGGTGAGCTCGGACTCGTCCTTCTTGGAATTGAGCAGCTTCAGGATCTGCTCGCTATCGGAAATGGCGTCGTCGCCGCGCTTGATGGTGCCCGAGATCGGGCAGGTCTCAACGCGGCGACCGTTGACGCGCACGAACATCTCCGGCGAGGCGCCGATCAGATATTCGTTCTCGCCGAGATTGATGAAGAAGGAATAGGGCGAGGGGTTGATCGATTTCAGCTTGCGCGAGATGTCGGAGGGCTGGGTCTCGCAGCGCTCGTAGAACATCTGTCCAGGGACGACCTCGAACAGGTCGCCGCGCTTGAAGCTCTCCATCGCCCGGCGCACCAGGTTCGCATATTCGCCCGGCTCATGGTCGCCGCGCGGCAGGATACGGTCCGCGGCCTTGAACGGCTCGGCATGGGCATCGCGAGCCAGGCCTTCGGTCGAAAAACCGTCGCCGGAATAGTCGTAGCGGTCGGTCCAGGCCTTGGTTGAATAGTGGTCGACCACCAGAATCTCGTCGGGCAGGAACAGCACCAGATCACGCTGGCTCTGTTTGCGTTCGAGCTTGTAGTCGACCGGGTCGAACTGGAAGGCAAGATCATAACCGAAGGCGCCGTAGAGGCCGAGATTGGCGTCCTCCGCGGTCTTGAACAAAGCGGTGATGGCGCGCAGCACGGTGAAGACTGACGGGACGCGGCTGCGCTCCTCCTCGGTGAAGACGCGGCCGGGTTTTGCCACATCAAGGCGGATGAGCGTCTTCGAGGTCTCGGCGATCGTCACTTCGCTCAGCTCGCCGAGCGTCTTGCCGATCACCGGCAGCAAAACCTGGCCACGGGTGTTCAGCGCTTCGATGCGCATCGTGCGTCCCCGTGCGGAAATCGCCAGCGGCGGATCGATGATGGCCGTATCCCAGCGCGTATAGCGGCCCGGATACTCGTAATTCGAGGAAAACACCGCGCCACGGCGTGAGTTCAGGCCGTCGACATAGGCATCGATCGCGCCTCCATAGGGTCTGTCGTGCCGTTCGCGGGTGATCGTCACGCCGCCGGCGGTGACGAAGCGCTCGGCCCCGTTGTCCAGAACTTTAGTCGTCATTGCCGTCTCCATCAGCGTTTTGGGCAACGGACCCGGGAATGGCTTTAAAAAACAAATGGCCGCCCGGACATTCCGCTGCGGCCACCCTCATTTTCACGCGCACACGCACGAACCGGCCGCTGTCAGCGAGCCCACCACCAAACGGTTTTGTTCGAACGCATGTTCATGCCGACTCCCATAGCGGCGAATGCTTGGATCGGCAAGCGGAATCAAGAAACCCGCCGGGCGTGGTGAATCGGCTATAGCGCAGGGCGTCTCGCTCGGCTTCCCCGCTTGGCGGGAGCATTTCGCCGGGCGGACGGCGCGATATGCAGCCGGACATTCGCTGGCTGGAACTCCTTAGCCCGCGTCAACGACAAACATGCGTGCTTCCTGCGCCGCGTCGCGCTCAACCTTGATCGGCGCGTACTCCGGTGACCGATAAAATGCCAGCGCGTCGGCGAGGGTCGCGAATTCGAAGATGCCCGCCATGGGCAATGGCGTGACGTCTCCTTCCAGCCCCTCAACCACCGGCCCGAAGTGCAGGATACGGCCGCCTGCCGCGTGCAGCGCTGCCTGAAAGCGCGGCGCCAGCGCGGCTTGCCTTGCCGGATCCTTGATACGCAGATTGATGTGGACATAGGCAGTCATGGCGCGCTCCCGAATAATAATGTATATACAGTATTCGATGAACGGGAGAGTGTCGAGACCTGCGCATGACAGAGGCTTCCGATTTCTATCGCCGCGTCGAGACCGAGTGTCCGGCCTTCCAGGCTCGAGTCACCGCACGGGCGCTGACGCGCTACTACAACACCTGCTTCCGGCCGTTGGGAATCACCGCGGAGCAGTTCAGCCTCTTGGTGGGGATTGGCGGCAGCCACGAACCAACGCTCGCTGAGCTGGCGTCGCGCGCCGGGGTCGACGCCACCACTCTCAGTCGCAGCGTGCAGAGCCTCGAACGGAGCAATCTCGTGCGCAGCCATGGCGGGCGGGGTCGGGCCGGCAAACGCTTGGTGCTTACCGATGCGGGCCGCCGGTTGATGCACGAGTCCATGGCTGCCTGGGAGAGCGCCCGGAGCCGGTTGGCTGATGCTCTTGGCGAGGAGGCATCGCGTGCCGCGGGAAGCATCATGTCCCGCCTTGCGGTCGCCGCCCAGGCCGCGACCTCGGCCGCACCGTCAACCAATTTCCCAGATGCCTAGTCTGAGATACCGGCCGCTCGATAATATCCGGACCAATTGCGCATTCGGGCAGGAATGGCGCTCGGACGCGCCGTTCGGGCTAAGCCAAAGAACCTCAGTCCTCGAGCGTGCCCGAGCGTGCGTCGCTGCTCCTGCCGTCGCCGGCGAGTTTCAAAAGATCCTCGCCGGCGCGGATGATGCGGCGCGAGCGGCGGGTCAGGATGAAGCCCGACTGCGGGGCAAACACTTCCGTGCGGCCGCCGGCCTCGCAGGGCGCATGCACGATCGTCGCCAGCCTGTCGCCTTTCTTGACGCGGTCGCCGGGCTTGACGTCGTAAAGGATCGCGCCGGCCCTGGGCGAAGGCATCATGTCGATGTTTTCCAGCGGCACGACCGGTCCTGAAAATTTCTCGAATTTCGGCACGGATGAGTCCTCCACGACGCCGCGTGTCACCAGCAGGCGGTAGAGGCCTTCGGCGTCTGACGCGGCCAGCGCGCCGTGGACATCAAGCATGCCGCGATATTCGACCGTGGTGACGACGCGGCGATCGAAGCGCGCGACGCTTGCAGGCACATTCTGGTAGGGCATGATCGCGGCGCCCTCGAAGGTGCCGGTGTTGTCCTCGTTCCATAGCAGGACGGCTTCGGCGCCCATGGCGGCGGCGCAGTCGGCCATATGGGGCCACAGGCTCGTGTGGATGTAGAGATAGGCGAGACCTTCGTCGTCGCAGTGGAGGTCGAGCACGATGTCCTGCCCAAGCGACAGCTGGACGAGCCGGTTCTTCAACCGGCGATCGGCGCCGCCCAGGCTGACATCCGGCAACAGCTTGGCGTCGGGCGCCGCTAGCAGCGGGAAGGACCGGTTGAAGTTGGTGCGGGTTCCGAGATTGAAACGGCCCTGGTGCTCGCCGAAATGATATTGCGCGCGGCCGATCGGGTTGGCCCAGGGCACGATGGTGAGCGGACCCCTGATACGGCCCTCGGCCTCCGCCTTGGCCAGCATCGGCATCAGCGCATCGATGGCGACGACGCCCGGCAGTTCGCCGGCATGGAGTGCGGCCTGCAGGTAGCCGGAAGGGGCCGCCCTGTCCTTGCCTTCGAAGCGGAAGACCGGGAATTCGTAAACCGTGCCTTCCGCGTCGCCGGCGATGCGCTCGATCATCTTCTGCATGGGGGCCTCCGATTGAAGAGGCCACCCAAATGCATGTTTGCGGTTGGGATGTCGAGTGGTCCAACCTCGGCTACGGCGAAGGCGCCGAGCCTGACCGGTCACATCTCTCCTGGAATTGCTCTAGTCCAGCGGCTTCAGCTCTTGGGCGATCGTCGGCAGCAGTTCCGAGACATTGGGGTGTATGTGCATGGCGCGCGCTAGCGTCGAGATCGGAGCCTTGGCATACATGAGGTCGAGCACGCAGTGGATCGCCTCGTCGCCGCCCGGCCCGAGCACGGTGCAGCCGAGGATCTCGCCGGTGTCGGCATCGGCCAGGATCTTCATGAACCCCTGAGTCTCGCCTTTCTCGACCGCACGGCCGACACGGGTCATCGGCCGCTGGCCGACCAGCGCGCGGCGGCCGGATTTCCTCACGGCGGCTTCCGTCATGCCGCACCGCCCGAGTGGCGGATCGATATAGAGCGCGTAGGCTTCGATGCGGTCGCTGACCTTGCGCGGATCATCGTCGAGCAGGTTGGCGGCGACGATCTCGAAGTCGTTGTAGGAGGTATGGGTGAAGGCGCCTTTGCCATTGCAGTCGCCCATTGCCCAGATGCCGGGCACGCTGGTGCGCAACTGGTCGTCGACAACGATGAAGCCGCGTTGGTCGACCGCGACGCCGGCCCTGTCGAGGCCAAGATCGTCGGTGTTTGGAACGCGTCCGAGCGCCAGCAGCACATGCGAGCCCACCGTCGGCGGCTTGCCGGCGGAGAAGGTGACGGCGATCGCGTTGCCCTTCCTGGCGAGGCTGATGTCGCCGGCGTCAACATGGACTGTGATGCCTTCATTTTCGAGGATGGACTGGATAACTGCGGACGTGTCCTCGTCCTCGCGTCCGGTGAGCCGCGGCGCCTTCTCGATCACCGTGACTTCCGAGCCGAAGCGGCGGAACATCTGCGCGAATTCGAGCGAGATATAGCTGCCGCCGATAACGATCAGATGGCTGGGCAGCACATCGAGATCCATCATCGAGGAATTGGTGAGGTAGGGGACGTCGTGGACACCCGGCAGGTCGGGCACGGAAGCGCGGCCGCCCGTGTTGAGGAAGATCTTGGGCGCGGTGAGCAGCTCGTCGCCGACACGCACGGTGTCGGCGGTGACGAAACGCGCGTGGCCGCGATAGAGCGTGCAGCCCTTCATGCCGGCGATCCATTGTTCGAGATTGCCGCGGGCGTCGTTGGTGACCTTGTCCTTGCGCGCCTTGATGCGTTTGTAGTCAACCCCGACGGGGCCCGGGAGCACGACGCCATAGTCGGCGGCGCGGCGGGCGAGATGGGCGGCATAGGCGCTCGCCACCATCGCCTTCGTCGGCATGCAGCCGGTGTTGACGCAGGTGCCGCCGATGAGCTTGCGCTCGATCAGCGCCACGCTCATGCCGGCCGCGTTGAGCCGGCCGGCGAGCGGCGTGCCGGCCTGTCCGGCGCCGATGACGATGGCGTCGAAGGCCTTGGCGCTCATCAGGCAACCTCACGATTGCGTTGAATCAGTTTAAGAGCTGATTGGGCGTTGGTCCCGCGCCACCGTGACG